>NZ_CP025546.1:305923-611847 GCF_003614435.1 Mycobacterium paragordonae
ACAGGGTGACGGTGCTGCCGTTTTCCGGGTAGTAGGCAAATCCGGTTTTGCCGTGCTTACGTAACTCGTCGGTGTAGACGGCAACCAGGTCGGGCATGGCCATCGGCGGTGAGAACGGCAACCCGAAACGTGCCGCGCGCCGAGCCGCCGCGACGGTCATCCCGCCGACGAAGAAGAAAGGGTGCGGCCGAGTGTGCGGCTTGGGCGTGACGTTGATGACGGCGCCGTCGTACTCGAAGGCTTCATCGCCCCAGGCTTGCAGCAGCACCGAAAGGCAGTGGTCCATCAAGGCGCCGCGCCGGGACCAATCCTTCCCGGCGGCATGGTATTCCGCAGGGCGATAACCCATTCCGGCCACAAAGCTGAACCGGCCCTGAGCCAGATTGTCCAGCACGGCGATGTCTTCGGCGAGCCTGACCGGATCGTAGAGCGGCACGATCAACGCATTGATGCTGATGCGCACGCGGCTCGTGCGTCCCGCCAGCGCGGCGGCCACCAGCAACGGCGAAGGCAGCCAACCCGTGGCGGCCAGGTGATGCTCCTCGCCGCTGATCGCCGTGAACCCGTTCTTGTCGGCGAACTCCGCCATCTCCAGCGCAGCCCGATAGCGGTCGCCGTGTCGCCCGGCAGGATCGGCGACGTTGGTCATGTTCAGGCGCAGCGCGGTGAGCAGTTCCCCCATCACCGCCCGGCTTTCGGGCGGGTGAACAAGGTCCCTCTGACCATCCGCTTCGCGACGCTGAGCGTTGCGTCATAGACCTCCGGGGAGTCCAGCGCCGCCGGTTCCGTCAGGCCGCGCGTCAGAGCGCAGATGGCGTCGATGGCCGCGGTGGTATCCGTGGCAGGGGATAACGCGCCCTGGCTGTGCGCATTTTCTACGATCTCGGTCACGACGTCGCGCAGCGCCTTGGAGCCGGGATACTGCGGCGCGCTCAGCCTCGACTGGGTGACACCGCCCGAGCGCACGGCCCGCAGGAAGGCGGCCAGGTGCGGGAAGTCGCGCATCAGCCGCTTCGACTCATCCAGCACCGCATCAAGCTGATCGGCGACGTTGTCCGAGCTTGCGACGGCGCCACGCAGTCGGGGCAGGACGATGTTCTCAATTTCCTGACCGGTCGCCCGCAGCAGCTCGGACTTGTTCGAGAAGTAGTGGTAGAGACTTCCGCTGGTCATGTCGGCGGCCCGGGCGATCTCGCGGATCGTCGTCTGGGAGTAGCCGACCTCTGCCACACACCGCATCGCCGCGGTGATGATCCGGCGCCGGGTCTGCTCTCCATCCGCGCCCACCGGGCGGCCAAGCGGAGTTCCCGACAGGGACGAATCGGCCGACGAATCGGACACGGAAGAGCTGACAGTCACGCCGCATTGCCCCCGTCAAGAAATCGCCTACTCACCGCGCCCGCCCGGTCGCGAGAACTAATTGATCGGTCGAATATATTCGACCACGTCGACACCGGTCCCGCCTTACCAGGTGGACGGCTCCACAAGTAAGGACACAACTCACCATGGCCCGAACCCAGCTGGGCCGCCCCGTCGGGGCAAGTGGCGAGGAGACTCGCCGGCGGATCATCGGCGCGACGATGCGCTGCGTCGCGCAAGTGGGATACCAACGAGCCACGATCCGTGAGATCGCCCGGTTGGCCGACGTCACGAGCGCGAGCCTCTACAACTACTTCCCGAACAAAGCGGAATTGCTCAAGGCGACGATCGCGGACCGAGCCGAGACCGCGATCCCGAGGTTGCGCAAGGCGGCCGACGGCCCGGGGCACGCCGTCGATCGCATCGAGGCCGTGCTCGACGAATGCGGTGCGTTGATGCGTGAGTATCCGGACCTGGCGGCCTTCGAGTGGGCGATCCGGGCCGAGCACCTCGTCCGGGACGGCGGGGAAGCCCGGTTCGAGGCGTTCCGCGAGATCATCGAAGGCCTGGTGGGGCAAGCCCAGCAAAACGGCGAGCTGGGCGATCATGCTGACCCACACGCCACCCGAGAAGCGATCTATGCGCTCATCTACGGGCTGACCGAGCTGGCCGCGACCCTGCCGCCGGACGAGTACCACGCGGCGCTGGACGCCGCCAAAGTAATGGTCAGAGGCGAGCTCTTCGCTTCGGGAAGCTAGCATCTCCTTGATGCGATCAAGCGATCGATTATCGGGACGGGCTCACGGAGAGTGGGGTCGAGGGTTTGACCGGAACTGTTGGACGCACGTTCGACGTGGAAGCGTTGCGCCAGAAGTATGCGCAGGAGCGCAGCCGGCGGTTGCGCCCCGACGGGATCGCTCAGTATGTGGAGATCGCCGGCGAGTTCGCCCGGTTCGCCGCTGACCCGTGGGCGGACGGGAACTTCACCCGCGAGCCGGTCACCGATGAGGTGGACGTAGCCATCGTCGGCGCCGGATTCGGCGGATTGCTGACCGGTGTGCGGCTGCGTCAACTCGGGGTCGAGAGCATCCGGCTGATCGACCGTGCGGCTGACGTCGGCGGCACCTGGTACTGGAACCGCTATCCGGGAATCGCCTGCGACGTCGAGTCCTACGTCTACATCCCCCTGCTGGAAGAGTTGGGCTACATTCCCCAGCAGAAGTATGCGAGGGGCGCGGAGATCTTCGAGCACTGCCGGCGCATCGCCGAACACTACGACCTCTACCGGGATGCCTGCCTGCAGACCGACGTGCATGAAATCCGCTGGGACGAAGCCGCTTCCCGCTGGATCATCAAGACGAACCATGGTGACGAGATGCGGGCGAAGTTCGTCTCGATGGCCAACGGATATCAGGCCAAGCCGAAATTGCCCGGCATTGCGGGCATCAATGACTTCCGCGGTCATACGTTTCACACCAGCCGGTGGGACTACGCGTACACCGGCGCTCAACTGGAGAATCTTTCGGACAAGCGCGTCGGCATCATCGGCACCGGGGCCACCGCCGTGCAGTGTGTGCCTCACCTCGGCGCGGCGGCGCAGCGACTCTACGTGTTCCAGCGCACCCCGTCGTCGGTGGACGTCCGCGCCAACGGACCAACGGATCCGTTGTGGGCCAACACGTTACAGCCGGGCTGGCAGCGCGAACGGATCGAGAACTTCCAGATCCTGACCTCCGGCGGGCAGGCGGACAAGGACCTGGTCGCCGACGCCTGGACGAGCATCACCCGCAAGCTGCCGGTGATGCGCCACGACACCGATGCGACCGTCAGCCCCGAGCAACGCGGCCGGGATATCGAGGTCGCCGACTTCGCCAAGATGGAGGAGATCCGGGCGCGTGTCGATGAAATCGTCGTCGATCCCGCGACGGCCCAGGCTCTCAAGCCGTGGTACGGCTACTTCTGTAAGCGGCCATGCTTCCATGACGACTATCTGCAAACCTTCAACCGCGAGAACGTGACTCTGGTGGACACTCGTGGGCGGGGCGTCGAGCAGATCACCGAGGCGGGTGTGGTGGTGGACGGGGTCACCTACGAGCTTGACTGCCTGATCTTCGCAACGGGTTTCGAAGTCGGCACCGATTACTGCAGGCGCACCGGATTCGAACTGATCGGCCGCGACGGTGTGACATTGACCGAGCGATGGAACGACGGGGTGCGCACCTTTCAGGGGCTGTGCGCCAACGGCTTTCCCAACTGCTTTATCGAAAGCATCGCCCAGGCAGGGCTTACGGTGAATTTCCCATATCTGCTGGACGTCCAGGCCACGCACGCCGCATGGATCATCGCCTGGGCGCTGGAACACGGCGTTCGCGAAGTCGAGGCGTCGGCGGCGGCCGAGGCCGCCTGGGTGGAGACGGTGGTGCAGCGGTCGGCGGCCACGGCCGAGCGGGCCAAGACCTGCACGCCCGGCTACTACAACCGAGAAGGCAAGGCGGACGCGAAGACCCGCCAGGGCAGCTTCTTCTTCGGTGGCCCTACCGAATACGCCGACCTGCTGGCGGCATGGCGGGCCGGCGGGGACCTGGCCGGATTCGACATTCGCCCCAGCCGGGACCTTCCGTGAGATATGTCCTCGGCCGGATCAGGGCGGCCGGCCGCCGCCGGCCCTCCCCGAAGGTGGCGATCATCGGAGCCGGGTTCGGTGGCCTGGGCGCCGCCGTTGCGCTGCGCCGCGCCGGTATCGACGACCTGGTGATCATCGAAGCCGCCGACGGGGTCGGCGGGACCTGGCGGCGCAACACCTATCCCGGCGCGGCGTGTGACATCCAGAGCCACCTCTATTCATTCTCGTTCGCGCCCAACAAGTCCTGGACACGTACCTACGCACGGCAGCCCGAGATACTGGCCTATCTCGAGTCGGTGGTGGACGATTTCGACCTGGGTCGCCACCTCATGCTCGACACCATGGTGCGGTCGGCCCGCTGGGACGATGATGCCGGGCGGTGGAACCTGCAGCTAGATCGGCACGGGCGTGTTCGGGATCTCGTGGTTGACGTAGTGGTTTGTGCCGCTGGGCTTTTCGGATCGCTACGACTTCCCGATATCGCAGGCTTGCCCGAATTCAGCGGCACCGTGATGCATACGGCGCAGTGGAATCACGACGTTGACCTGACAGGCAAACGGCTGGCGGTGATCGGCACCGGGGCCAGCGGCGTCCAGGTCATCCCCGAGCTCGCTAAGGTGGCCGGGCACCTCACTGTCTTCCAGCGGACACCGCCCTGGATGGTGCCCAAGGAGGACCGGCCCTACAGCGCAACGGAATTGGCGCAGTTCCGGCGTAACCCGCTGGCTGCGCGCCGGAAGCGTTGGCAGATCTGGAAATTCCAGCACGACAACACCGCGACCATGGCCGATGACCCTATCGTTGCCGCGCGATCGCAGTTCGCGACATCCTTCCTGGAACGTACCGTGCCCGACGAGCGGCTGCGCCGCGACCTGACGCCGGACTATCCGTTCCGCTGCAAGCGTGTTTTGCTCGGTGACGATTTCTACCGGGCGCTGCAGCGGGACAACGTCACACTCGTGACCGATCCCGTCGAGCGGATGACGAAGACTTCGGTCGTCACCGCCACGGGCGCCACGTTCGATGTCGATGCCGTGGTGCTGGCCACCGGATTCGAGACGTCGCACTACCTGTCCGGCATCGAGGTGGTGGGCGCCCAGGGACAGAACCTGCACGAGCGGTGGGGTGCAGACCCGACCGCCTACCTGGGCGTAGCGGTGTCAGGGTTCCCGAACTTCTTCATGCTCTACGGGCCCAACACCAACCAGGGCGGCAATTCCATCGTCTACATCTTGGAAGCGGGCGCCCGGCTGGTAGCCAGCGCGGTGTCCCGGATCGCCCGTCGTGGCGGACACCTCGACGTGCGCCCCGAGGCGGAACAGCGCTACAACGACCGGCTGTCGGCGGACTTGGAACGCTCCATCTGGACGCGGTGCGACAGCTATTTCCGCTCGCCCACTGGCCGCGTCGTAACGCAGTGGCCGTACACCGAGTTGGAGTACGCACGGCGTACCTGGCGCGTCCGGCCCGGCGACTGGACGCACGACAGGGTCGCTCCGCCGAAAATTGCCGCAAGACGCTTGCTGAATCGGCCCTAAACTATCAACTGATTGATTATTTGCCGAAAACGCTGCCTGATGCCGCGAACCGTGCATACGATCAATTGATTGATTATATAGCTGGCTGGAAGGTCTCAGATGTCATACCTGGCGGCAGTGCCGGAATTGTTGTCCTCAGCGGCGACGGAGTTGGCAGGCATCGGCTCGACGCTGACCGCCGCCAACGCCGCGGCGGCGCTTCCGACGAGCACGATCCTGGCCGCGGCCGAAGACGAGGTGTCGGCGGCCATTGCCGCGTTGTTTGCCGGTCACGCCCGTGAGTACCAGGCCCTGAACAGTCAGGTCGAGACTTTTCAGCAGCAGTTTGTCCGGCTCCTGACGTCCGGTGCGGCCTCTTACGCCGCGGCTGAGGTGGCCAACGCCAACCCGCTCGACCAGGCGCTCAACCTGATCAACACGCCTTCCCGGACGCTCACCGGCCGTCCGCTGATCGGCAACGGCGCCGACGGACTGGCCGGCACGGGTCAGGACGGTGGCGCCGGCGGACTGCTGTACGGCAACGGCGGCAAGGGCGGGTCAGGGGCGAGCGGTCAGGCCGGTGGCAACGGCGGCAGCGCCGGACTGATCGGCAATGGCGGTGCGGGGGGCCAGGGTGGTGCCGGAATCGATGCCACCAGGCCGGCGCCCGCGGGCGGCCGGGGCGGCAACGGCGGGTTGCTGGCCGGTAACGGCGGTGCCGGTGGCGTGGGCGGCGCGGGCGCGATCGGTGGTGTCGGCGGTGCCGGGGGACACGCCGGACTGATGGGCGACGGCGGCAACGGCGGCACTGGCGGATCCGGTCAGACACCGGGTGCGGGCGGCGCCGGTGGTTCCGGCGGGCAACTCGCCGGCCACGACGGAGCGGAGGGCGCGACGGGCACGAAGCTCAGCGCCCCGAGCAACCCCGGTACTCCGACCGATCCGGGGACGCCGACGGACCCGGGTACTCCGACCAACCCGGGTACCCCCACGGACCCGGGTAACCCCACGGACCCGGGCAACCCGTCCAACCCATCTGGCCAGAACGCGGTGGATGCGGCCCGCGACGGCAAGATCAGCTCGTCCAACGGAGGGACCATCACCGACGGCAACCTCAAGGAGATCTCGGGCGTCGACGCCGGTATCAACAATCCCAATGTCTACTGGGTGCACAACGATTCCGGAGACACCGCCCGCATCTTCGCCGTGGACGCCAAGACCGGTCAGACCTTGGCGACCTACAAGCTCAGTGGCGCAACGGCCAGCGACTGGGAGGACATCGAGGTCGCCAAGGGCCCGGACGGCAAGTCCTACATCTACGTCGGGGACATCGGGGACAACGGCCTGTCGCGCAGTAACGTCACGGTCTACCGGGTGCCGGAGCCGATCGTCACCGGCACCGCCGCCAATCCGACCAACGGCTCGCTGTCCGGCGTTGAACAGCTTCGACTGCAGTATCCGGGCGGCGAGAAGATCAACTCCGAGGCGCTGGCGGTCGACCCGAACACACACAACCTCATGGTCATCGAGAAGACCAGCGGCAATGTCTCCCGAGTGTTCTCCACTCCGGACAGCGGATGGACCAGCGCCGGCAGCAGCAGCACGCCGACGCAGTGGAATCAAGTTGCCACCCTTGACATGTCACACTCCGGGTCGAAACTGATCACCAGCGCCGACTTCTCACCGGACGGCTCGCAGCTCGCGGTACGCACGTACCGCGATGTCCTGCTCTGGGATCGCGCCCCGGGCACCAGTGCCTGGTCGCCGTTCAGCCAGCAGCCGGTCGACGGGCCGGTTGTCAGCGAAACGCAAGGTGAAGCGATCGCCTTCCACCCCGATGGACAGGGCTACGTGACGGTCAGTGAGGGCACCGGCCAGACGTTGCACGAGTACAACATCCGCTGATCGTTCGGTGTGAGCAGGCGTGCTGAACGCTTCACCGCTCACCAGACGAAGGGCTGAGGACAAAGGGCAGCCGGCGGCGCCGCCTTTATCTTCTGCCTGATTCTCACCGCTGCCGTGGACCGGCCGGATCGTTAGCATCGACGAATTGCCCGTCGACCGTACGAGTGGGGATCGCTGTGAGTGGCCGTCTGCGTTGGCTTGGCCGAGTGCCCTGGCTCAACGTGCTCGGTATTGCCGCAATCGTTTTCGCGGCGACCGCGATCGTGGTGAAGAACCTGCCCGAGGACCGGTCGAACCAGATCCTCAACGTCTCCTACGACCCGACCCGTGAGTTGTACGCGGCGATCGACCACGCTTTCACCGCCCAGTACGGAAACAGATTGGCAGTCAAGCAGTCTCACGGCGGGTCGGGCCGGCAGGCGCGCAGCGTGGTGGACGGGTCGCAGCGGGCCGACGTGGTGTCGCTGGCGCTGATCAGCGACATCGACACGCTGGCGAAACGCCTACTCCTGCCGACCGATTGGCGCCAACGGTTGCCCAACAACTCGGTCCCTTACACCTCGACGATCGTGTTCCTGGTCCGCAAGGGCAACCCCAAAGGCATCCGCGACTGGCCCGACTTGGTGAACCGCGATGTCGCCATCGTTTCGCCCAACCCGCGCACGTCGGGCAACGGTCAACTCAGCGTGCTGGCCGCCTGGGGTTCGGTCACCACCCGCGGCGGCAGCCCAGAACAGGCGAGCAGCTATGTGCGGGCACTGCTTCAGCATGTGGCGGTCGCTGATGCCGGAGCGCGGGGGGCCGGGGTTAGCTTCGCCGTCCAGCGGGTCGGCGACGTGCAACTCACATGGGAGAACGAGGCACTGCGCGAGGTCGCTGCCAACAAGGACGAACTCGAGATCGTCTACCCGCCGGTCAGCATCCTGGCCGAACCCGCGGTGGCGTGGGTCGACGCAAACCTCACCGATCCAAATGTGGCGACGTATGCGAAGGACTACCTGCGCTATCTGTTCACCGACGCCGCACAGGAAGTGATCGCTCAGTACGGCTACCGGCCGTTCCGGCCCGAGGTTGCCGCGCGGCATGCCGACCGACTCCCGCCGTTGGCGCTGTTCCCGGTCAGCGCCGTCGCCCGCGATTGGACCGACGCCCGCGAGAAGTTCTTCGGCGACAACGGAATTCTGGACAACCTGACGGCGCCACCGGTCGCCGCGGCGCCGGCGACATAGAGGCAGGCGCGTGGGTCAACTATTTCAGTACGGCTGGATCAAAGGTCGCGCCGATCTCATCGCCGGACTCACCGTCGCGGCAATCTCGTTTCCGCAAGCGATCGCCTACGCGCTGATCGCCGGCGTGGACCCGAAGTTCGGCGTCTACTCGGCCATCGTGGTGACGACGATCGCGTCGATCTTCGGGTCTTCCTCGCATCTGATCAACGGGCCGACGAGCGCCATTTCACTGCTGGTCTTCACCGCCCTGGCATTCATCGACCCGGAGAACATCGGGCAGCTCTATCAGGCGCTGTTCCTGCTCGGGGTGTTGGTGGGGGCGTTCCAGATCGTCATCGCGGTCTTCCGGCTGGGCAACCTGACCCGTTATATCTCGGAATCGGTCATCATCGGGTTCATGGCGGCCGCAGCCTTCCTTTTGGCGATCGGGCAGCTTGGTAATGCGTTAGGGGTCAAGGACAAAGGCAACGGCCATATGCAGGTGCTGCGGCGCGTCTGGCTGACGCTGTTCCACGGTGACGCGATCAATTACCGCGCGGTGATCATCAGCGCCGCCGCCGTGGTGCTCGCCGTTGTGTTCCGGAAAGCCGTGCAGCGCTTCGGGTTGCCGCAGATCGACATGCTAGCCGTGCTGATCGTCACGGCCCTGATCGCGTACCTGGCCGGCTGGTCGGTGCCCGGCGTCGGAGGCCGCACCGCGGTGTCGGTCGCGGCCAAGGTGCCGCGCAGTCTGCCGACCCCGCACATCCCGGACGTCAACACGGCGTGGTTGCCGGAACTGTCGACGGGAGCGTTGGCCATTGCGTTCGTCGGCATTATCGAAGCCCTGTCGATCGCCAAAGCCATTGCGCACCAGACCCAGCAGAAGCTCGACTACAACCGGCAGATCATGGCCGAGGGGCTGGCCAACCTCGGTGGCGGATTCTTCCAGAGTCTGCCTGGATCGGGGTCGTTGTCGCGATCGGCGATCAACTTTCAGTCCGGCGCCAAGACGCGATTCTCCGGGATCGTCTCGGCCGCAACGGTTGCCGTGGCGCTACTGCTGTTCGCGCCATTGCTGCGCTACGTGCCGCAGCCTGCGCTGGCTGGCCTGCTGCTGGTGATCGCGGCACGACTCGTCGACTTCAAGCGACTGATCTACACGCTGAAGGCGTCACGGTATGACGCGGGACTGGTGATCGTCACGGCCCTGACGGGGATCGCCATCGACCTGGACAAGGCCGTGCTGCTGGGCGTGATTCTGTCGATCCTGCTGTTCGTCCCGCGCGCGGCCAAACTCAAGGCGACCGAACTCGTCGTCACCCCCGAACGTGTGGTTCGCGAACGTGTCCGGGGTGACCTACCGGATGCCAGCACGGTCATCTACGACTTGGAAGGCGAGCTGTTCTTCGGGGCGGCACCTGAATTGGACCGACACCTCGCGGACCTGACTGACCGGATCGGGGCGGAGGATCAGGGCAAGATCGTGATCCTGCGGCTTAAACGGGTGCGGCACCCGGATGTGGTGTGCATCGAGCGCATCGAGCACTTCCTGCGCGAACTCACCGACCGCGGCGTCACTGTTCTACTGGCCGGACTGCGCCCCGACGCCGCCGCGATCCTGAAGAATGTCGGCTTCCAGAGTTGGTTCCCCGCCGAGCACGTCTTTCCCGAGGAGGACCGGGAGTTCTCGGCGACCCTCAAAGCTGTGCGCTATGCCCATGCCAAGGCGGCAGACCGGCCCGCGACGCAGGCTGATCTCTACTACCTGGTCTGAGAACTCACGGCGTGCCCGCTTTCAGGGCGGCGACGACACCGCCGTCCACCAGCAGGTCGGTGCCGGTGATGAACGAGGCATCGCTGCCGAGCAGAAACGCGGCCGCCGCGGCGATGTCGTCGGGGGTGCCGATGCGGCCGGTGCCGGACATCGCGATCATCGCCCGCATCCCGTCGCCGACGGGTGAGGCGAGTTCCTGCTGGCCCATCGGCGTGGAGATGATGCCCGGGCTGATCGAGTTGATCCGGGCACCGCGGGCGCCCCACTGCGCGCTCGCGGCGCGAACACGAATCAGGTTGGCCTGCTTGGCGATCGGGTAGGCAAAGTTCGGTTCGCTGACGGTGTTGACGAAATCCAGTGCGAGCAGTTCCTCGGGTGGATTGTGCGCCAGTGCCTTTTCCTGTTCGGCGGACAAGGGCGGGAACAAGTGCCCCGCCATGCTGGCGATGACGACGCCCGCGCCGCCGGGGGCGATCACTTCGCCGAATTCTCGCAATACCAGTGCGACGCCGACCAGGTCGACGGCGAGGATCGCCTCCGCCGGGGCTTGGGCGGGGGAGAGTCCGGCGGTGTGGGCCAGTTGGGTCATGCTTCCCAGCGAGCCGGCGAAACCGGCCAGCGCGTGCACCGACTCGGGTGAGGAGACGTCGACCGTCTGACGCTCGACGTCGTAGCCGTCCGCGGACAGGGATTCCGCCACCGAGGTCAGCACCTGCTCGTTGTTGTCGGCCAGCAGCACCGTCTTCGACGAACCCAGCCGCCGGGCGATCGCCTGTCCCATACCGCCGACACCGATCACCGTCAGCACTTCGCGGTACACCGTCATTCCATCTCCTCTGCCCAGGCGATATGTCCTTCGAAGCCATAAGAATTCGCCATCTGACGGTAGCGGTCTCGATATGCTCGGTACGCTGCGCCCTCGCCGAGCGCGTTCGCCAGCAACGCCCGCATGCGCAACAACCAGATTCGGTTGATGACGAATCCCGGCTCGGTCGGTACCGCCGCCAGACGCTCGATGGCCGCCTGCGCCTCCTGGATGTCGGAGGGCATTCCTCTGCCCAACAGAGCCTCCACGAGGGCCGCGACCGCAGCGGCGCGAGTGAGCACTGCACCCGAGGCGTGTTCCGACTCTACGGCGTTGCGAGAACATTCGATTGCATTGTCGAGATCACCGACGCGGATCTTCTGATGGGCATTGTGGGTGTCGATGAACCCGATGATCGCCATCGTAAAGCGCTCTCGCACTGCTGCTTCGCGGGCCGCTGCAAGCAATGCGATGCCCTCGCCGCGGTCTTGATCGCCTTGCATCAACAGTGTCAGGCCGCGCAGGTATCGAGCACAGGCAAGGGTGAAATCGTCACCGGATCGCTCCGCCATCTCCAAGATCACAGTTGTCTCATGCAGGTCTTCGATGTTTGGCCGCCACGTTTCGTTCACTGCGAGTGAGTATTTGAAAACCAGCACCACAGCGCGCAAGGTCACGTCGAATGCCCGGACCATCTCCGCAGACCGATCCACATCGGCCCGCCATCCTGGATCGCCGAGGCAACATCGCGCACACCCTCGCAACATCATGGCGCCGGCCAGCGGGGAACTGAGGATCAGATTGCCCATCGTCGCGTCACCGTCCGCCAAGTCAATTGCACGCTGCGACAGGCGCAATGACTCAGCCGCATCATCACACTGAAGCTTGGCGACGGAGGCTGCATAGAGGAGTGCAACGGTCAGGGCCGGATCTCCAATCGCCTCCAGTAGATCGACGAGTTCGGATGCCCAGTGCGATGCCTCCTGATATCGGGCGTGAACGGTCAAAGCCGACACCCAACCCGCCGTTCCCATGGCTAGAGAAACTTTGTCGTCAGCAGCGCCGGCCAGGGCGCACAATTCTTCGAAGCCGGTGTCCTCCATGCTGCCACCGGCGATCCATGCGCTGATGCACAGGAGGGTGCGTGGAGCGATACGCATCGATAGGCGTTGCTCATCCGTGTCCGGCAACCGGTCGGCAACGTCGCGCGCGTGCCGCCAACTGGCTCGCGCCGCGCTGAGATCGCGGTGAGTCAGCCAGGTCCCGGCGCGCATGTGCCAGCCGAACGCAGGGTGGAGATCCCCTGCTGCTGTGAGATGTTCGGCGATCAGCGGGGCGTTCTCGTCGGGTGCGCCGAGGCGCTCGATTGTGGCTGCCAATTTCCGATGCTGTTCGGCGCGGTCGGCCCGCAGTTGTGACTCGTAGGCGACCGCACGAATCAGCGGATGCCGGAACGCATATTCCGCTCGCGGAGCGAAACTCACCTGATCGATCAACTCAGCCATGACCAACTCGGGCACCACCGGTTCGATCCCCAGCGCGGTCACCAACTCGGTGGTGAAACGCGAACCGATGACTGCCGCGGCGCTCAGTGTGCGTTTGGCCGACGAGCTCAGACGGTCGACGCGCGCCGCGATCACCGCCTGCAGTGTCGCCGGCACACTGATGTCCGCAATCTCAGCGGCGAGTCGATACCCTCCCTGCGTGCCGCGGATCTTCCCGCGTTCAGCCAGGTCGCGCACGAGCTCTTCGGCGAAGAACGGGTTACCCGAGGCGCGTTCGGCTATGACCTCGATCAGCGGCTGTACGGAGGAGTCCGTCCCCAGCAGCCCGCCGATCAACGATGCGGTTTGTACGGCGCTGAGCGGCCGCAACGCAATCGTCTGCATGCCTGCGACTTTGGTGAGCGCGCCGTGGTATTCGGGACGATAGGTGATCAGGACGATCGACGGGGTCTGCGGGATTACCGCCAGGAAGTCAACCAGCATCGACTCGCTGACCTCGTCGATCCAGTGGACGTCTTCGATCACGTACAAGACCGGCTCGTCGCGGGCCAGCGACGCCGCATTGACCAGTGCCGTCAGGCGCCGCCGGCGGGCGTCGGCCTCGATGGGCGGCAGGGCGACGTCGGGGTCCGCTATTCCGAGTAGATCGTCAAGCAGCACAAGGTCTTCGGGATCGGCGCCGCCGATGAGGGTGCGAATCCGGGCACGGGCCGCGGCGTCGTCGAGGTCGTCGACCGCCAGCCCGGCCCGCAACAGGCGACTGACGGCATGGAATGGCAGGTCGCTGGTATGGGATTCGCAGCTGGTGGTGAAGACGGCCACGCCGCGGCCGCCCGCGTACGCCGCGGTTTCACGCACAATGCGGCTCTTGCCGATTCCCGCGGGGCCCAGCACACCGATCACACAACCGGCTCCGGCGATAGCCTCTTCGAGAATTCCGTTGAGAGTGTTGAGTTCCCAGGTGCGCCCGACCAGCTGCGGGTCACTGCGTCGGTGATGATCGTGTGTTGTTGCGAGCAGTCGCCGTGCGGGCACCGGGTCGGTTGCGCCTTTGATGCGCACCAGTTCCTGCTCGCCCAGCACGGTCGCGTCTTCGACCAGTCGAGCGGTCGATTCGCTCAGGATGACACCACCGGGCGGAGCCACCGACTCCATCCGCTGTGCCATGCCGACCTGCTCGCCGATCGCGGTGTAACCCAAAGCGCCGGAACCGACTTCACCGGCGATCACCTGTCCGGAATTCAGCCCGACCCGTAGCTCCAGCCGAACGCCGTCCCGCTCGGCCACCTGCGGTGCCAGCCGCCGGGCCTCGTCCTGAATTCCCAACGCCGCCAGGCAAGCCCGAAAAGCATGATCCTCCAACGCCACCGGAGCACCGAAAACCGCCATGATGCCGTCACCGGTGAACTTGTCCACCGTGCCGGCAAACCGCCGCACTACCGCCGCCGCGGCCGTCACGACTTCGGTCATGATCTCCCGCAACCGCTCCGGGCCGACAGCGGCGGCGATATCCATCGAATGCACGACATCGGCGAACAACACCGTCACGTGCTTGAACTCCGCGGGCGACGCGGGCACTGCCGGCGATGTAATCGCAGTTCCGCATTCGTCGCAGAACTTCGCCGCAGCGCGCAATCCGGTACCACACGTCACGCACGCGTTCGCCGCGTTCGTCATGCCTGCACCCCGATCCCGTTCTGACGCCAATCGAAGAATAAGACTCCGGCGGTTAGGTTGGATGAGATGCCGACGCAACAACCATGGAATATCAATATCCACTACAACGCGCTCGTCGATGCCCAGGTCCCCGCCAATGCTCAGCAGGTCCTGGACGTCGGGTGCGGCGACGGGTTCCTGGCCGCGCGCCTGGCCGGGCGGATACCCCGGGTGGTGGCGCTGGACATCGACGAGCCGGTACTGCAGCGCGCAGCCGCCCGGTTCCCGGATGCGGCAGTGCAGTGGATGCACGGCGACGTGATGACGACCGACTTGCCCGACTTCGACGCGGTGGTGTCCAATGCCGCGCTGCACCATATCGACGACACGCGTGCGGCGCTGGCGCGCCTGGCCGGCCTGCTGCGGCCGGGCGGCACGCTGACCGTGGTGACCTTTGTCAAACCGTCTGTGCCCGAAGGTCTCTGGCATGTGACGTCATGGATCGCCTGCGGTGCTGTCAACCAGATCCGGGGCAAGTGGGAACATACCGCACCTATCAAGTGGCCGCCGCCGGACACCTTCGCCCAGTTGCGCGCTCACGTGCGTGCCGTGCTTCCCGGCGCCCGGGTCCGGCGCCTGCTCTATGGACGCGTGCTGATCAGCTGGCGGTCGACGGCCGCAGCATGAATTCCGTGACGATGTCGGCCATCTCAGGAATCGCCCGGCGCGTGATCACCTCATACCCGTGAGTGCTCAGGGTTGGCAGACAGAGTAGTGCCCCGCGCGGGGAAAGTCCGCCAGCCTTTGCATGCGACGCGTCAGACTCGAAGGCACCCAGAACGGCCGGCTGCGGGGAGAGGCCCAGTTCGTCCGCGATGTCCATCAGCCGGTCAGCAAGGCCCTTGTCGTAGAGGCATTCTGCGTCGCTGTAGGCGACCATCGGCCCGCCCGCACATGTGGTTGCGTACTCCTTTTCGGCGGGACCCACCTCGAGGGCGAGGGTGATATCGCCCGGGAGATTACCGGCGGCATATGACCCACCCACCCCACCGACCTCCTCGTTCGTGCTGAACACCAGGTAGACGTCATGGGGTGGCCGAATCTCACGCTCGCGCAACAGCCGAGCCGCGTGCAGCAGGGCGGTCACCGGGGCGCGGTCGTCCAGAAAGTACGAGCCGACAAAATTACCGAATTCCAGCAGCGTCCGCTTGCTGCGCTCGACACATGCGCGGGTACCGGGTCGCACTCCGGCGGCGGCCAACTCCTCCGGTGTGCGGCCGGTGAAGACATAGACGTGCGTCCAATCCAGCGCCCGGTCGCCTTGATCCGGCTTGGTCTGCCAGATCCGCTCGCTTTCCTTCGTGGTGTGCTCGGAACCGACGGTCAGAACTCCGATGAGGGTCTCCCGAAGACCGAGAATTGCCACCGGACCGAGCCCGAAATTGCCTGGGTACATGGTTCCCAACTGCGTCATGTGCAGCGAACCGTCCGGCTCCACCCGCTTGACCAACATGGAGAGTTCGTCCATGTGCGCCAGGATGCGAATCGCCGCTGCGTCACCGTTGCCGTTGCTGCCGCGGATGAGTCCGATGAGGTTGCCCGCTTCATCGGTCCAGCTGTGGTCCACTACGGGCTCCAACTCCCGTCGGCAGACGTCTCGTACGGCGTCCTCCTGTCCGCAGGGACCGTAGGTCCACAGCAGCTCCTGCAAGAGGTCTTGGTCCAATTCGGCGCGGCGGTAGCTCACGGAGACTCGCTTCCTCTGCCCGGACGGGCGACTCCGCTGTGATGCCCACCAATTCGGAGGAGAAACTCTTTAGTCCGAGCCCATCGCCGAGGCGCTGGCCGCGCTGATGAGTTCGACCGCCTGCTTGCGCGGGAGCGAGCCGAGCATCTGCATGGCACCGCGCAACTCTTCCCCCACAACCCAGGTCGGTCCGCTGGTCAGGTTCTCGAAAGCCTCGGCGATGACGTCGTCGACGGCGACCGCTCCGGGCGGCACCTCATCGAGCGAAGCGATCTGGCCGCGGCTGTACTCGAGCTCGCGCAGTGCGGGCGTGTCCGTCTTGCCGAGGATGAGGCCCAGGACATCGACGCCCTTGTCGTGCAACTCGGCCCACAACGCTTCGGCGAAGACCATGTCAAAAGCCTTGGAAGCCGCGTACGCCACCATGTTGGGCCCACCGGCGAACCCCGCGCCGGAGCCGAAGACGACGATGCCGCCGCGTCCGCGCTCGACCATGGGCGCGGCGAAGTGGTGGCACAACTGCACCGGCACCATGCAGTTGCGTTGCACCATCGTTTCGGCGGCCTGCACCGGACTGGACAGAAAGGGCCTGAAATTCGGGTCCGCCCCCGCGCAATAGACGAGAAATCCGATGTCCAGGTCGGCGGTGGCCTCGGCGATGACGGCCGCCGCGTCTGATTGTGCGAGATCGACCGCCAGGGTCCGGGTTTGGGCGGAGGTCGTCGAATTGATCGATTCGGCAACGGCTCTCAGCGCCTCGTGCCGGCGGGCGAGCAGCACGACGTTGACGCCCCGCTCGGCGAGCCCGGTGGCGAAGGCGGCACCCAGACCGTCGGAGGCGCCGGCTACCAGCGCCCAGGGTCCGTACTTCGCGGCGAATGTCACGGGACCTCCTAGCCGACCGTGCTGACTCGCACCGCGGTGAACCGCCGCCGGGCGATCCGCCATCCTGCGGACGTGCGCACGATTTCGTCGTCGTAGAAACCGATCCCGTTGACGCCGGTCTGGTTGTCGGCGGCCATGATCAGGGCGTCGACATAGGTACGGGCCACCGCCTTGTCACCATCAACGTCGACAGCCTGATTGCTCAACCGATGCAGGGTGTGCCCGGCCATCGCGTGCACCTTTTCCATGAAGTCGGTGACGGCGTCGACACCGCTCCACGAACCGATCTCGCCATAGTCGAGCTCGCAGTCATCGGTGAAGACGGTGCGGAACAACGGCCAGTCGCGCCGGTCTATCCCGGTGGCGTACCGAACCAACAGCTCGCAGATATCCTGCCTGTCTTCGCGTTCCGTCATGCCTTCGATAGAGCGCCGATGGCAGCCTGCAGCTTCGCCGCGGCCTCGTCGGCGACCTCCTGCAGGCCCGGTTGGTCCACCACGCGGACCATCAGCTGCGGGTCCATCGCCTCGACCAGCACCCCGCCGTCCTCGGCCGTGCGCACCACCACGTTGCACGGCAGCAACTGGCCGATCTGACGGTCCACATCCAGTGCGCGGTGCGCAAGCTGCGGGTTGCAGGCGCCGAGGATCAGGTAGTCCTCCATGTCCTTGCCGAGCTTCTGCTTCAGCGTGGCTTTGACGTCGATTCTGGTCAGGACGCCGAAGCCCTGTTCGGCCAGCGCCTGCGTGGTCTGTTCAACGGCGTCGCTGAACGAGGTGTGCAGCGTGGCGGTCAAACCCGCGGTTCCCAATGTCATGGCTGATCCCTTTCTTTCCGTCAGGCCTTCTCGTCAGGCCAGAGCCAGGAAGAGCTTTTCCAACTCCGCTTCGCTCAGCGGCGGCGAGTCGCCGTGCTGGGTGCCGTTGATGCAGTCACGCAGCCCGCAGGCGACGATCTTGAATCCGGCCCGGTCGAGCGCCTTCGATACGGCGGCGAGTTGAGTCACGACGTCTTTGCAGTTGCGGCCCTGCTCGATCATTGCGATGACGCCGCCGAGCTGCCCCTGCGCGCGGCGCAACCGGTTGAGCACTGCGCCCATCGTGTCTTCGTCAGAGTTCATCGGGTGCCTTCCTATCTCTTCCTGCCCCATACTATACCAATACCCCTACCGGTATCAGTACACTTCCTGTCATGGACCAACAACACCGTCACCATGACGTCCTGAGCGACCTCAACCCGCAACACCGCGCGCTGCGCCAGATGATTCCCGGGGTATATGCCGGGTTCGGCGAAATGAGCAAGGCTGCGATGGCATCCGGCGCCCTGGACGCCAAATACAAGGAACTCATCGCGCTGGCGATCGGGATAGTGCACGGATGTGACGGCTGCATCGCCTCCCACGCCAAAGCGGCGGTCCGCGCCGGGGCCTCGAAGGAGGAGGCCGCGGAGGCCGTCGGTGTCAGCATCATGATGTACGGCGGGCCGGGCACCATCTACGGCGCCCGCGCCTACGCCGCGTTCTGCGAATTCGCCGACGCCGGATCGGAAACATAGTCTCAAACCCATGGAACTGCGGCAGCTGCGCTACTTCGTGGCGGTTGCCGAGGAACTGCACTTCGGGCGGGCGGCGCAGCGCCTGCACATCTCCGGACCGGCGTTGTCGCAGCAGATCATCGCCCTGGAACGGGATTTGGGCGCCGAACTTTTCGTACGCGACCGTCGCACCGTCCGATTGAGCGCGAGCGGCCGGACGTTGCTGCCGGATGCCCGCCGCATCCTGGCCCTCTCCGACGACGTGAAAGTCAAGATGCGTCAGGCGGCCGAAACCTCCGCGCCGGTGCGTCTCGGATACGTGAGCTGGCTGCCCGACGATCTGGGCGCGCTGCTCGGTGAAGTGGCGGTGCGCGTCGATGAGTGGGTGCTGCCGTCGCACGTGCAAGCCGACCGGGTGGCCGAAGGCACCCTCGACGTGGCGCTGACCTGGGTCACCGCGCAGCAGGCCACTGAGCGCGGGCTCGCGGCACATCTGCTGCGCGCCGAGCCGCTGGGTGCCGTGCTTCCGGGTATCGCGGCACCCGAACCCGTTGCCGCAAGCCAACTTCGGGTTCTGGTCGACGCCGACGAGTCGGCCTGGCGGTCCTGGAATCGGTTCGCGCGGGAATTCGCCGCGGACACCGCTGCGCGCGTCGTCGACATCGACGACGGCGGCATCACCGGGGACGCGTTCTACGCCCACGTCCGCCGACTCGGCGTTGCCGTGCTCGCCTCGCCCAAGCGCCACACGGCGGTGCCGCCGCCCAGCCTGGGACAACGACCGGTGGCCGGTCCGGTTCCAGTGTGGACATGGTCGCTCGTGCACCGGGCCGACGACGAACGCGTCAGCGTGCACAATCTGGTCCGGGCGCTGCTGGGCGTCGCCGACAACCACGGGTGGCACGCGCCCCCCGCCGGGCGGTGGTGGACCCCGTCCGACGATCCGCATCGCAGTGTTCTCGCGGCGGCGGGTGAACTGCCTTAGGAAGTTCACCCGAACACAGGTAGGCAAAGAGTCCTGGACGCCGCTGCGTGGTCGCGCTTGAGTCGAGGTATCGACGAGAGAAGGACGAGAACCGATGGCGCCGAACTATGTTGTGGGCGACCTCGCCGGCTTCGCGGTCGGCCGCAACAATCCGATCTGGCGGAGCCGGCCAGGGCGATGCTCAAGCGCAACGTACTGGACAGCATCGCGTGCGCGGTCGGGTCTCTGGGTGGCGAACTCATTCCGGCCATCCGTGCCCAGGCCGATGAGTTCAGCGGCCGGCGCACCGCAACACTCGTCGGCGGCGGGGCGGCCTCGGTGGATCAGGCGGCCTTCTTCAACGCGGTGCTGGTCCGCTACCCGGACCTGCTCGACACGTATCTGACGGTGGGCGGTCTGTGTCACCCCGCCGACAACTTCGGCGCCATCCTCGCTGTCGCCGAGCATTTCGACGCCCCCGGTCCGGACTTCCTGCTCGCCCTTGCGGTTGCCTACGAGGTCCAGTGTCGGTTCAGCGCGGCAGTGCCCGTGATGGCGCGTGGCCTCAATCATGCGCTGCAGTTGGCGATGTCGGTCGCGGCGGGCTCAGCCCGGCTCATCGGCCTGGACGCGGCCCGAACCGCCGATGCGATTGCGGCTTCCGCGGCAGACAACGTTTCACTCGCGGCCGTGCATGCCGAGCCCGTCTCCAATTGGAAGGGGATCTCGCCGGCCATCACCGGTATGCGCGCGGTGTATGCCACGATGCTGGCGGCCCGCGGCGTGACCGGCCCAAGAACACTGTTCGAGGGCCCGCACGGTCTGGTGCAACTCTTCGGCCAGGTGATCGATCTGCACACCGGCATAACAAAACTCACCGCCGTCGAACAGACCTACCTCAAGCAGTATTGCGCGCTGATCCACGGCCAGGTCATCATCGACGCCGTGCTCGCACTCCGCGAGACGAACGGACTGAGCGGCCCGGACGTCGCGTCGGTGACTCTGGAAGTTTTCCAGGGGGCGTTCGACTTCGCCGGCGGCGGCGCGTACGGCAACAAGGACCACCCGAGGACCAAAGAGGAAGCCGACTACAACCTCAAGTACCTGGCCTCGGTTGCCCTGCTCGACGGTGGCGTCGGACCCGAACAGCTTGAGAATCAACGGGTTCGACGCGCCGATGTCCAGGACCTGTTGACCCGGGTGGTCGTCGAACCGGCCGCGGACCTCACCGCGGCCTACCCCGGTCGCACGGCGGCCCGGGTGCGGATCGTGACTCGCGATGGGCGCAGATTCGGCCACGAACAATCCGACTATGAGGGTTCACCCACCCGCCCGTTGTCCTGGGGCCGCGTGGTGGACAAATTCCACTGGCTGGCCGAGCCGTTCTGCGGCGAGGGTTTGCGCGGCGAGATAGTCGACGCGGTCGAACGACTCGATGAGATCTCCACCCGCGAACTCACGGCAATGCTGGGTACCGTGAGCCCGACAGCCCGCGGGCCGCGCAGCTCGCGGCGGTTTTGAACGGCGTGAAGTACGGCCTGCCTTGCGCGGTTTGCTCGTCGGGTTGAATGATCGGCGTCAACCTCGCCGAAGGAGCGCACGTGGCCAAAAGCAAGAAACGCACCCTCAACCGGTGGGAGCTGATCACCTGCGCCGTCGCGGGCCACGCCACCTACGCCCCGGACGATGAGCAACTGGCTGCGCGGTTGCACGCCAAGACCGAGCTCGGCGAGGTGTGGCGGTGCCTGCGCTGCGGCGACTTCGCGCTGGGCGAGCCGCACGGCCGCGGGCATCCGGAAGACGCGCCGATGATCATGCGCGGCAAGGCGTTACGGCAGGCCATCATCATCCGTGCACTGGCCGTCGAGCGACTCGGACGGGCCGTGGTGCTGGGGCTGGCCGCCTGGGCGGTCTGGACGTTCCGCGGTGCCCGGGGCTCCATTCAGGCCACCCTCGACCGCGACCTGCCGGTCTTTCGTGCCGCCGGCTTCAAGGTCGACCAGATGTCGGCGATCCATGAGCTGGAGAAGGCGTTGGCGGCCAAACCGTCCACCCTGGCACTGATCACCTGTCTGCTCGCCGCCTACGCCGTGCTGCAGGTTGTCGAGGGCGTGGGCCTGTGGTTGATGAAACGCTGGGGTGAGTATTTCGCGGTGGTGGCCACCTCGGTCTTCCTGCCGCTGGAAATTCACGACCTGCTGAAGGGCGTCACCACCACGCGGGTCGCGACCCTGACCATCAACATCGCCGCGGTGCTTTACCTGCTGATCTCCAAGCGGCTGTTCGGGATACGGGGCGGCCGCAAGGCCTACGAAGAGGAGCGGCAGGGCGACCAACTTCTCGACCTGGAGCGCGCGGCCATGACGGCGGCCTGAGTGTCCGCCTACCTACCGCGAAATCCCGACTACCGCCAACAGGTGCGGGAAAGCTTTGCGTTGCAGGGCTTCATGTCGACGCTTGGCGCGACACTTCACAGCATCGAGCCGGGCATGGTCGAAATCGAGGTGCCCTTCTCGCCGGGACTCACCCAGCAGGACGGCTTTCTCCACGCCGGCGTCAGCATCGCCGTTCTGGATAGTGCTTGCGGTTACTCTGCGCTCACGCTCATGACGCGAGAGTCGCGAGTCCTGACCGTGGAGCTGAAGGTGAACCTGCTTGCCCCCGCGGTCGGCGACCGGTTGCGCGCGCGTGGCGAGGTCCTGCGTCCCGGCCGAAATCTCACGGTGTGCCGGGGTGACGCCTACGCCTTCAGTGGCGATAGTTCCAAGCAGGTGGCCACCATCCTCGCCACCATGATCGGTCTGACTTGACTTAAGTTGAGTCAGACCTGGATGATGCCCGTTATGAGCAAAACCGCGTGCGCTCCCGAGCGTGAGCAAGTCAAGCGAAACCGGATCATCGAATGGTCCGATCCGCTGAGCGCGGCCGAGGCGGCGCGCAGTCGCAGCGGCCTGGAGTTTCTGCAGGCCATGGTCGACGGGGAGATACCGCAGCCGCCCGTCATGAGCACCATTGGTGGCCGGCTGGAATCCGTGTCGGCAGGTACCGCCGTCTTCACCCTGACTCCGGCCGAGTTCCACTACAACCCGATCGGGTCGGTGCACGGTGGAATGTATTGCACGCTGCTGGATTCCGCCGCCGCGTGCGCTGTGCACAGCATGCTGCCGGCCGGGGTGGCCTACACAAGCCTCGATCTGTCGGTGCGGTTCATCGGTGCGATCAGCGTCGAAACCGGTCCGGTTCGCTGTACTGGCACGGTGACCCACCTGGGCCGTCGCACCGCGCTGGCCGAGGCGAAACTGACCAGCAGCACCGGCAAGCTGCTGGCCACTGCCACCAGCAATTGCCTGATTCTGAATGCCTGACATCGAGTGAAGTCATCGGGACGGCTTGCCGATCGGGACGGGTGGACGGCCGCCGACTGGTGCCCGATGGAATACGCACTGCAATTCATCGGCACCCATTCGGCCATGGTGTTGCTTCGCGAAGCCTTTTGGGGCGGCCGACGTTTCGACGACCTCGCGCGTGGAGCAGGGGTCACCGAACAGATCGCTGCCAAGCGGTTGCGGGAATTGGTCGATGCGGGGTTGTTGGAGAAGCAGCCGTACCGTGAACCCGGCCAGCGCACCCGGTATGAGTACGTGCTCACCGATCGGGGGCGGGACCTGTTCCCGGTGCTCATCAGCCTGATCGAGTTCGGCAGGGTGCTGCAGGCAGGGTCCGGCACGGAATTGATCCACCGGAATTGCGGTGAGTCCGTGGTGCCTCAGGTCAGATGTGCCGGCGGGCACGACGTTTCGTTCTCCGACGTGATCATTCGGAAAACGAAGCGCCGGCGACGAGAAGTGTGACGCCGGCGACCTCCGCACGCCTGTGTGCCGGATCGCACAGGCCACACGCGGCCTGCTTTGCGCGTTGTTCACTCGGCCGCGGTGCAGGCTTAAAGGGGATCGGCTGATATGGCACCAAGCGATGTTCCGACGTCGCACCGATGAAGGACCGATAACGTGACAGCACTGCAGAACTGGATTCAGAGCCCCGGTGGCTCTGCCATTGCCGCGCCCATGAAGGCGCGCGCCCACCGCGCGCTGTTCGCCATGCGGCGCAGTCGATCGCACCAGAAGGTCACCGGTCCGAACCTGATGAAGCGCGGCGCCGAGCGCTGCTGACGGCAATCACCCTAAGCCCCCGTGATTGGATCGCTGCATGGCGGAGTCGGCGCGGGTGGTCAGCGCTACCCGTGACATCGCGGCCGGCGCGCAGCGGATCTTCGAACTGATCGCGGATCCGTCACTGCAGCCCAGTTGGGACGGCAACGACAACCTCGCCGCAGCCGAACCCGGGCAGCGCGTCCACCGGGTCGGTGACGCCTTCACGATGACGCTGACGCTCGGCACCGTCCGGCTCAACCACGTCGTCGAATTCGACGAAGGACGCCGGATCGCCTGGCGCCCTTCCGAACTGGGCAAGACGCCGCCCGGTCATCTGTGGCGCTGGGAGCTCACGCCGGTGTCCGAGACACGTACCACAGTTACCCACACCTACGACTGGACCGCGCTGACCGACCCCGATCGACTGGCTCGCGCGCAGGCCACCACCGCGGAACGGTTGCGGGCGTCGATCGACCGGCTCGCCGCGATCGCCGAAGACACGCCGTAGCGGCCCGGTACGGTCTCGGTATGGCTCTCCCACCTGCAGGAAACAACAGCGCGGCCATCGTGACCGGGGCATCGTCCGGCATTGGCGAGGAGATCGCCACCATTCTGGCGAAACGCGGGTACCACATCGTTTTGGTCGCCCGCAGCGCCGACCGGCTCGAGGCGCTCGCCAGGAAACTCGGGTCAAAGGCGCATCCGCTGCCTGCCGACCTCGCCCAGCGCAGCGACCGCGCGACGCTGTTGGACCGGGTCGGCGAACTCGGGCTGACCCCCGACATCCTGATCAACAACGCCGGCCTGTCGACGCTGGGAGTGGTGGCGAAGTCCGATCCGGAGAAGGAACTCAACCTGGTCGAAGTCGACGTGGCGGCCGTCGTGGATCTGTGCAGCAGATTCTTGCCCGGCATGGTGGACCGTCGTCGGGGCGCGATCCTGAACGTGGCATCGGTAGCCGCGTTCGGCCCGCTGCCCGGGCAGGCGGCCTACGGGGCGGCTAAGGCATTCGTGCTGTCTTACACCCACAGCCTGCGGGGCGAGTTGAAGGGGACCGGCGTCTCGGTGACGGCACTGTGTCCGGGCCCGGTGGACACCGGATTCGGTGAGGCGGCCGGATTCTCGAAGGAAGAAGCCGACGCCGCGCTGCCCCGGGTCATGTGGATACCCGCCGATCAGGTGGCGCAGGCCGGAATCGACGGCCTGGCGGCCGGAAAGGCCGTGGTGGTTCCCGGGCTGGCCAACCGCATCTCAGCGGGACTGTTCCGGGTCGCGCCTCCGGAGTGGATGCTGCCGCTGCTGACCCGCAATCACCCCGCGATGAAGGGCAACTGAACGTCCGCAGCTACCCCGCGCAGTCGCCTTCGGCGGCAGCCCGCAGCAGGTCGTCGCGGGCCCGGGCCACCCGGGACCGGATGGTGCCGACGGGACATCCGCAGACCTCAGCCGCTTCGGCGTAGGACAGGCCCAGAACCTGGGTGACGATCAACGCTTCCCGTCGCTTGGGGTCCAATCCATCCAGCAGGATGCGGATCTCCACCATGTTCTCGATCCGGCTGCCGCGACGGCCCTGCCCGAGCGCCTCGTCCAGATCGGCGACGTGCGCAGTGCGCGGCCGGCGCATCTTGGAGCGGAAATGGTCGGCGACGACCCGGCGGGCGATCGACAACAGCCAGGTCCGCGCGGTCGAACGCCCGGTGAAGCTGGGCAGCGAACCGATTGCCCGCAGAAAGGTCTCCTGCGTCAGGTCGTCGGCAGTGCCGGGATCGGCGAGGTAAGCGACCATCCGCCAGACGTCACGCTGGGTGCGGCGGATGAATTCGGACAACGCGGCCCGGTCGCCCCGCCCCGCGGATCGGGCGAGATCGGTAATTTGGTCATCGTCACTGCCCGGGGCCACGGGCTTTGAGCCTAGGCCATGCGGACATGACGAACGCAGGGAACTCTTGAACCGGCCCTGACGACTTGTGTAGGGACGAGTTCGCAGGAGGCGAGAATTCACGTGACAGCGGCAACGACGGACGCACCCGCAGAGGTGCAGCGGGTCCAACTCGACATCACCGGGATGTCCTGCATGGCCTGCGCCCTCAAGGTGAAATCGACCCTCAACAAGCTGCCCGGCGTACGGGCTTCGGTGAACTTCTCCACCCGGGTGGCGACGCTCGAGCTCAGCGAGGACATCGCCACCGAGGACCTGTGCGAGGCCGTGGAGCGCGCCGGCTACCAGGCCGAGCCGCGAACCGCCGGCAGTGACGGCGCCGGCGACCCGGACGCCGAACACGCGCGGTATCTGCTGGTCCGGCTGGCGGTGGCCGCCGTGTTCTTCGTGCCGCTGGCGCATCTGTCGGTGATGTTCGCGGTGGTGCCCAGCTCCCGGTTCACCGGCTGGGGATGGGTGCTCAGCGCGCTGGCGCTGCCGGTCGTCGTCTGGGCCGCCTGGCCGTTCCACCGGGTCGCGCTGCGCAATGCGATGCACGGCGGCGCCTCGATGGAGACGCTGATCTCGGTCGGGATCACCGCGGCCACGGTGTGGTCGCTGCACACGGCATTCGGCACCCATCAGAGCGTCGAACGCCGGGGTGTCTGGCAGGCGTTGCTCGGCAGTGACGCCATCTACTTCGAGGTCGCCGCCGGCGTCACGGTCTTCGTGCTGGCGGGCCGGTATTTCGAGGCGCGGGCGAAGTCGCGGGCCGGCGGTGCGCTGCGGGCTCTGGCCGCCCTGAGCGCAAAGGACGTCGCGGTGCTCCAGGCCGATGGGTCGGAACTGGTGATCCCGGCGGACCAGCTCAAAGAGCAGCAGCGCTTCGTGGTGCGGCCCGGGCAGACGATCGCGGCCGACGGTCTCGTTGTCGAGGGCTGCGCGGCGGTCGACGTCAGCGCGATGACCGGAGAAGCCAAGCCGGTGAAGGTCCACCCGGGCGCCCAGGTGATCGGTGGCACCGTGGTGCTGGACAGCCGACTGATCGTGGAGGCCGCCGCCGTCGGCGCCGACACCCAGTTCGCCGGGATGGTCCGTCTGGTCGAGGAAGCACAGGTGCAGAAGGCCGACGCCCAGCGCCTGGCTGACCGCATCGCGTCGGTGTTCGTTCCGTGCGTCTTCGCGATCGCGGGCCTGACCGCGGCCGGCTGGCTGCTCGCCGGCGCCGGCCCCGAGCGGGCGTTCACGGCCGCGCTCGCGGTTCTCGTCATCGCCTGTCCGTGCGCCCTCGGGCTGGCGACGCCCACCGCGATGCTGGTGGCCTGCGGCCGCGGCGCCCAGCTCGGCATCTTCCTGAAGGGGCATCAGTCCCTGGAAGCCACCCGCGCCGTGGACACGGTCGTCTTCGACAAGACCGGCACGCTCACCACGGGCAAGCTGGCGGTCAGCGCGGTGACGGCCGCTCCGGGCTGGGATGCCGACGAGGTACTGGAACTGGCCGCGGCGGTGGAAGCGGCCTCCGAGCACGCGGTGGGGCTGACGATCGCGGCGGCCGCGCCGCAGCGGGATTCGGTCGCCGACTTCCGTGCGGTGCCCGGGCGCGGCGTCAGCGGTACCGTGCGAGGCCGTGCGGTGCGGGTCGGGAAACCTACCTGGATTGGTGCGCCAGCCGACGGGACGGTGCTGACCGACGCGCGGCGTGACGCCGAATCACGCGGTGAGACCGCGGTATTCGTCGAGGTTGACGGTGCGGCATGTGCGCTCATCGCGGTCGCCGACGCGGTGAAGGAGTCGGCGGTGCCCGCGGTGGCGGCGCTGCACGATCGCGGTCTGCGAACCGTGCTGTTGACCGGTGACAACCCGGCATCGGCGGCGGCGGTGGCGGCCCGGGTCCGCATCGACGAGGTGATCGCGGACGTGCTGCCCGAAGGCAAGGTCGACGTGATCGAGCAGCTGCGTGAGCGCGGGCATGTGGTCGCGATGGTCGGTGACGGCATCAACGACGGTCCGGCCCTGGCGCGTGCCGATCTCGGCATGGCCATCGGGCGCGGCACCGACGTCGCGATCGGCGCCGCCGACGTGATCCTGGTCCGGGACAACCTCGAGGTCGTACCCCTGGCGCTGGGACTGGCCGCGGCGACCATGCGCACCATCAAGGTCAACATGATCTGGGCCTTCGGCTACAACATCGCGGCAATCCCGATCGCCGCCGCCGGCCTGCTCAATCCACTGGTGGCCGGAGCGGCGATGGCCTTCTCCTCGTTCTTCGTGGTGTCGAACAGCCTGCGCCTGCGCAATTTTGGGGCCGGCCGCTAAGCCGTCCTCAGGCCGCCGAGCCGTCCGTGGGCCACAGATGTCCCCGACGGCGGCCCCGAGAAGCGTTGTCCGGCAACACGATATCGGGTTCGGCAGCCTGCGGCGCCGGCCCGGGCGCCGGGGTGGTCCGCCACACGATGGTCGCCAGGATTGCGCCGAGCACCACCGGCAGGTGTGTCAGCAGCCGTCCGAGGGTGACGGCGCCCGAGGCCGCATCCACGGTGACGTATACGGCCAATACCGCGACAAACACCGCCAGCACACCGGCGAGTCCGGCGGCCGCGGCGGGCCACAGCGCAGCGATCATCATGATCACACCGAGCGCGAGCGACCAGGACGTGGACTCGTGCAGCAGATGGTTCGTGCTGTCCATCCCGTGGTGCAGACCCACATCCAGGCCCGCGCCCTGCACGACCGCCAGGGCGATCTGGGCAACGCCGACGCCGAGCAGCGCCCAGCGTTGCCAGCTCAGGGCGAATCGTCGTCGCGACGGCGCTGGCTGCTGAGTTCCGATCGGGCCCACCGGCGCGATCACCGGGCGGGACTCGACCAGGCGGCGCAGTTCGCGCGCCTGAACACCCACCAGGTCAAACCATTCGCGACAGGCAGCGCACTCGTCCAGGTGTTCATCGACCCGGGCCGACGGCACGGGCTCACGCTCGCCGTCGAGTCGGGCCGACAGCGCTTCGCGCGCCACCTCGCAATCCATGCCTTAATAGTCGCGCATCACGGGCGATTTGTTCCCGGTCCGTTTGCGGTGGGGTCTGATGGTGGCGACCCGCTTCACCCGGCTGCGCCGCGCTCGCGATCGCCACCGCCTGATGGTGGCGACCCGCTTCACCCGGCTGCGCCGCGCTCGCGATCGCCACGGTCTGATGGTGGCGACCCGCTTCACCCGGCTGCGCCGCGCTCGCGATCGCCACGGTCTGATGGTGGCGACCCGCTTCACCCGGCTGCGCCGCGCTCGCGATCGCCACTCCGCTATCCGAACTCGACGAGCGTGTTGGGGGCCCGCAGCCGGTCGAAGACGGAGACCCGGTAGGTCAGGGCCAGCACCTTCGGTAGGAACCGGCCGCGCGCCGGCGGTGCGGGGAGCTCGCGAACCGCGCGGACGCCGGGAACGGCACACAGGTCGGCGTACTGCTGGGCGGTGAACCAGAACGGCATCGGCGGCGCCGTGTAGAACTCGCTGAGTTTGAAGCCGCGCCGCCGCGAATACACGCTCAACAACCACGGGATGCTGTCAAAGACCAACTGCCCCCCGGGAAATCGCCTCGCGCAGGATTCGATCAGATCGAATACGGTTGCCCGCTCGAAGTATTGGAACAGGCCTTCGGCGGTGATCAGCACGCCGTTGCTGTCGTCCACCCGGTCCATCCAGGAGTAATCGAGGGCGGACTGCGCGCAGTACTGCAGCCGGTCGGATGCCGGCAGCAGCTGTTGGCGTATCTGGACGATCGGTTCCAGATCCACCGAGAGCCAGGTGAGTTCACCGTTGTCGAGGCGCCAGAAGCTGGTTTGCAGGCCCTCGGCCAGCGCGACGACCGTCGCCCGCGGATGGATGGCGAGGAATGCCCGCGCCGCGTTGTCGAAGGCCAGTGCCCGCAGGGCCGTGGCCTGATGAGTCCGGCCGAAGTGGTGGTAGTCGTAGTCGATGCGGTCGCGCAAGGCGATCGCCATCGGATCATCGATGACGCCGTCCGGGCGGGCGGCCTCGGTCGCCCGTTGATGCAGCGTGAGCAGTGCGGTCTCGGATATCCCGCCGAGGTGACGGGCGTCGAACGCTGGCATGGCTCAGACAGTACTGACCGCCGGAACTTTTGACCTACCGGCGACGACTAACTCACGACGGGGCAAAGCAAGGCCGGTTTCCGCCTCGCGCAATCGATCTAAGCGAGGAGGTGGCAGCCTGACCGGCCCGATATGGATGGCCCTGCCTCCGGAGGAGCATTCGGCACTGTTGAACGCCGGGCCGGGTCCGGGATCCCTGCTGCTGGCCGCGCAACAGTGGCAAGAACTCAGCGGTCACTACGGCGCCGCGGCAGCCGAGCTGACTCAGGTGCTCGCCGACGTGCAGGCCGGTGGCTGGCAGGGCCCCAGCGCCGGCAAGTACGTCGCCGCGCACGTCCCCTATCTCGCATGGCTCGAACAGGCGGCCGCCGACAGCGCAAATACCGCCGCGCAGCACGAAACGGCCGCCATCGCATACAGCAGTGCCGTCGCCGCCATGCCGACCCTTCTTGAACTGGCGGCCAATCACACGATTCACGGCGTACTAGTCGCCACCAACTTCTTCGGTGTGAACACCATCCCCATCGCCCTCAACGAGGCCGACTACGTCCGGATGTGGATCCAAGCCGCTGAGACCATGACCGTCTATCAGGCGGTCACCACGGGGGCCCTCGCAGCAACGCCGACGACCGAACCGGCACCTCCGATCCGGGCGGCCACTGCGGAAGCTCAAGGCGCCGCCACGACGGCCCCGTCGGATTCGATCGCGCAACTCATCGCGGATCTGGAAAATCTCATCGCCAACCCGTACCAGTATTTCCTGGACTTCTTCCAGCAATTCGGGTTCAGCCCCACCACCACCGTTGTCCTGGCCGTGATCGCACTGCTCTTGTACGACCTGCTCTGGTACCCGTACTACGCCTCGTATTCCCTTCTGCTGCTGCCGTTTTTCACGCCAGCCCTGAGCGCGCTGAGCGCACTGGGGCTGCTGCTCCCGTACTTGAACAGCCTGCCGCCGGCCGGCTTGTTGCCGGTGACCGCCGAACCGGGCGCTGCCACCCGCGCCGAGCCGATCACGAATATCGTTGCGGCGCCTGCAGTATCGGTTGCAGCCGGGCCAAGCTCCCCGACGGCCAATCCCGCGTCCGGCTCCACCGCGCCGGCGCCGGCGACCAGCCCGGCGCCGACGTCCGCCATCAGCTATGCCGTGCCCGGCTTGCCGCCACCCGGGATCGGCACCGGTCCCCGAGCGGGGGCGAAGGCACCGGGCAGCATGCCGGACACCGTCGACGCCGCGGCCCCCGCGCAGCTGGCAGCAGCGAGAGTCCAGGGCCGGCGCCGGCGCCGGGCCGCCGTCGAAGTTCGCGGTCACCGTGACGAATTGCTTGATGCCACAACGGGAATCGGCGCTGCGCCCACGACCGGCGTTGAGCCTGAGCCGCCGACCGCGAGCACCCGCGGAGCGGGCGGGCTCGGCTTCACCGGCACCACGCCCGCCCGCGCCGAAGCGCCGGCCGGGCTCGCCCACCTGACTGACGACGGGTCCAGCAGCACCCTGCCACTGCTGCCTGCCACGTGGCCCGTCGACGCGACGCCGGGACGCCGATGATGCGTACTCCCAGGAATCCCATGGAGAGGCCTTCAAGGATTACGCAAGAAACGGGCAAGCGGCTGCTGACAACCTCAATTCATCTCAAGCCGCGCCGCCAGGCGATACGGCGACATCATCAGAAGAAATCACCCAAGGGGGTTGGACCATCACGGCACCTTACCTAAATGCGCAACCCTGACTCATCTATCTACCAGACAGGAAAGACAGTTAATGACACTTAATGTGAAGGGCGAGGGCCTCGGTGCTCAGGTCACCGGACTCGATCCCGCCAATCTGGACGATCTCTCCACTGAAGAGATCCGCGAGATTGTGTACACCAACAAACTCGTCGTCCTCAAAGATGTGCATCCGACTCCGGAGCAATTCATCAAACTCGGACGGATCGTCGGACAAATCGTTCCCTACTACGAGCCGCTTTACCATCACCAGGAGCACCCGGAAATCTTTGTCTCGTCCACCGAGGAAGGGCAGGGCGTTCCGAAAACCGGCGCCTTCTGGCATATCGATTACATGTTCATGCCGGAGCCTTTCGCGTTCTCCATGGTGCTGCCGTTGACCGTGCCAGGACCCGACCGCGGAACCTATTTCATCGACCTCACCCGGGTCTGGGAATCGCTGCCGGCCGCGAAGCAGGACCCGGTGCGGGGCACGTTCGGCACCCACGATCCGCGGCGCCACATCAAGATCCGGCCGCGTGACGTCTACCGGCCGATCGGCGAAGTGTGGGACGAGATCAATCGGACCACGCCGCCGATCAAGTGGCCGACGGTGATCCGGCACCCGCACACCGGGCAGGAGATTCTCTATATCTGCGCGACCGGCACCACGAAGATCGAAGACAAAGACGGCAATGTGCTCGACCCCGCCATTCTGCAAGAACTGATGGAAGCGACGGGGCAACTGGACACCGAGTACAAATCGCCATTCATTCACACCCAGCACTATGAAGTCGGCGACATCATTCTCTGGGACAACCGTACTCTGATGCACCGCGCAAAACACGGCACCGCCGCCGGACATTTAACCACCCACCGTCTGACCATGTTGGACGGCTTGACGACACCAGGATATCCAGTATGAGTACCATCACCTTGTCCCCGTTCGCGCCGACCCGCGCGGAATTCACCGACATCAGCGACACCGCCCCGATCGAGGAGCACCTGCTGGTCAAGGTTCTCGAACCCTACGCCTATAAAGATTGCCGCTATCTCGTCGACGCCAGCTACAAAGCCACCGCTGATTCTGTCCTTGCCTACGGCAATTTCAGTATCAGCGAGCCGGCCTACATTCGCAGCACCGGCCATTTCAATGCGGCCGAATTGATTCTGTGCTTCAACCAGCTTGCGTACAGCGCCTTCGCGCCGGCGATCCTCAACGAGGAGATCCCGGTGTTGCGGGGCTGGTCGATTTCCGACTACTTCGATCACCAGCTCCCCAGCATGCTGATCAAGAACACGGCCTCCCGGTTCAAGCGGATGATCCACGCCCAGAAGTTCTCCGCGCGCCTGCTGTGCCGGGACTTCGAGGTGGTCGACCGACGCTTGCGGTACCTCTCGATCCAGTGCGCCATGGAGTTCTGGGACGAGTATGGCGGGGCCGCGTCCGGCGAGGTCGAGCTGGCCGCCCTCAACATCCCGTAACGCATCGTCCGGTATAGCACCAAGGAAGCACCTGAAGGTCATGTCTCACTTACCATTAACTGTCCTGGAACGGGTTTTCGAGCAGGCGCGGCAGCGGCCGCTGGCAACTGCCCTGCGCCGATGCGACGGCAAAAGCGCGCTGCGGTATGCCGAACTGGTGGCCGCAGTCAACGGGCTCGCCGCAGCACTTCGGGCGCAGTCGGTTTCCCCGGGATCCCGGATACTCGTCCTTTCGGACAACGGGCCCGAGACGTACCTGTCGGTGCTGGCCTGCGCGAAACTCGGGGCGATCGCTGTGATGGCCGACGGCAATCTTCCGCCGGCCACCATCGATCGTTTCGGCGAGATCACTGCCCCGAGCGCGATTCTCATCGCGCCCGGGAGCAGAACCGACCTTTCCACGCTGTCGCAGAATCTGCGCGCCACACCGGCGGTCAGGGTCGACGTGCACGCCTACGCCGGAAACACCGCGGCGACACCGGACGACTACCGATGCCCGGAATACGGTGCCGACCACCCACTGGCCATGATCTTCACCAGCGGGACGACGGGCGAGCCGAAGGCCGTGCTCCTGGCCAACCGCACTTTCTATGCCGTGCAGGACATCCTGCGCGAAACCGGCCTGGACTGGGTCAGTTGGGTGGACGGAGAAACCACCTACTCGCCGCTGCCGGCGACGCATATCGGTGGATTGTGGTGGATACTCACCTGTTTGATGCGCGGCGGGGTGTGCATCACCGGTGGTGAGAGCACCACGTCGCTGCTGGAGATTCTCAGCAAGAACGAGGTTGCGACGACGTGCGTCGTCCCGACCCTGCTTTCGAAACTGATCGCCGAGCTGAAGGTAACCGATGAGAAGGTGCCGTCGCTACGGCTCCTCGGGTATGGAGGTTCCCGGGCGATCGCGGCCGATGTCCGGTTCATCGAGAATTTGGGCGTGCGCACCGCGCAGGTCTACGGATTGAGCGAAACGGGCTGCACGGCTTTATGTTTGCCGACCGATGAGGACTCGATCGCGAAGATAGAGGCCGGTGCGGTGGGACGGCCCTATCCCGGAGTCGAGGTTTACCTCGCCGGCTCTGCCGACTCCGGGCCCGCGACGCCGGGTGCTGCGCCGTCGGCTTCCTTCGGCACGCTCTGGATCAAATCGCCGGCAAATATGTTGGGGTACTGGAACAATGCCGCACGAACCCAAGAGGTTCTGATCGACGGGTGGGTCAACACCGGCGATCTGCTCGAGCGCCACGAGGACGGTTTCTTCTACATCAAGGGACGATCCTCGGAGATGTTCATCTCCGGTGGTGTGAATATCGCGCCAGACGAGGTCGACCGGATCGCCGAAGGCGCCGAAGGTGTCCGCGAAGCCGCATGTTACGAGATTCCGGACCCGGAGTTCGGGGCCCTGGTAGGTCTGGCCGTGGTCCCTTCGACCGAACTCGACGAGTCCGCGGCCCGCAAGCTCAAGCAGGCGATCGCCGCCCGCTTCCGGCAACAGTCTGAAGCGATGGCGCGACCGTCGACAATCGCGATCGTCGCCGAGATCCCACGGACACAGTCCGGCAAGGTCATGCGGGCCTCACTGGCCGCGTCGGTGGGCAAAACCGAAGTGTCCGCTCATGGTTGAGACGATCCGGGAAAGGGTGCTCGCCGCGGTCTGCGACGTGTTGTACATCGATGAAGAGGATCTACACGATGGTGACGGCACTGATCTTCGAGACCTCGGGCTGGATTCCGTTCGCTTCGTTCTGCTGATGAAAAAGCTGGACGTGGACCGGGAATCCGACGTGCCGTCCCGCCTGGCGGACGACCTCTCGATTGCGGGCTGGGTCCGGGAGCTGGAGAACCTCTGTGAGCCCGCCTGAAGTCTGGGTGGCCCGCATCCCGCTGAGCAGGTCGCAACAGAACCTGTATAACGGTGTGCTGCAGGACGGCGATCCGTCGTTGTACCTGATCGCCAAGACCTACCGATTCCGCCCGCTGCAGTTGCCGAGATTCCTGGCCGCGTGCGAGGCAATGGTGTGCGAAAACCCGGTGCAGCTCTGCGTTCTGGAAACGCCGGCGACCGGAACTCAGTATCCGGATCTGGTGCCTCGCCTGCGGTTCGGCGACATCGTGCGCGTGCGGTCCGGCGATTTTCAGAGCACCGGTACCGATTTCGAACTCCAGCGCACCTGGTCGACCGGCATCCTCGATACAGCCCTGGTGCGGTACACCGTGTGGACAGACCAGAACGGCGACGTCTGCGGACTCGACGTGCATGCGCACCACATCGTGGTGGATGGTGGCGCCACCGGGATCATCGAAGCCGATCTGGCACGCCACCTCGCGGCCGGCGACCCCGCAGAAGTGCCCTCCCTCGCAACCGGTTTGACGAGGACGGCCGAAGCCCATCGTCGCGAAGGGGCGAAGGCCGACGAGGCGCTGCAGCGTTTCAGTGCTGCCGTCCAGCGTGAGCTCGCCGAGGATGCGCGTCTCGGCGGGGCCGGCCAGAGCACGCACGCTGCCGGCGCCGCCGCCAAAGGCGTCCTGCAAGAATCAGTGACGATCGCCGGTGATGCCTTCGACGCGCTCGTTCGGCTCTCGGATACCGAACAGGTCCCGCTCAACGTCCTGGTGGCCACGGCGGCACTGGCGGTGGACGCGGGCCTGCGACAGGGCACCGAGGGTCTGCTCGTTCACGCGGTCGACAACAGGTTCGGTGACCCGGACCTCAATGTCGCGACGTGCCTGGTCAATTCGGTGGCGCACCCGGTCAGGTTCGCTCCCTTCGCATCGGTGCGCGATGTGGTGCGCGCCGTCGACCGAGGATACGTGAAGGCGGTGCGGCGCCGCTGGCTGCGCGAAGAGCACTACCGCCGAATGTATTTGGCGATCAACCGCACCGCCCAGGTGGACGCGTTGACGCTCAACTTCATCCGCGAGACCTGCGCGCCCACCCTGCGCCCGTTCTTGACCGAAGCACCGGTCGCGACGGACATCGGCCCGATCGAGGGCAGGACGGTGGCGAGTGTCCTGGACGAAGGTCAACGCGTGCTCAACGTGGCCATCTGGGACCGGGCAGATCGGCCGAAATCCGCCGCAGGAGTTGCTAGCCGGATCGCAGTGGCACTCGAAGCGATGGTGCGCCTGTGGGATCAGCCGATGGCCAAGGCCGTCGGCGAGTGGTTCGCGCTCGGTCCGGACGGGTCGATCCGCCCCGACGACATGCAGATCGCAACGACCCAGTCGCGGGCGTGGTTCGTGGACGGGTCCGCAGGTCTCCGCGAGACCCTGGCCGGCCGTCCCGGTGTCCACCGGTGGGTCGCCCATCTGGTGCGCAACGGCTTCTCGCCGGGTGACATTGCGGTGCTTGCGGACGACGACACCGGCAACACCATCGACTGCCTGATCGCAAGTCACCTGGTCGGCTGCGGATACAGCATCTGCGATACACCAGAACAACTTTCGCCCCGCGCGCAGGCTATTGCCGAGCAGCTGGCGGGTGCCGAGGCGCGGGTGGTCGACGTGACCGGTATCGGGCTGCCGGTGGCCATCGATGACGGTGTCCGCTCGCTGGTCGACGATCGTCTTGCCCAAGTGGCGCAGGACATGTCACTCGGCGCGAAGACTGCCTACATCATGCCGACGTCGGGTTCCACCGGGCAGGCCAAGCTGGTGCGGGTCACCCACGGCTCGCTCGCGCTGTTCTGCGCCGCGGCGATCAGAGCCTACGGTTGGGGACGGCAGGACACCATCCTGCAGTGCGCCCCGCTGACGTCGGACATCAGCGTCGAGGAGACCTTCGCCGCCGCTGCCGCGGGCGCGCAGCTGGTGCGAACCGCCGCGATGAAATCGGGCGACCTCGACGGACTCGTCGAGGGTCTGATCGCCACCGACGCGACGGTCGTCGACCTGCCCACCGCCGTGTGGCATCTCTTGTGCGAAGACGCCGAAGCGCTGCACGCGATCCACCGTTCACATCTGCGGCAGATCGTTATTGGCGGCGAAGCCGTTCGCCCGGCCGCCGTCGACAAATGGATGAATTCGTCAGCGGGACAACGGATCGAACTGGTGTCCAGTTACGGACCCACCGAGACCACCGTCGTGGCAACCTATTTGCCGATCGCCTCGGACGGCACGGTCGTCGCTCCCGAAGCGCGGCGACGCCTGGGGCGGCCGATGGTGCCTGACACGGTCGTCATCGCCTTCGGCGAGGTGGTGATCGTCGGGGGCCTGGTCTGCGCCGGCTACCTCGGGACCGACGACCGCAGCTTCGGTACCGTCACCACCGGCGCCGGTACCCAACATCGCGCCTTCGCCACCGCTGACCGAATCATCATGGACGCACAGGGATTCCCGCTGTTCGCCGGGCGCAAAGACGACGTCGTCAAAGTATCCGGCAAGCGGATCGACATCGCGGACATCGCCGGACGCATATCGGCCGATCCCGCGATCGCCGATGTCGCCGTCGAACTCCACGACGGACGCCTCGGGGTGTGGTTTCAAGCCACGCCGACCCCCGAAGCCGGCGAGGATCCGGCCAGACGCATCCGGAACATCCTGGTGAGCAACGGTGTGTCCGCGTTCTTCGTGGTCGCGGTGTCGGCGATCCCGCGCAAGCCCAGCGGGAAGGTGGACAGTGCCCACCTGCGGGCGTTGCCCGAGTTCGTGGAAGCGGCGCATGACGACCCCGAAACCGCCGATAGCGCAATGGGTTTGGCGCAGGTGTGGAGCCGGCACCTCGGGACGGCCGTCCAACAGGACACTTCGCTGCTCGCCGCAGGGGTCGGTTCGCTGGACCTGATCAGAATCCTGCCCGACACCCGGAGGTTCCTGGGACGCCAGGTGTCGATCCTGGACCTGATCAGTGCCGACACCGCCGCCAACCTCGTCGCCGACCTCGCGGATGCCACGACGGCCGAGTGGATGGACCGGGCCACCGCCGCCGAGATAAAAGGTGACCTCGATGATCTGCGGGCGTCCGCCGACATCAGACGCCAGGCCACGCTCCCCGCCGGCGACGCGATCATCGTGCTGGGCGCCTCGGGCATTCTGGGCACCGGGTTCGCCGCGGCACTGGCGGACCTCAAACGGTCCGGAATTCGGTGCCCCGATGTCATTCTGGCGAGCAGATCCCAGCACGGTTCGTGGTCCGGTCTCCACGACGTGGAAGGGATTCGGGTGATACAGCTTTCCGCCGACTTCGGGCCGTCGGAACTGGACGCGCTGATCCGGGACACCGGCGCCGGAACCGTCATCAACTGCGTCGGCAACACCAACGTGCTTGTTCCGTACCGCGAACTTCGCACCGCGAACGTGGATCTGGTCTCGGCGATCGTGGGCGTGTGCGGGGACCGGGGTGTCAGGCTGGTGCACCTGTCGACGTTCGTCGTCAACGCGGATGTCGTCGCCGCCCAAGTGACCGATCCGCGAGCTGCGCCCTACCCCTACGCGGCGTCGAAGTCGTTGGCGGAGCTGGTGGTGGCAGGTGCGCCGGACGGGCTCGACTTCACCATCGTGCGTTTGCCCCGGGTCCTGGGCGAGGACTGTCAGCTACGGGACTCTGCCGACATCCTGGTATCGGTTGTGGATGCCTGTGTCGCGTTGCGTGCCTACCCCGCAATGAATCTCGTCGAGGAGGTCACCACCGGCCACGCTGCGGCGACCGCGATCCTGCGTCTGCTGCCGGAGGTGTCGGGTGCGCGGGAGCTCGGACGGGGTATCACGGTGGCACGCGGCGAGGCCGTGGACTACGCGGAGTTACTCTCCGGATTCGCGCCTGACCAACTCGACGTCGCCCGGTGGAAGCAGCGGCTCGACGAGAGCGAGTGGGCGGTGATGAACCCGCGCCGGTGGTCGGTGGTGGATGCGTGGGTGGGCCTGGGCATGCGATTGGGGGCGCGCTCGTACACCGAGTACCTCGCGGACTACCCGACCATCGACGTGGACGTCGAATCCGTCGCCGAACTCGCCGCCCCACCGGAGCCGGTGCACACCCTGCTGGCCCGTGGATTCCAGGGTGTCTGATCGGGTCAGGCCTGAAAAACCATGATGCAGAACATGATTGCCATGCCCCCAGCCGTGGTCGCCTGAACCACGTTGCCCAGTCGCGCACGCCACACCCGAGTCCCCCGGCGGCGCCGCAGGGTGATGAAGAGGTAGCTCCAGGCGAAGGCGGCCAGTACGAATACGGCGGCCCAGATCCAGTTCACCGTGGTGACCCAACCGTGCGAAGTGTGCGCCGGCGCTGCCTCCATTTCGGGCATGGACGCCATGGCCGGCATGTCCGGCATGTCCGGCATGGACGCCATGGGCGGGTGTTCGGGAGTCAGATGCCCACCCATCGCGGCGTACATCCATGCCATCGCCACCATCTTCAGCGCGTGATAGCCGAGCGCCAGACGTGCGCCGATCACCCGGGCGGCGAGGACAGCCGCGACCAGGAACCACAGGGCCGCGGCCAGGAAGAACGCCTCGGCGGGTGTAGGCGGCAGCCCGAGCGCCTCCGGCCAGGCCATCGCCGCCATCGCGACGGCCATCGTGACGTGCAGCCCATGGCTGATCACCGAGGTCCAGGACCTGCGGTCGGCGACGAGGGCGAAGCCCACGGCGCTGAACAGGAACAGGCCCGTGACCACCCAGCGCAGCGGCAGATCGTCGATCATGCCCGGTGTTCCTCGGCGGTAGCCCCCACAGTGACCGAACACTATGCGCTGCGGGCGGCCAGTGCTACGACGCGCGGTCGTAAGCTGCAAGGGTGGATAGCGACGTTGCCCGCACGTCCTCGGTGAGGACGGCGGCACTGGCCGGCGGTTTTGTGGCGGTCTTGGTTTTTGTCGCAGTCGCAGTGGCCGGCTACGGCCTGGTCTCCGGCCCGCGGCGCTACGCCGAGGCCGGCAACCCCTATCCGGGTGCCTTCGTCAGCGCGGCCGAACCGGCCGGGTATTTCATCGCGTCGTTGCTGGGCGCCCTGTGTCTGGGCGCATTACTCCTGGTCGTGGTGACGGCGCGGCCGGAATCCGACGGGCTGATCGACGGACCGGCATTCCGGATTCACCTGGTGGCCGAACGGGTTTCGCTCGCCTGGGTGCTGGCCGCCGCAGCCATGGTGGTGATCCAGGCGTCGCACGACACAGGTGTGCGGGCGGGCGCGCTACTGAGCAGCGGGGCGGTGTTCGACGCGATCGGCGTCTCCGAGATGGCCCGCGCCTGGATCGTGGTGGCCGTCTTCGCCCTTCCCGTCGCGATTACACTGCGCCTGAACACGCGTTGGCTCGGCCACGCGGTCCTGCTGGTGCCCACCGTGATCGGCGTCGTGGCCACGGCCGTCACCGGCAATGCGGGTGAGGGGCCCGACCACGATTACGCGACCAGCGCTGCGATCGTTTTCGCGGTCGCGGTGGCCGGCCTGACCGGGCTCAAGGCGGTCGCCGCGCTGACCCGAACCAGCCCCAACCGAGCCGTGCAGGTGCTGCAGGTGGGTTTCGGCGCCTTGGCGGTTACCTACGGCGGGATGCTGCTGTACCTGCTGCTGCCGGACTGGACGTTCGGATCGGATTTCGCGCGCCTGGGACTCATCGCGGGTGCTCTGGTCACCGTTGTGTGGTTGTCGGACTGCTGGTCTCTGCGTCGCGCACTGCCGCCGTTCGCCGGCACGGCCGGTGCGCTGGCCATGGTCGCCGCCGTGGCGGCGATCGCCGCGATGGCCGGCCAGATCGCACCCCGATTCCTCGCGCATCGCTTCACCGGCTGGGATGTGTTCCTCGGCTATCAACTGCCGCGACCACCGACCGTCGCAAGCGTGCTGACGCTGTGGCGTTTCGACAGCCTGCTGGGGACGGCCGGGGTGGTGCTGGCGCTCGCCTATCTGGCGGCCTACGTCCGGTTGCGGCACAATGGAAACGCTTGGCCGGTGGGCAGATTGGTGGCCTGGCTGGCCGGATGTGTGTCGTTGGTGTTCACCACCAGCTCGGGTGTCCGTGCCTACGGATCAGCGGTGTTCAGCATGCACATGGCCGAACACATGATCCTGAACATGTTCATCCCGGTGCTGCTGGTGATGGGTGGCCCGGTCACCCTGGCGCTGCGGGTCTTGCCGTCCGCTGGCAAGGAGCAGCCGCCCGGGCCACGCGAATGGCTGACCTGGCTGTTGCACTCCCGGGTTACGGCGTTCTTCTCGAACCCGATCATCGCCTTCGTCCTGTTCGTCGGCTCGCCCTACGTCGTCTACTTCACGCCGGTGTTCAACACCCTGATCCGCTATCACTGGGGCCACGAGTTCATGGCGGTCCATTTCCTGATCGTCGGTTATCTCTTCTACTGGGCCATCATCGGAATAGACCCGGGCCCGCGCCGGCTGCCCTATCCGGGTCGCATCGGTCTGCTGTTCGCGGTCATGCCGTTCCATGCCTTCTTCGGCATCGCGCTCATGACGATGGCCGAGCCGGTCGGGCAGACCTTCTATCGCTCCCTTAACCTGCCGTGGCTGCCCAGCATCATCGCCGACCAGCATCTCGGCGGCGGCATTGCGTGGAGTCTCACCGAGGTCCCGGTCATCATCGTCATCGTCGCTCTGGTCACCCAGTGGGCGCGGCAGGATCGCAAGGACGCGTCCCGCGGAGATCGGCACGCGGACAGTGATTATGCCGACGACGACCTGGAGGCATACAACGCGATGCTGCGCGAGTTGTCCCGGATGCGCCGCTGACGAAGCCGCCGGCCCCGCCGAATAGTCTGGGCAACACCTGCCGTTGCCCTGTCAGTTTGCTGAGAGGCTGAGCGATTCCGGTCTGCCGGCAGCGGGTCGGTGTTAGGCAACAAATGCCATGTTGCGTGTGAATCAGACGTTTTGGCCGAGGCGCCGATGACTCTGGGCGATCGCTTCTCAACGGCCCGGGGGTCGCCATGTCATCGCTGTTTGCAACGCCGGACGTTATCGTGGTCGCGGCGTCGGATCTGGCCGATATCGGCTCGGCTCTGAGCGCGGCCCACACGGCCGCGGCCGCACGCACCACCGGCGTGCTCGCGGCCGCCGATGACGAGGTCTCCGCAGCGATCGCAGCGTTCTTCGGCAATCACGCACAGGAGTACCAGGCACTCAGTAGCCACGCGGCCGCCTTTCATGACCAGTTCGTCGGGGCGCTCAACAGATCCGCGGGGTCATTCGCTGCCGCGGAGGCCGCCAATGCGTCTCCGCTGCAACTCGCGCTGAACGTGATCAACGCGCCGACCGAGGCGTTGCTGGGACGTCCGCTGATCGGGAACGGTGCCGACGGGGTGGCCGGAACCGGAGCCGCCGGCGGGGCGGGCGGCCTGTTGCTCGGGAACGGGGGCAATGGCGGATCCGGCGCGGCGGGCGAGGCCGGTGGTGCCGGCGGGGCCGCAGGTTTGATCGGCAACGGCGGTCTCGGCGGGCTGGGAGGAGCGGGCGCGGCGGGCGGCCATGGTGGGGCCGGTGGGCAGTTGTTCGGTAACGGTGGTGCGGGCGGCCAGGGTGGCGCCGCGCTGGCGGGGTTCAACGGCGGCAACCCCGGACACGGCGGTACCGGCGGCGACGCCAACTGGTTCGGCTCCGGTGGCAACGGCGGCCAAGGCGGTACCGGCCTGACCGGCGCAGACGGCGTCAATCCCACCCCAACGGGGCAGGACGCTCCAGGCAACCACGGAACGAACGTCAACGCTGTAGGCGACACCACCGGCGGTGCCGGTGGCCCGGGTACGCCCGGCGGCCCGGGAATCAGCGGTGGCGACGGAGGCGGGGCGGGAAGCGCCTCGTCCGTGAAATCGGGTACCGCTACGGGCGGCACAGGAGGTGCCGGCGGGGCGGGCGGTTCCGATGGTGGCGCAGGCGGCGGCGGAGGTGCCGGAGGTACGGGACAGACCGACGGCGGCCGCGCCTTCGGAGGTGCCGGCGGGGCCGGCGGTGACGGGGGCAGCGGCGCCGGTTCTGGTGGAGTCGGAGGAATCGGCGGCAACGCGGGAACCCTCGGCGGCTTCGCCACCGGCGGCGACGGAGGTCACGGCGGCGCCGGAAGCGCCAGCACCGCCCTCGGCGGCGCCGGCGGCACCGGCGGAATCGGGGGCGACGGTGGCCGCGGCGGCCTACTGGTAGGCAACGGAGGCTCAGGTGGCAGCGGGGGCATCGGCGGAGTAGGTGGCCTCGGCGCTACGGGCGGCGCCGGCGCGGATGGAGGAGGGGCCGGAGGCGCGGCAAGCCGATCGTCGGGTAACGCGTTCGGCGGCAACGGGGGTGGCGGCGGGGACGGCAACACCGGTGCCATCGGCGGCGCAGGGGGCACCGGGGGCGCCGGCGGTAACGGCGCTGCCGGCGGAATGCTTTTCGGTGACGGCGGCAGCGGCGGTAACGGCGGTATAGGCGGAGTCGGCGGACTTGGCGGCGTCGGTGGCGCTGGTGGTACCGGCGGCTTGGGCGGTGGTGCCACTGCGGTTCCGACCGCGCAGCAGCCTTGGGCGGGTATCGGCGGTACCGGCGGCCAAGGGGGTAACGGCGGAGGCGGCGGTACCGGCGGTCAAGGGGGCGCGGGCGGCGCGGACGGGGGCGCGGGCGCGCCGGGTGGCTTCATCGGCCACGCGGGCGCAGCAGGTGTTGCCGGAGCCGGTGGGGCCGGCGGAGGCGGCGGCGCCGGCGGTGCCTCCGGAGCCGGTGGGGCCGGTGGCAAAGGATCCACAGCCAACGGTGGGACCGGTGGCCCCGGCACCCAGGGCGGCACGGGCGGATCCGGCGCTCACGGCTGACGAAAAAGGCTGCAACACCGGGTAATTCGCTGAAACCCGGAGCTAACCGACGACGGTGAAGTTTCCCTCGCCCTTCAGCGCGGTCTGAACCTGCTCGCGGGTCAGCTCGACGTTCGTCGAAACGTGCACGGCGGATTCACCTTCGGTGTTCAGGTCGATGCTGACCGCCGTCACCGGCTTCAACTCGGTCAACGCGGTGGTGATGGTCGCCACACACCCGCCACAGTGCAACCCGGTCACGGAAAAGGTCTGTTCGGCCATGCTGATCATCCTACCGGGGGCGGCATATCCCGCCGACTGTGATTCTGCTGACGGTCAATCCGCGTGTCTTGTCGGGTAATTCACTCTCGACGAGCAGGTCGGCTGCCAAAGTTGCGCAGCCGCAGGCTGTTTGACACCACGAAGAACGACGAGAAGGCCATCGCGGCACCGGCGATCAGGGGATTGAGCAGGCCGGCGGCGGCAACGGGGATGGCCGCCACGTTGTAGCCGAACGCCCACACCATGTTCATCCGGATGGTCCGCATGGTCGCGCGCGCCAGGTCCAGCGACTGCGGCACGATGTCCAGGTCGTCGCGCACCAGGATGATGTCGGCCGCTCCGATCGCGACGTCGGTGCCCCGGCCTATCGCCAGTCCCAGGTCCGCGCACGCCAATGCGGGTCCGTCGTTGATGCCGTCGCCCACCATCGCCACCGTCCGGCCCTCGGCGCGCAACCGCTCGATCGCGTCGACCTTGCCTTGCGGCAACACCTCGGCGACCACCGTCTCGATGCCCACCCGGGCGGCGACGGCCTCGGCGGCGGACTTGTTGTCGCCGGTGAGCAGCACCGTCCGCATCCCGCGCCGGTGCAGCGCGGCGACCGCGTCCGGAGCCGACTCCTTCACCGTGTCGGCGATGGCCACCGCCGCGCACGGCAGCCCGTCAACCGATACGAAAACGACTGTCTCACCCCGGGATTCGCCGTCCCGCCGGGCCGAATCGAGGAGGTGGTCGCTCGGCGCATCCCGGGTGATCCAGGACGGCTTGCCGACTTCGACCCGCCGCCCGTCGACGACTCCCGCGACACCGCAGCCGGCGACCGCGACAAAATCTTTGACCGGCAACGGATCCGGCGATCCGGACACGATCGCTGTTGCCACCGCGTGCTCGGAGGCCGCTTCCACCGCTGCGGCGAGGCCCAAGACCGTGTCGTCGTCATACCCGCCCGTGGTCGTCACCGCGCTCACGCTCAGTTGGCCGACGGTCAGCGAGCCGGTCTTGTCGAACACGACGGTGTCGATGCCGTGCACGGTCTCCAGCGCGCGATAGCCCTTGATGAAGATTCCCAGCTGGGCGCCCCGGCCCGAGGCGACCATCATCGCGGTCGGGGTCGCCAGCCCGAGCGCGCACGGGCAGGCGATCACCAGCACGCCGAGCGTCACCGAGAAGGCGCGCTCCGCGCCCGCACCGCTGATCAGCCAGGCCGCGCCGGCCGACAGTGCAATGGCGAACACCACGGGAACGAACACCGCAGAGATCCGATCGGCGAGGCGCTGTGCGCGGGCCTTCTGCGCCTGAGCCTCTTCGACCAGGCGCACCATGGCGGCGAACTGCGTGTCGGCGCCCACGGCGGTGGCTTCGATGATCAGCCGGCCGTCGAGCACCACGGTGCCGCCCACCACGGCGGCATCCGGATGGGCGCGCACCGGTTTGGCCTCGCCGGTCATGGCACTGGTGTCGATCGCCGCGGATCCCTCAACCACGATTCCGTCGGCGGCGATCGTCTCGCCCGGCCGCGTCACGAAGCGCTGGCGCTTCTTGAGCTCACCGGCCGGGATGACCAGCTCTGAACCGTCCTCCAGCAGCACCGCCACATTTCTGGCGCCGAGAGCGGCCAGGGCGCGCAGCGCGCCGGCGGCCTTCGACTTGGCGCGCGCCTCGAAGTAACGACCCGCCAGCACGAACACCGTCACTCCGGCCGCGACTTCGAGGTAGATCGCGTCGCTGTGCAGGATCGCCTGCCAGACTCCGTGCGTCTGACGAGGCTGCTTGGGGACGAACACCGTCGCCAGCGACCAGACGGTGGCAGCCGTGATACCGACCGAGATCAGCGTCTCCATCGACGCCGTCCGGTGCCGCGCATTGCGCAGCGCGACGGAGTGGAAAGGCCACGCCGCCCAGGTCACGATCGGCGCCGCCAGCGCGGCCAACACAAAGCCCCACCCGGTGAACCGGGCGCTCGGCACGATCGCCATCATGCTGGACAGGTCGGCCAGCGGCACGAACAACACCGCGGCGACCAGCAACCGGCGCAGCAGGCTGCGGGCGTGGCGGGCGTCGGGGTCCTGGCCGCGGGCCGGCGGTGAGGACTCGGTGTGTGGAACCGCCTGATAACCGGCCTGGGCAACCACGTCGCAGAGCTCGTCGACAGGGACGTCGACGGTATCGATCGTGGCCACCCGGGTAGCGAAGTTCACCGACGCGCGCACGCCGGGAACCTTGTTCAGCTTGGTCTCGACCCGGCTCGCGCACGCCGCACAGGACATCCCGGAAACATCGAGCCGGACGCGCTGCCGCTCGGAGTTCTCCACCAGCGGCGTCGCCACGGTCCTCCTCGGTTCAAAAGATAACCCCAGCGTACAAGGGGTGTCAGGAGCTGACGGTCGCGCGTTCGCGGACGAGCGCGCACACGCTCCACTGCCCGGGCACGCCTTTGAGCTCACGTTCGCCGCGGCCGACGAACCGGTGCCGCGACCCGGTCACGATGTCGCGCACTGTCGAGGAGACCAGCACCTCGCTGGGCCCGGCCAGCGAGCCCACGCGTGCGGCGATGTGAACGGCCATCCCCGCCACGTCGGTTTTCTCGGAGCCGCGCACTTCGACTTCGCCGGCGTGGATGCCCACCCGGATCTCGATACCCAGCACGCGCACCGCCTCAATGACGGCGTCGCCGCAGGCCAGCGCGGCACTGGGGCTGGTGAACGTGGCAACGAAACCGTCGCCGGCGGTGTTGACCTCGCGCCCGCCGAACCGCTGGATCTCGTGGCGGACGATGGTGTCGTGGTTGTCGAGCAGGTCGCGCCACCGGTAGTCGCCCAGCGCGGCGGCCCGCTGCGTCGAGCCCACGATGTCGGTGAACACGATCGTGGTCAGTACGCGTTCGGCATCGCCGCCGCCCCGCACGCCGGTGACGAATTCCTCGATCTCATCGAGCATGCCGGCGGCATCGCCCACCCAGTACAAGGTGTCCTCGCCGGGAAGCTCGATCATTCGTGCTCCGGCGATCTGGTCGGCGAGGTACCGGCCGTGTTCGATCGGGCTGAAGCCCCGGTTGTCCCGATGCAGGACAAGAGTCGGCGCCGTGATGCGCGGCAGGGTGTCGCGCACGTCGGCGAGCCGGACCGCGTTGATGATCGCCCGGGCCATGCTGGGTGACGCGGCCCGATTGCCGGCCATGTCCCACCACGCCCGGAAGGCGTTGTCGTCGGCGACCGACGGCGCGATGATGCTCAGAATGTCGAAGCCCTGCTCCACGGCGTCGGGCTCGATGGCGATGGTGGTGAAAGGGTCCGAGTCGACGAGCTCGCGGCCGATCGGGTAATCGTCCGCGCGCAGTGTCCGGGCGGCGCCGTTGATGCAGACCAGGCTGCTGACGCGCTCGGGATAGTCGGCCGCCAGGACCAGGCCGGTCATGGTGGTGAAACCCGGCGCCAGGATCGTCGCCCGCTCGCACCCGACGGCGTTCATCACCGCGATCGCGTCCTTGGCCCAGTGTTTCGGCCCGATCATGTCCGGCGACGAAACCCGCGACGACAGCCCGATGCCACGCTGGTCGTAGCGGATCACCCGGGCGAACGACGCCAGCCGCCGATGGAACCGGTACATCGACGGCTCGGCGTCGACGGTGTCGATCGGGATGGAGGGACCGGGAAGCACCAGCAGGTCCAGGGGGGCGTCGCCGAACACCTGATAGGCGATGTCCACTTCGCCGCAGGTGGCATAGCGAGTCCGGGGAGCCTGCGCCACAGATACAGGTTAGTGATCCCGACCGACAGTTTCACTTGCGGTAGTGGCTGGCACCTGCTGCGGATCTACGCGCTGATGATCGGGACCAGGTAGCGCGCGGCGTACGCCCGGACCGCAGCCTGGTCCGAGGTGTCGAGGCGGTCGGTGGGAAACACGATGATGCCCACGGCAACCCGCAGCAGGATGTCTGCGATGTTGGCAAGGTCGGCGTCGGGGATGCCGACACCACAGCGCCGAAGCGTGTGGGCGATGCCGTCGGCGAACTGACCGATCGGAAAGACGTCCGAACGCGAGAACATCCCGAACAGTTCGGGCTCGCTCTCGGCGATGCGCGAATACAGCGGCGAGTCTCCGATCAGGCGCACCCCGAGGGTGAACGCCTCGACGACGGCCTCTTGTGGGCTGCAGCCGGTAGTGGCCTGGTCGAGTGTGGTGAAGAACAGCGCCGCCTCGCGCCGCACCACGGCCTCGAACAACTCGTCTTTGGTCGGGAACCGACGGTAGATGGTGCTGCGGCTGACCCCGGCCCGAGCGGCGACGTCTTCGATGTTCGCGCGGCGCACCCCGTAGGTCTCGAAGACGGAGCGCGCGGTGTCCAGGATGGTGTCCTCGACGGACGCGGTACTGGTGCCCGGACCCCTCGTCGCCATGCTCCACTTCTTTCCCACCCGGTGGTGATGCCGAGGCATTCACCGATTCGAATGGTATCGTTGAAACAAAAGTACGGTTTTGTGTCTCTGCTTCACGGCATCGGGGGGGTGCCGGAGGGGGTTGTGATGACGACTGGTTTTGACACCGGTGTTCGGGAGGCGGCGCCCGTCGTCGTCGACGAGATCGACGACGCGGCGCCCGTCCTGGGCCCGGATTCGCTGATCTGGAAGTTCTACGGCGATTACCGGACGCAGCTGTTCGGATTTCAGCGCGTCGCCGGCACGGAGAACTGCATCGAGCAGCTCGCACAGGGTGTGCTCGACCATTCGGTGGTGTTCAGCGACACGTTGGGCAGGGCGAAGCGCACGGCGCCGCCGCTGATGAAAACGGTCTACTCCGAGGACCCGCACAAGTGGGGTCGGACCGTGCGGGACTTCCACAAGCCGATCAAAGGCACCGTCGCGGACGGTTCCCGCTACCACGCCTTAAATCCCGAGCTGTTCTACTGGGCGCACGCCACCTTCGTCGACCAGGTTCTCTACAACGCCGACACGTTCATTCGGCGCCTGTCGCACGCGGAGAAGGAGCAGATCTTCGCCGAGAGCAAGGTCTGGTACTCCCTGTACGGCGTCAGCGACCGGGGCCAGCCGCAGACCTACGACGAGTTCGTCGAATACTGGGACGGCATGCTTGACCGGTTCGTGCCGCACAAGACCGTTTTGTACGGCACCGGCTACATCCGCAAAGGACTCCCGGGTCCGCGCCGGATTCCCCGCCCGATCTGGCGGATCCTGTCGGCGCCGGTGAACGCCTACGCCCGGCTGGTGATCGCCGGGACCTGCCCTCCGCAGATGCGCGAGGTGTGCAACCTGGCCTGGGATGACAAGAAGGAAAAGCGTTTTCAGCGGTTCGCCGCCGCGATGCGGGCGCTGAATCCGCTGATCAACCGGCTGCCCGTACGGCTGGTCTACGCCTCCTGGGCTGCCGACGCCTGGAAGCGTGCGGGTGTCGATCCGCGCCGGCTGCACAATTAGCGCAAACCCGTGACAGGCCGGGTCTTCGAATGCCATTGTGACCATGGGTCATGGCTATGTTTCGATGGGTGAAGACGGGTCGATAGCGATCGAGGGATACAGCCGATGAATCTTGTCTTGCAGGCGATTGATTCGGCTGCCAGCAGGTTGGCGAACCCGGCGCGCGAGTCCGATCCCGACAAGCTGCGCGACGCGGTCTCGGGCAAGACGGTGCTGGTCACCGGCGCGTCCTACGGGATCGGGGAGGCGACGGCACGCAAGCTGGCGGCGGCCGGAGCGAAGGTGCTGATCGTCGCCCGGTCGGCCGATCGCCTGGAAGACGTCGCGGCCTCGATCAATACCGGCGGAGGACAGGCCGTCGTCTATCCGACCGACCTCAGCGATGAGGCCGCAGTCAGCGAGCTGACCAAGCAGATCACCGAGCATCACGGGCCGCTCGACATCATCGTGAGCAACGCCGGCAAGTCGTTGCGCCGGTCGTTGCACGAGCAGTACGACCGCCCGCACGACTTCCAGCGCACCATCGACATCAACTACCTGGGACCGATCTGGCTACTGCTCGGGTTGCTCCCGGCGATGCGGGAGAACGGCCGCGGGCACCTGGTGAACGTCTCGAGCGTCGGCGTAAGGGTGGTACCTGGGCCGCAATGGGGCGCCTACCAGGCATCCAAAGGCGCTTTCGACCGCTGGTTGCGCAGCGTCGCGCCGGAACTGCACGTGGACGGCATCGACGTCTCGACGATCTACTTCGCGCTGGTCCGCACCCGGATGATCGAACCGACGCCGGTGCTCGGCCGGCTGCCGGGCCTGACCCCCGACGAGGCCGCCGAAGCGGTCGCAAAGGTCATCATCGAGCGGCCCCGCACCAACGAGCCGCCCTGGGTGTGGCCGGCCGAGATCGCCTCGGTGCTGCTGGCCGGGCCCGCCGAACGGGCCGCACGGCTGTGGTACAGCCGGTTCTTCGCCGAATCCGGCTTGCCGCCGGTCACAAAGGAAGCCCGGTCGTGACCGACAGCGTGGTCGGGACGACGGCGCGGGCGGTGCTGTCGTCGCGTCTGCTGGGGCCACCCGATCCGGCTGCGGCGTTGCGGCTGGCCCGCGAAGTCTGCCGGGGTGGGACGAATCTCTTCACGCTCCTGGCGGTATCGGCGGCGCGCTGGCCGCAACGCACCGCGATCATCGACGAGGACGGCGCACTCAGCTACCACGAATTGCTGGCGATGACGGAATCGCTGGCTGTAGAACTGCTCGACGCCGGTGTGCGGGCCGGGCAGCCCGTCGGCGTGATGTGCCGCAACGGGCGCAACTTCGTGACAGCGGTTTTCGCGACGGCGCTGATCGGTGCCGATGTGGTGTTGGTGAACACCGAGTTCCGCTCCGACGCGCTCGCGGGTGCCCTTGCGGCACATCAGATCCGGACGATGTTCTGCGATAGCGAGTTCACCGAGCAGATCGGGGCGACCAACGAGCCCATCCGGATCATCGATCCGGCCACTGTCGAACCGCGCCTGGATGTGCCGCGGCCAAAGGTCGCCCCGTCCGGCCGGATGGTGTTGCTGACCTCGGGTACCACCGGGATCCCCAAGGGGGTGCCGCGCCGGCCCCATCTGAGTTCGGGGGTGGGCGTCAGCATGACCATTCTGGCGCGCACGCGGCTGCGGGTGGGCTCGCGAATCTCGCTGGCGGCGCCCATGTTTCACGGCCTGGGATTCGGCATCCTGATGATGGCGATCGCTCTGGGGGGTACCGTGCTGACCCGCCGGCGCTTCGACGCCGAGGCTGCATTGGCGCAGGCATCGTTACATCGCGCCGAGGCGATGAGCGCGGTGCCGATCATGCTGGCCCGCATGCTGGATCTGCCGCAGCGGGTACGGGCACGAAACCCGTTGTCCTGCTTGCGGGTTGTCATATCCAGCGGAGACCGGCTAGATCCGGGCCTGGCCCGCCGGTTCATGGACACCTACGGCGAGGTCCTCTACAACCTGTACGGCTCCACCGAGGTCGGTATCGGATCCCTGGCGACACCGCAGGAGCTGCGCCGCTTTCCGGAGACGGTGGGCAGGCCCGTCGCCGGTTGCCCGGTGCGGATCTATAACCGCAACGGCCGTCCGGTCGGGCCGCGGGTCACCGGTCGCATCTTCGTCGGTGGCGGGCTGGCTTCCGACGGTTACACCGGTGGCGGCGGGAAGGCGGTCATCGACGGGATGAGCAGCACCGGCGACATGGGTTACCTCGACGAGGAGGGTCGCCTGTATATCGTTGGCCGCGAAGACGACATGATCGTTTCCGGCGGCGAGAACGTCTATCCGCGCGCTCTGGAGAACGCGCTGTCCGGGCACCCGGAGGTGGCCGAGAATGCGGTCGTCGGTGTGGCCGACGAGCAGTTCGGCAAGCGCTTGGCCGCGTTCGTCGTGCTGCGAGAGGACAGCGCCGCCGATGAACTCGCGCTGCGAGAATACCTGCGGGGCAAGGTTTCCCGGTTCGAGCAGCCCAGGGATATCAACATCGTCGAGAGCATCCCGCGCAATCCGGCGGGCAAGGTGGTGCGCCGGGAGCTGTCCGGCTAGCTACTCGGCTGCTGTCAATCGGGTTCGGCGTCACCATCATCGGGCTTTCGGGGCCGTGCGGGATGGTGCATGCAGTTCGTCCGCGGTCGCCCGAAGTCTAGATGTTTTGGTGGTATCCATTCGGCGACGCCGTGGATGTTGCGGCGGGTGGTGTATTTGTGGAGTTCGACGAGTCTGTTGTCGGGTGGGCAGGCTAGGGCGAGTTCGTCGATGTGGGTGCGGCGGGTGTTGAACCAGCCTTCGAGGTGGTGAGCCTGCGTCCAGTAGCCCGGCACCCTGCACCCCGGGCGGGTGCAGCCGCCGTCTCGGGCCAGCAAGGCCAGGCGTTGCTCGGGGGAGGCCAGGCGCTTGCCGTGGTAGAGCGCCAGTGTTTTGTCCTCGTCGAAGATCGCCAAATAATGATGAGCCGACGAGGCCAGTCGGATAACCTCCGACATGGGCAGCAGGGTGCCCCCGGCGGTCAGGGCTCGCCCGGCCCCGGCTTCGAGTTCGGCCAGGGTGGTGGTGACCACGATGGTGGTCGGCAGTCCGTGGTGGCGGCCTAGCTCTTTGGAGCCCAGCAGCATCCGCAGTCCGGCCGCGATGGCATCGTGGCTGCGCTGGGCGTGGTTGCGGGTGCCACGGTCGACCGCGTCCTCAGGTGCCTTGCCCGCGGTGACGGGGTGTTCGTCGTCGGGGTTGCACATGCCCGGGGCGCCGAGTTTGGCGACCACCGGTTCCAGGGAGGCGCGGAATTCGGGGGTAATCAGCCCACGGATCTCCGACATTCCGTCGGCCTGTTGTTCGCCCAGGGTGATGCCGCGTCTGCGGGCCCGCTCGGGTTGGTCGGGGCCGTCACCATCGGGCATCAGGTAGTTCTGCAGCAGCTTGGCGTAGTCGGCCACTTCATCGGGCCGACATCCGGCGGCGACCTTGCCGGCCAGGTCAGCCTCGGCATAGTCGCGGTCGGCCGCGGCGATGGTGTTGGGCAGTTTTTTGAAGAATTTGCGGATCACCTTGATGTGCCCGGTCCCGGCCAGGCCTTCACGTTGTGCGGCGGCGGTGGCCGGCAGCAGCGGCGCCAGCGGTTGGCCGGTCAGTGCGCGGCGCGGGCCGAGGTCGGCGGCGTCCGCGATGCGGCGGTCGGCCTCGTCCTTGACCACCCGCAGCCGATCGGCCAGCGCCTGGCCGAGTGTGCCGCCCAGATCTGCCGGAGTCGCTTGGCTGGCAAGCTGATTGATCAACACGTTCCCGGCCACCGGCAGGCGCCGGCACTGCACTTCCAGTTCACCGAGCGTCGTCAGCAATTCCGGGCTGGTCAACGTGTCCGCGGTGAGCTCCAGCAGCCGCGACACCGACTCGCCAAGCGCGCCTAGCGCCTGCACCCAGTCCTCACGCGTGCTGCATCTCACACCCCAATTCTATTGGGGGGCACCGACAAGCCCGATTTCGCTTACGACTCGGACTCCTCCGATTGCGGCGCCGGCTGCACCGCACCCACCGCCCGGTTCAACCAGTGCGGCGCCAGCGCCGAGATCGCGGTCGTTCCGGCCGTGGCGCCGATGACACCCGACCAGGCCACCGGTCCCAACGGTGTGCAGCCGAAAAACTGGCTCAATACCGGTGTTTGGATGATCCCGACCAGTACTCCCGCGCTGCCCAGTGCTGTTGCCACCACCAGCGGGCTGTGGCTGCGGGTGAGCAGCGTCTGCGCCAGCTGCGTCGTCACCAACGCGGTCAGACCCATTGTCGCCGTGCGCCGTTCGGTGCCCGGCGTCCAGCGCCCGATGGCCCAGGCGGTCGTTGCACCGGCGGCGGTGATGACGCCGCGGTTGACGATCTGACGCATCAGCGGCTCGTCGAGGGAGGGGGCCGGCTGGATCAGCAGTTCGCGCTGCAGGGTACGGCGGGCCTCCTCTATCTGCTCGGCGGTCAGTTCCTCGTCGTCTTCGGGGTCGTCGTACTGGGAGGTGACGGCGACCGCCAGGGCGGGGAACATGTCGGTGAGCAGGTTCACCAGCAACAGCTGCCGGGTTCCCACCGGTGCCCGCCCCTGGCCGAACGCGGTCCCCAGAATGGTGAACAGCACCTCGCCGACGTTGCCGCCGACCAGGATGGTGACCGCGTCGCGCACGCCGGCCCACATGTTGCGACCTTCGACCAGCGCGTCGATCAGCACGCCGAGATCGTCGTCGGTCAACACGATGTCGGCCGCGCCCCGGGCCGCCGAGGAACCACGGCCGCTGACCCCGATTCCCACGTCGGCCATCCGGATAGCGGCAGCGTCGTTGGCGCCGTCGCCGACCATGGCGGTCACCCGACCGGCGCGCTGCAGAGCCGCGACGATCTGCACCTTCTGCTCCGGGCTGACCCGGGCGAACACCTGGACGTCGGCCGCCAGCTTGGTGTGTCCTTCGGCGTCGATGCTGGCGAACTCGGCGCCGGTCACCACCCGCACATCGTCGGGCAGGCCCAGCTGCCGGGCGATTGCCCGCGCGGTGATGGGGTGGTCACCGGTGATCAGCACCACGTTGCGCTCGGCTTCCACCAACGCCTCGATCAGCGGCCGCGCCGACGCCCGGGCGGTGTCAGCCAATCCGACATAGCCGATCAACTCCAGGTCGTGCGCCGCGGCCTCGACGGCATCGGAATCGGTGTCGCCGTCGTTGGTGGCGTGTTCCCAGGGTCGCTGCGCGACGGCGAGTACCCGAAGCCCTTGTGCGGCAAGGCTGTCCACCAGCGACTCGGCCTCGGCGTCGACAGATCGGCAGCGCGGCAGGATCGTCTCCGGCGCACCCTTGAGCATGAGCACCGGCGTTGCATCGTTGAGCTCCGCGCCGATGGAGGCGGCGTAGCCGCGGCTGGATTCGAACGGCACCTCCGCGAGCACGGTCCAAGGCGAATCACCTTCGCCGTCAAGCGAACTGGCGGCCGTGATGATCGCCTCGTCGGTCGCGTGCGCGTGCCCCTCGCCGTCGTGCGGCTGTGTCGAGGCGCGTGCGGCGGCCCGCAACACCGCGATGGCCGCCGGGTCGTCCGACCCGGGGAACGGCCCGTCGGGGCCGATGCCCTTCGGCACGGCGCGCACCACGCGCAGCTTGTTCTCGGTGAGCGTGCCGGTCTTGTCGAAACAGACCGTGTCCACCCGGCCGAGTGCCTCGATGGCGCGCGGTGACCGGACCAGGACCCCGCGGGTAGTCAGGCGCTGCGCCGCAGCGAGCTGAGACAGCGTCGCGACCAGCGGCAGCCCCTCTGGAACCGCCGCGACCGCGATGGCGACGCCGTCGGCCACCGCCTGCCGCAGCGACGTGCGGCGCAGCAGCGACAGGCCGGTCACCGTGGCGCCGCCGGCCAGAGTCAGCGGCAGCACCTTACTGGTCAGCTCCCGCAGCCGCGCCTGCACGCCGGCCGAGGTCTCGACGTTGGCCACGGCCGAGATCGCCCGTTGCGCGGCGGTGCCGACCCCGGTGGCGACGACGATCGCCCGCGCGCGTCCCGCAACGATCGTGCTGCCCTCGAACAGCATGCTGGCGCGTTCCGGGTCGTTGACCGCGACGGGATCAACCTGCTTGTCCACCGGCAGCGACTCGCCGGTGAGGAAGGACTCGTCGACCTCGAGGTCGTCGGCGACCAGGATCCGGGCGTCCGCGGGCACCACTTCGGGGGCCGCGAGGTCGATGACGTCGCCGGGCCGCAGCTTCTTGGCGGACACCGTGGCGGTACGGGTGGCGTGCTGAGCGGCCTCCAGCCGGCGCCGCGTCGTCGCCACGGCCGGCACCACCACGCGGCGCACCAGCTGATCCTGCTCGGCGAACAGTTCCGCGGCCGCCGCCTCGGCCCGCAGCCGCTGCACCCCACCGGTCACCGCGTTGACCGCCATGACGCCCGCGACCAGCAGCGCGTCGACATTGCTGCCCACGATCGCCGACGCCGCGGCACCCACCGCCAGGATCGGAGTCAGCGGATCGCGCAACTCGACACGGGTGGCGGCCGCCAACCGGCCCAGCGTCTGGGCCGGACCGCGCAGCGGTGCGACGACCGGCTCGTAGGACAGGTCGTCGAGCCGTCGCCGCCAGGTCGGGGCGTCCGATTCCACCGCCAGCGGTCGGGACCCGCCGGCCAGGCGCGAGTAGACGATCTCGGGGTCCAGCGCGTGCCAGGCGGTCAGCGGCTGCGGCGTGGGGTCGGGCAACCGCAGCACCCGCGCTGCCGACAGCGACCCACCCAGCAGGGCGGTCACCGCGGCGGCGTTGACCGGGTTGAGCCAGCGGCGGAAGGAAGCCGGATTGCTGGTTCGGCCGTCCTCGCCGGTGACGAGCAACAGCCCGGCCAGCGTGGTGCCGCCCTGGGCCAGGTGCACGGCGGATTCGCTGGCGGCGCGCGCCACCGGGAGCGCGGACAGGATCCGGACCGCGGCGGCCAGGTCGGTCCCGGTGATGATGTCGGCGGTCCACGGCGTGGCCGCGCGCGGATCGTCCAAGGCGACGCCGACGTCCGCGATGGCCAGCGCGGCCAGCGTGTCGGTCGACGCGAAGTCCCGGTGCAGGGCGGTGATCAGCAGCACCGGCCCGCGGTCGGCCCGCAGTTCGCGGACCAACTTCAGCAGCGGCGTACCTGGGGGATGAGTCGAACCGACACTGGCGGACAAGTCCTCCGTGCCCGCTACGTGACGCAGCACGACCCGGGCGCCGGTGCGGTGCGCGGTCTGCATCAGGGGGATCGCGAACGGGTCGACTTCCCAGCCGACGTCCACGCTGCCCACCCGGTCGCCGTCGTTGATCAACTCGGCGCGTTCGAGACCTTGCGCCGGTGTCGCCGAGGACCCTTGCGAGCGAATCCATTTGAGCCGCGCACCGATGGCCGGCAGTTCGTCGGGGTCGGGCTCGGGTGCCTCTTCGCCGTGCAACAGCGCGTCGGCAACCTCGTAGACCCGGTCGTCGTCCCAGCCGGGTTCGTCGCCTTGTGCGCGCAAAACCGCGCGGTGGTCACCGCGCAGGGCGGCCCCGTCGATGACGACCACCTGCACCCGGTCCAGGCGGCGCAACGCCCCCGGGTCGAGCAGCAGCAGCCCGGCGTTGGCCAGGCCGCGGCCGAGTGTCGTCGCGAATGCCTCACGGCCCACGTGCGCGGCTTTGGGCACCCCGGCCAGGATCGCCTCGGCGGCCTCGGCGGCGCCACCGCCGGCGAACAACGCGCCGGCCGCGGCAATAACCGAGCCGCTCGCGGCCTGGTCCACATAGTGCTCGATCGGGCCCTTCATGGAGCCCTTGCCGGTGTCGATCGCGGCGTCGATGGCGCCGTCCACCACGACGTGCGAGGCTTCGCCCGCGGCGGCCGCGGCCCAGTTGTGCCGCGGCGTGTGCTCGTCCGCCGCGGACGAGAGGATCGGGACCACCGGAGCCTGGGGCCGGGTGGGGGAGGCGAGTTCGGGTTCCCGTTCCCGCCACCGCTGCCGGTGCGCCGCGGCCTCGGACAGCTGCAACCCGCGTTGCGTGAGGTTCAACAGCGGCGTGCCGACCGACTGGCTCAGCCCGTACGCCAGCGCCGTCGAACCACTGAGCGCGATGTCGGTTCCGACACGTCCGAGCCGCGACTCCAGCACCGCCACCACCCGGGGCTGGTAGTTCATCAGCGCCGCGGCGGCCCGCGCGCTGCGCGGCGCCATGGGCAGCCGGGTGAACCAGCCTGTGACGGCGGCACCGACCGCGACGGCGTCCATCGCCGCGGCGGTCAGCGGCACCAGAATCGCCAACGGATTACCGGGGTCGGCGAACGGCGCGGAGTGGGGTGTGGGACCTGATTCGGCGGCGACCAGGTCGGCGGCCACCGCCGCTGCCGTGTCGCGCACCTCGTCCAGAACGTCGTCGGCATCGGCGTCCGCCGCGATCTCGATGACCAACCGGCCCAGCGCGCCCTCGACGTGGGCTTGGTCCACGCCGGCGATGCGGCGGACCGGTTCCTCGATCACCGGGGCGTACTCGTGCCAGCGGGGGAACGGCAGTAGCGGATCGAGGTCCAGGTGGAACCGCCGGCCGCTGTGCCAGCGCACCGGAGGTGTGACGGTTTCCGGCGCTCCGTCGAACGAGCTGCCCAGGCCGATCGCCCGGCCGGTGGTGTGCGCCACGCTCTGCACGACGGGACCGACCAGTTCCGTCATCGGGCTGGTCAGTGTCTGTACCGCCCCGACAGCCCCCGCCGCTCCGTTGACCCCTGCCTGTATCGCCTGAACCGCACCACCGGTGAGAGTGCCGACAAGGTCGGCCACACCCGGGATCTTCATCCATCACCCTTCGATTACGTCTACCGCGCCAATCCTCCCGGCGCCTCGATGACCTGTCCACACGGCCCGCGCGAACGCGGCCGGGTCACCGCGTGAGCGGCAACCCGAAGGCCGAGAACAGCGTCGGATCGAGGAAGACGGTCATGACCGCGATCCCGGGTGTCCCAGCCCGGGAAACGCAGGTCAGCACCTGGATGGAATGCGCTGCCATGATGTTATCGGCGTTGCGCCGATATTCTGCGACCGCAGGCTGTGCGTTTGCTGAGGTCGGGATCATCAGCAGGTCGCCGGGGGCGGCCATGGCCCGCTCGGCCAGGAAACGAAGCACATCGTCGCGGCCGAAGAACCATTCCGGCATCGGCGGCATCTCGAGCTTGATGTCGTCCTGCAGCAACTCGGTGAGTGCGGCCATGTCGGCGTTCTCGAACGCGGCGCAGTAGCGGTCGACGAGATCGCGGCGCGCGCTGTCATCGGGCTCGGCGACGTCGTCTTCATCCGGTGTGATCTCGGCGAGCCGGCCGCGGGCGCGTTGCAGGGAACTGTTGACGGCCGCCGGCGTCGTCTCCAGCAACTCGGCGACTTCGGCGGCGCTGAACTGCACGACGTCGCGCAGGATCAGCACGGCCCGCTGGCGGGCCGGCAGCTCCTGCAGGGCCGTCATCACCGCCAGCCGGACGCTCTGTCGCACGGCCAGGGCGTCCTCCGGGGTCTGGAAGAGATACGCGTCGGGGATGGGTTCCAGCCACTCGCTGTCGCCTATCGGGTTGTCGCCCGGGAGCGCCCGGCGAGAGCGGTTTTCCAGCGCCCGCAGGCACGCCGTCGTCGCGATCCGGTACAGCCAGGTGCGCAGCGCGGCGCGTTCCTCGAACGCCGGATATCCTCGCCAGCCGCGCAGGTAGGTCTCCTGGACCAGATCCTCGGCATCGTGCACCGATCCGAGCATCCGGTAGCAGTGCGCGATCAACTCGGCCCGGAACGGGGCCGCACGCTCGATGAACTCCGACTGCTCCGACATGTCCATATAGATACCTCCGCCGCCGGAAAATCATCGCCGACCTGGGCAGCGATGAATCCCGCGGCGGCCGCGTATCTGCATTGGCGACGTTGTGTCGAAAGAGTCAAAGGAAAGGGACCACCACCGTGAATCAATCAATCGCCGGTACGACGGCAATCGTCACCGGGGCCAGCCGCGGATTCGGCCGCGCGATCGCGGCCGCTTTCACCGAGGCGGGCGCGCATGTGGTCGGTGTCGCGCGAACCGATGCCCATCAGCAGTTGGTGCGCGACGAACTGGGTGACACCTTCACCGCCGTTGCGGCCGACGCCGCCGACCCGCAGACGGCTGCCCGGCTGATCGACGAATACCGCCCGCACACGGTCGTGCTGGCCGCCGGACTGGCACCCCGGATGATGCCGTTGATGGACCAGACGTGGGCGAGCTTCAGCGAGAACTGGAACGTCGACGTCGCGCAGACGTTTCACTGGATCCGGTACGCGTTGCGCCGGCCGCTGGCACCGGGCAGCGCGGTGGTCGCTTTCTCGAGCGGCGCGGCGGTCAACGGGTCTCCGCTCAGCGGTGGTTACGCGGGCGCCAAAGCCGCCGTCCGGTTCATCACCGGCTACGCCGCCGAGGAGTCACGGCGGGCGGGGCTGGGCATCGGCTTCGCGTCGGTATTGCCGCGGCTGACTCCAGCGACCGACCTCGGCGCCAAGGCCGTCGCCGCCTACGCCGCCCGGCAAGGAGTCGATATCGAGGCGTTCATCGAGTCCGCGGGGCCCGTGCTGACCCCCGAGCAGGTCGCGCTTGCGGTGCGGGGCATCGTCGAACGCGGGGACACCGGCCCGTATCTACTGACGTCTGCCGGTTTGTCGCCGGCGGCTTGAAAATGCAAGCGAGAAGGGAGATCTCCATGAAGACACCGCCGATCGTCTCCGCCGCGGAGTGGGCCGACGCGCACCAGCGCCTGTTGGCGAAGGAGAAAGAGCTGACCCGGGCGCGCGACGCGCTGGCCGCCGAGCGCCGCCGGATGCCCTGGCTGCCCGTGGACAAGGACTACGTGTTCGACGGCCCGGACGGATCCGTCGACCTCTTGGGGCTTTTCCAGGGACGGCGCCAGCTGGTTCTGTACCGCGCGTTTTTCGAACCCGGGGTGCACGGCTGGCCCGATCACGGCTGCCCGGGCTGCTCGATGATCGCCGACCACATCGGTCATCTGGCGCACGTGAACGCCCGCGACACCACCCTGGCGTTCGTCTCGCGGGCGCCGCAGGCCGACATTCAGCGGTTGCGGCAGCGGATGGGGTGGCGGATGCCCTGGTACACGCTGACCGACGGCTTCGATGCTGACTTCGGCGTGCACGAATGGCACGGCACCAACGCGTTCATCCATGACGGGTCGCGCGTGTATCGCACCTACTTCGTCAACAACCGCGGCGACGAGGTGCTGGGCAACACGTGGAGCATCCTCGACATGACGGCGCTGGGTCGCCAGGAGGACTGGGAGGACTCTCCGGAGGGCTACCCGCAGACCAAGCCTTACGAGTGGTGGGCCTGGCACGACTCGTACACCGAGCACGTCCCGTCACGCTGGTTCGGGGAACCCGATCCCGATGACCCCAATGATCAACGGCCGCCCCGCAGTTGATTTGTGGAATACCCGAATTGCGCGGTGGCCTTGAACGGCCACGCGTGGAAATAGGGCTTTTGGAAGACCGCCCTACAAATATCGGTGGTTTGCCCGGCCGACGTGGTACCCGGCCGGAAACGACTTCTCGATGACCTGGAGGTGGTGGTCCACCCTGGATTCCAGCTCAAGGACTACGCAGCCGTCGCCGACGGCCTTTGATTCGAGAACGATGTACCGCTGGCCGCCGTCGGTGATCGGGTCACCCGAATGCAAATTCTCGACGGGCACCAATTCGGGGGTTCCGTGTGACTCCACCTTTGTCACAGTAGGTCAACTCGGCAGGCGAGGAAATAGTCTGGCCCGCGCGTCGCCATCGCCGTTGGAAAGCTATTCGGGCATTTCAGGTGCCGCCCCCGGTTGCTTGAAGTAGACGCTGACGCGCGAGATCAAGCCGCTCTGCGAGGCATCGTCACCTCGCTCGAAAAGCAGGCACTCCGGCCACTCGGTCGGAACGCCGTCGAACTCGAAGGACTCCGTCAGTTCGACGAACGACCGGCTCTCCACGTGCGAGACCCGGTGGATCTGCAGGCGATGCCCCTTCAGGCGGGTGATGACGTTGCGCAGGTAGGCGACGTACTCGTCTTTGCCTTCGACGACCTCACACCACGGACCTTCCCGTACCAGGCCTTCATCGGCCAGGGTGGCGGCGACGCCATCCCAGTCGTGGGCGGCCAGACAGGACAGGTAGCGCTCGATCACGCCAGTGGTGGCCCGTGTCATAAACAATTCACCGTCATAGCGACCAGTTCACCCCCCGATCGCGCGCGACCGCAAGAATGGGTGCGTGACCAGTCCGAGCCCAGCCCAGCTGCCGGCCGATGCGCCCGCCTGCTACCGGCATCCCGGCCGTCAGACGTACGTCCACTGCACCCGGTGCGAGCGGCCGATCTGCGGCGACTGCATGCGCAGCGCCGCCGTCGGGCACCAGTGTGTGGAGTGCGTGCAGGCCGGCGCCCGCACCATCCGGCCGGAGCGAACCCGCTTCGGCGGTCGGGAACGCTCGGGAGCACCGGTCGTCACCATTGCGCTGATTGTCGTCAACGTGCTGGCGTTCGTCGCCGAGATGGCGATCCCGGACGTGCAACGGCAGTTCGCGCTGTGGCCGCCCGCCGTCGCTGACGGGCAGCTCTACCGACTGGTGACTTCGGCGTTCCTGCATTACGGCCCGACGCACCTGCTGCTGAACATGTGGGCGCTGTACGTGGTGGGTCAACCGCTCGAAATGTGGCTGGGCCGTTTGCGATTCAGCGCGCTGTACGCTGTGAGCGGTCTGGGCGGCTCGGTGCTGGTGTATCTGTTGTCCCCGCTCAATACGGCCACGGCGGGCGCGTCGGGGGCGGTGTTCGGTCTGTTCGCCGCGACGTTCGTGGTGGCCCGGCGGCTAACCCTCGACGTCCGCTGGGTGGTCGCGGTGATCGTGTTCAACCTGGTCTTCACCTTCGTGGTGCCGCTGTTCAGCTCGCAGCAGATCAGCTGGCAAGGACACGTGGGCGGATTGGTCGCGGGTGGATTGCTCTCGGCGGCTTACGTGTACGCGCCGCGCCAGCGACGAGATCTGATCCAGGCGTCGGCGACGGTCGCCCTGCTGGTCCTGTTCGCTGTGTTGATCTGGTGGCGGACGGCGTCGTTGCTCGCCCAGTTCGCTTGACCGGTAGCTGGTGGGGTTGCTGGCGCAGTAGGTTGGCTGCCATGAGCTGGTGGACCGCTCACGCCGAGCGGACGTTGACCGAAGAGGTGCCCGCGCCGCCGGGCGAGGTTCGCGACTACTACGTCGACCTGGACAACATCAGACTGGTGCACCCGCTGATCGTGTCGGTGCAGCTGCTGTCCCGTACCGAGACCGCCGACGGCTACCGGGTGAGCTATCAAGTGGTGGACCGGATTCCGCTCGGGCCCATCGCCATGAAGGTCACCTACCGGGCGCGTCTGCAGGTCCCGGTCGACGGTGACGTGCATACCGAAGCCGACCAGTCACCCGGTGTGCGACTGCGCGCAACGGTGAGCTTCGATCCGATCGAAGGCGGCACCCGGGTCACCGAGCGGATACGGTTCGCCGCCCCCCGGCCGCTGGCCGCTTTCACCGTCCGCGAGGCAGTCAAGGCACACGCCAAGATGCTCTACGGCATCCGGCGTCACTTCGAATTGCGTTGACGCTGCTCAGATTGTCCACTCGGAGTTCAGCGCGCGCTCGGAAAGGTACTTGGTGGCGCTCCAGCCGCCGTCGACGACGATGGTCTGGCCGTTGATGAAGGCGCCGCCGGGCGAGCAGAGGAAAGCAACCGTTGCCGCGACGTCGTCCACCGTCCCCAATCGCTGATGTGGCGTCATCTCGACGTTGATCCGCCGGAACCGCTCATCGGCCAGCCGATGCTCGGTCATGGCGGTCTGGATGACACCGGGAGCCACTGCGTTGCAACGTATTCCCTGCGACCCGTACTGGCAGGCGATGTGTGTGGTCATCGCCGTCAGACCGCCTTTGGCCGCCGAGTAGGCGCCACCGCGCATGCCGCCCACCACCGCGAACGTCGACGTGATGTTCACGATCCCCGAGCCGGGCTGCAGGTGCGGCAGTACCTCGCGCACCAACCGGAACGGGGCGCGCAACATCAAACCCAGGAAAAGGTCCAGGGATTCGTCGTCGGTCTCGTGCAGGGGCTGCGGGCTGCCGATGCCGGCGGCGTTGACCAGGAAATCGATCCGGCCCCAGCGGGACAGCGCTGCGTCGACGATCCGGCGCGGGGCGTCGTCGGCGACGAGATCGACGGCCACGGTCCCGACCCGCTCGGGATCGCCGACCGCGGCTGCAAACCGGGTCAGCCTGCCTTCATCCCGTCCGGTTGCCAACACCGCCATTCCGGCGTCGGCAAGCTTTGCCGCACAACCGGACCCGATGCCGCCGGTCGCGCCTGTCACGATCGCTACCTGCATGTCAGTGCTCCGCCTCCAACAGCGCCGCCTTGATCTGGTGTTTGAGGACCTTTCCCGCGTCGTTCTTCGGCAAGTCGCCCCAGATGACGACCTGCTCGGGAGCTTTGAAGCGCGCAACGCCGGACGCCCCGAGAAAGTCCAGCAGGTTCTTCACGTCCGGCCCCGGTGTGGCGGTGGGAACGACGACGGCGCAGGCTCGTTCGCCGGTGCGTTCGTCCGGCAACCCGACGATGGCGACCTCGGCGATGCCGGGATGGTTGGCCAGCACGTCCTCGACTTCTTTCGGTGAGATGTTCTCGCCGTTCCGGATGATGATGTCCTTGGCCCGGCCGGTGACCACGAGGTACTCGTCGTCGACCCAGCGCGCCAGATCTCCGGTGCGGAAATAGCCGTCGGCGTCGAAGGATTCGTCTTCGTCTTCCGGATGAAGGTAGCCGACGAGCATCTGCGGGCCCCGCACGCGCATTTCACCGTCCACGAGTTTCACGTCGGCCACTCCGGGCCGCCCGTCGGTGTCGGCCGCGTGATCGCGATCGTCGGGCGAACCGACCGTCGTCACCGGAACTTCCGTGGACCCGTACACCCGGGTGACCAGAGTGGATGCGAAATATGCTGCGGCCCTTCTGATCAAGGTCGGAGACACGGAGGCGCCACCGCAGATGAAGACCTTCAGGTCGGGCAACCGGGTGCCCGCCCGTTGGGCGGCCGCCAGCAGTTGATCCAGGAACGGTGTGGCGCCCGCCATGTGCGTGCAGCCTTCGGTCACCATTAGCCGCGCCGCGGTGTCGGCATCCCAGCGTTCCAGCAGAATCGCGGTGACACCCAACAGCAGTGGCGCCTCGAAGGCGTAGATCGACCCGCCGATATGCGCGATCGGCGACGCCACCAGGAACACGTCCCCCGGCTCGACCAGCCAGTGCCGGCCGATTTGTCGCAGCAGCGCATGGATCGAGTTGTGGCTGTGCAGAACTCCTTTCGGACGTCCCGTGGTACCAGAGGTGTACAGGATCATGCGCACGGCATCGGGGTCGAGTGCGGGGAGCGTCCCGGCGACATTGGCCAGCGAGCCGAACGGGATCTGGCCGGGCCCACAATCTCCGCGCAGCACAACCACATCCGGCGGCGACTTCAGCTGCTCGGTGACCCTGCCCAGCATCGCCGCGAAGTCGTGATGTCCGAACACCGACGGAATGAACACCATCCGGCTGTCGGCGTCCTCGAGGATGAAGCGCAGTTCCCGGTCCCGCAGTGAGGGCAGGATCGGATTGGCCACCATGCCAGCCAGCGTGCCGGCCAGGTAAATCACCGCGGCCTCATGCCAATTGGGCAGCATGAACGACACCACGCTGCCCGGCGGGACACGCGCCAGCATCGCGCGGGCCAGCGCCGCCGCCTGCCGGTACAGTTCCCGGCAGGTCAGGCGGTGATTGCCGTCGATCAGCGCTACCCGCTCAGGCGTTCGCTCGGCCGCCTCGCGCAGGGCGTCCGCCACGGTGTTGTCGACCCACCATCCCTGGGCGTAGGCAGCCGCGGCTCGTTCGTCATCCCAGCGAAGCCATCGCCCGCCGATCAGTTTCCTAGCCATTACCAGCCATTTCTAGCCGCGTATTCGCCGCATTGTCATCGAATGCCGGAATCGCGATGCCGGGTGCGTGTTGATCGTCACCTGCGCAACCCGATCATCAGAAGCGCGGTAAGTGCGTTGCACCTGCAATGCCGGGGTTCCGGGCTCGACGTCGAGGGCGGCGGCAAGCTCGGCCGGCAGCAGCACCGCGACGATCTCCTGTTGCACCTCAACGATACTGAGCCCGAACAGATCCTCGATCAACGGGAAAATGGGGCCGTCGTGGCGCTGCAGCAGGCGGCCGACCGCCGCGAACTCGCGATTGATGTAGTACTCGGTGCGGCACAGCGGCGATGCGGACTCCACGGCTTGGCGCGCGCCACGAACCGACAGCCATTGCTCGCCCACGGCCAGGCCTGTGCGCACGGACAGGTCGTCGTCGATGCCGACCATGGCGACGGACTCGATTGCGAACCGGGTCCCCGAGGCGAAGTCCAACAAGTCGTTGATCGACATAACGTGCTGCACATAGGAATCCGCGGAAGGTCGCGGGACCACGAGGGTTCCGGTCCGCGGCCGCGATGACACCAGGTTGTCGTCGCGCAGCCTGCGCAGCGCCTCCCGGACGGTGTAGCGGCTGACCGCAAACCGCTCGCACAACTCGTGCTCGGTCGGCAGCTGGGAACCGACCGGATATACCCCGTCCACGATCTCCTTGCGCAGCGTACGGGCCACCTGAAGGTAGCGGTGGTCGACGACCTTTGCTTCGGTCAACGTTGTGGCCCTTCGGTTTCCCGGCGCAGCGCCAGCACGCTGCCCTCGGCGTCGGCGGAGATGTACAGGGTGCCGTCGGGTCCGGCGGCGAGCCCCGCGAACGGTCCCTGCGGCCCGGAGAACGGCGGCATCCCACGCAGTGGTTTGGGGATGACGCCGGGCGGCGCGCCGACCGGCAGGTCTGAAGCGACGGTGACCCGGGCCCCGCTGTCCAGGTCGACGGCGACGAGTTCCTTTGCGCCGGAATCCACGACGTACACCTGCCGGTCCCGCACCAGTAGCCCCTGCGGTTGCTGCAGCCCCTCGATCAACGGCCCGCCGCCCACCCGCAACACCCGACCCGCGCCGGCCTCGGACACCAGGCACGTCCCGTCGGGGGCTATGGCCACACCGACGGGCTCATGCAGGCCGGATGCCAGAACTTCCACGTCACCCGCCCGGATGCTCAGCACCCGGCCGGCGCCCAGCTCGGCCACCACTATGGCGCCTCCGGGCGCGATGGCGACGCCATACAGCTGATCGAAACCCTGTGCCAGCACCTCGCTTTCGCTGCTCGCCGGTCGATAGCGGGCAACCTCTCCGTTCGAAGTGGTGACGATGAACTCGCCGGGTCCCGCCGGTGCCAGGCCACGCAGAAAGCCGGGATAGCCGGGACTGAACAGCATGCCGGCGGTGTGCAGCGCACCATCGATCAGCTCGTAGAAATATGTTCCGTCGGCTATGTAGAGGTTGCCGTCGGCGCCTACCGCAAGGTCCAACGGCCAGTTCAGCCCGCCGCCGAGCACCGTCCGGGTCTGGCCGTCCCCGAGGATTTCGGTGATCTCACCGGTGAAGTTCGAGACGAACAACCGGTTGTCAACGAAGGTCAGGTTGTCCAGACCAGGATTCAGCTGCGCCAGGACATTAGTTTGCCCGGTACGCGGGTCGATGCGCAGCACCTGGCCGCTGTGCACTTGCGTGGAAACCAGATAGCCCTCGGCATCGAACTTGACCGCATCCGGCACGCCCAGGTCGCCCGCCACCCGTTGCGGATCGCCGCCGTCCGGGTCGATGCGCCAGATTTCGTTGGCGCCCATCACCGGGAAATACAGGAGCCCGTCGGGACCGACTTCCATCGCGTTCGGCGACGGCACGTTCTCCAGCAGCACCCTGGGCGGGCCGCCGGCACAATCGAGTTCCACCAGACGTCCCCCCGCGCGGCATTCGCCGATGAACAACCGGCCCCGGTGAACGGTGATGCCGTTGGCGGACGGCAGGTCGTCCCGCAACACACGGATGTGGCCGCGGGTGTCGCGCATGCTCACCCGGCCGTCCATCACCTCGGTGGCGTACAGGTTGCCCTCCAAATCGAAGGCCACGTCATCCGGCGCGACGATGTCGCCGCCCTTGGCGCTCACCGTGTCGATTTGTCCGGTCTGCGGGTCGAGCGCGCTGATCTGACTGCCGGTCACCTGCGCGATGTAGACGCGGCCGTCGGGGCCGGTGCGCAGACCGTTGGCCCCGAATAGGCGGCTGGGCTCGGTGACTCGCGTCAGGGCCCAGCCCTCCGCGACGCGCGGTGGCCGCGCGGCGCTGTAGCGAGCAGCCTTCACCGCTCGGACGATAGCAATGCGCCGTGGTCCAGACAATAGCGAGCACCAAGTACGCTAGCGCCCTTGACGTGCGGGCTGCCTAAAGAGAATCATGCTCTCTAATGAGTGCACGTCATTATCATGTCCGGACAATTGGATGAACACCGCCCAGCTGAGCCTCGCCGGGAGAGCCGTGGTGGTAGCCGGCGCCGCCGGCGGCGGGATCGGCACCACCGTGGCACGCGTCGTCGCGGAGGCCGGCGCGACCGTGGTCGCGGTCAGTCGTGGCCGTGCAAATCTCGACCAGCACATCGGGCCGCTGATGGACGAAGGACTGCCGGTCGTTCCGGTGGTCGCCGACGTGTCCACCGATGACGGCGTGGCCTCCGTGATGGAGGCAGCGACCGGCGCCGGCGACGAGCTCTACGGACTGGTGAATGTCGCCGGCGGCGCCGACCCGTCGACGTGGATGCCGGCCACCCGGGTGACCCGGAGCGACTGGCGGGATCTGTTCACGCAGAACCTCGAGACGATGTTCTTCATGAGCCAGGCCGTGGCCGCCGAACTCAGGCGCCGCCGACTCCCCGGCTCGATCGTGTCGATCTCGTCGATCAGCGGGATGAATACCGCCCCGTTCCACATTGCCTACGGCACCGCCAAGGCCGCCATCGTCGCGGTAACCCGGTCCATGGCAGCCGAATTGGCCTGTGCGGATGCCGGGCACGCCATCCGGGTCAACGCCGTGGCCCCCGGTGTCACCGCGACACCGGCGTCACAGACCTACACCGACCACGATCCGGCCCGCGACCGTCAAGCCATCGCCATGGGGCGGCGCGGCCGACCCGACGAGGTGGCCGGCGCGGTGTTGTTCCTGCTGTCGGACCTGTCGTCGTACATCACCGGGCAGACGTTGCTGGTCGACGGGGGCCTGAACCTCAAGTGGGGGCATCTGGGTGCTGACAACACCTCGCTGTTCCTCAAGGACGAATCGTTCCGCGCGGCGATCAAGCAGTGGGACTAGAAGGAACGAGATATGGACCGAGATAGGGACGCAGACCTGAGCGAACCCATGACCATCGCCGTCGAGGCCTACCTCTCGCAGGACTATGCCCGCGCCGAACGAGACAAGTTGTGGCGCAGGGTGTGGCAGCAGGTGGGCCGGGTGGAGGATCTCCCCAGGGTCGGCAGCTACCTGACCTACGACATCCTTGACGACTCGATCCTGGTGGTGCGCACCGGTCCCGACACCTTCAAGGCCCATCACAACGTATGCGTGCACCGCGGGCGCCGCCTCGTTGACACCCCCCTCGGCGCCAAAAATGCTTGCGGACAGAAGAAGTCGTTCGTCTGCGGCTTCCACGGCTGGACCTACGACCAGGACGGCACCTGCATTCACATCCCCGAGCAGGCCGACTGGCAGGGCGCGCTGACCCCGGAAAACACGCACCTGAGCACGGTGAACGTCGACACCTGGGGCGGCTGGATCTGGATCAACATGGACCCCGCCGCCGAGCCGCTGCGCGACTACCTGGAACCGGCCGCGACCATGCTGGATCCGTTCAACCTGCAGGACATGCGCTGCAAATGGCGAAAGTGGCTGCATTTCCAGTGCAATTGGAAGGTCGCGATGGAGGCCTTCAACGAGACCTACCATGTCGCGACCACGCATCCGCAGTTCAACAAGTTCGGCAACTTCCGGGGTTGGGCGGCCGCGCACGGCAAGCACAGCAACATCGGCTACGACGCGCCGACGGACCTGGCCGAGACCAAATCCAAGATCCGGCTCGGTACTGGGGCCGACCCGCGCGTCTCGACCGCCGAGATGCAGCTTTACACCCTCGAGGAGACGAACGCGACCACCACCAGGACGCTGGTCGACGCGGCGGTGCGACTGGTCGACGAACTACCTGAGGACGCACCGGCCGATCAGGTGCTCAGTCACTGGCTGGCGTCGGCACGCAAAGACGACGAAGCGCGCGGCGTGACCTGGCCGACCATTGATCCCGAGCACCTGGCCAACAGCGGAACCGCCTGGCAGATCTTCCCGAACTTCCAGATCGGTCAGGGCATGACCACCGCCCTGTGTTACAGCGCGCGCCCGCACGGCTACGATCCCGACCAGTGCATATTCGAAGCTTCCTGCTACGAGCTTTACCCGAAAGGCGAAGAGCCGCAGACCGAATGGGTGTACGCACCACCGGATGACCCGAACTGGCGCAGCGTTCTGCCGCAGGACTTCTCAAATATGGCCGCGGTGCAGCAGGGCATGAAGTCGTTGGGATTCCGCGGACCCAAACCCAACCCGTACATGGAACGCAGTACCGCAAACCTGCACCACAATCTCGCGAAGTACATGGGGACCGGCGCCCCGCAACATTTGGCAACAGAGACGGAGATGCAACGATGAAGGTCAATCTCGGCTTCGGAGCACACAATTCGCAGGACTGGGAGCGGGTGCTGGACGGAGACTTCAGCCGGCCACCGGCCACCCCGGACTGGGAGTGCGTCCAGGGCACCCTGGCGATCGCCGACCTGGCCGAGCCGCTGGGATTCGACGGCATCTGGATGCCGGAGCACTGCGGCACACCGTATGGCATGACGCCCAACCCGATTCAGGCGTTGAGCTATTTTGCCGGACGCACCGAACGCATCAGCCTGGGCACCTTCGTCGTGGTGGCGCCCTGGTGGCATCCGGTCCGCCTGGCACATCAGATCGCCTACCTCGACATCATCTCCAACGGGCGCTACAACACGATCGGGATCGGGCGCGGAGTGTCCAAGGGTGAGTTCGACGCAGTCGGGGTGCCGCGGGAGGAAAGCCGTCAGCGGTTCAACGAGACGTTGGACATCCTGCAACTGGCGCTGTCGGGTGAGCGGTTCGCCTATGAGGGCGAGATCTTCACGGTGCCGGAGATGTCGCTTCGGCCCGAACCGCGAAGCGGTGACCTGTTCTCGCGTATCTACAGCTCGTCCTCGACGGCAGAGTCCCTGGAAATCCTGTCGCGGCGCGGCATGGTGCCGCTGTTCGTGGGCAACAAGCCGATCGAGGATGCCGGGCGGGAAGTGCAGCAGGTGAACATCTTCCGCAAAGAAGAGGGCCTGCGGCCGTGCCAGCCCAAGAACGTGATGTTCATGTACTGCACGCCGGACGCTCGGGACGCGGCAAAATCCGAGGAGTGGATCTGGACCGCGAACCGCGACGTCACCGTCCACTACGGCTTCGCCGACGCATCGAACTTCAAGGGCGTCAAAGGATACGAAGCGTATGCGGCTCGCGAAGCCACAGCCACCGCCGTGCTGGCCTCCTCCGTGACGGCCGATGCCAAGGGCGCCCCGAAGACTCCCGGGTATCACGCCTCCAACCTGTTGATCGGCACGCCGGAGGAGATCTACCATCGGATCGTCGCGGCCCAGGAGGCCTGCTCGTTCTCGGAGCTGACGATCGTTCCGCAATTCGGCACCATGCCCTACGACGAGGCGATGGACAGCACGCGCCTGTTCGCCGAGGAGGTGTTGCCCGCCGTGCACGAGATGGCCGCACCGCTGCATCCCGCGGCGTTGCCGGAGAACGCATTGGCATGACCGGCATTTCCGACTGCCCGCCCACCACGACGCCGGACGATGTCGACCTGCCCGCAATGCGCGAGAAGTATCGGCAGGAACGCGAAAAGCGCCTGCGGCCGGAGGGTTCTCAGCAGTACATCGAACTGGTAGACGAGTTCGCCGGCTTCTACGAGATCGATCCGTACTCGCCCGATCTGGTTCGTGACCCGATCTCCGCCGACATCGACGTGGCCGTCCTCGGCGGAGGGTTCGGCGGTCTGCTGTGCGCCGCGCACCTGAAGAAGGCCGGTGTGCAAGACGTCCGCATCATCGAACTGGGCGGCGACTTCGGCGGTGTGTGGTATTGGAACCGCTATCCCGGCTTGCAGTGCGACAACGAATCCTACTGCTACATACCGCTATTGGAAGAGCTCAACTTCATCCCCAGTAAGAAGTTCGCTGACGGCACCGAAATCTACGAACACTGCCGGCGTATCGGGAAACACTACGGACTCTACGATTCCGCGCTGTTCTCCACGCAGGTACGGGCGCTGCATTGGGACGACGAGATCAAACGCTGGCGGGTCGGCACCAATCGCGACGACGACATCCGGGCGCGGTTCGTGGTGATCGCCTCCGGTCCGTTCCACCGGCCGAAACTGCCCGGTATCCCAGGCATCAAGGACTTTCAGGGGCACAGCTTCCACTCGTCGCGCTGGGACTACGGCTACACCGGCGGGGACGCCACCGGCGGGATGGACGGGCTGAGTGACAAACGGGTCGCCGTCGTGGGAACCGGGGCGACCGCCGTGCAGATCGTGCCCTTCCTGGGCCGTTATGCCAAGCAGCTGTACGTGTTTCAGCGCACCCCGTCCTCGGTTGGGGTGCGGAACAATACGCCGACCGACCCGGAATGGGTCAAGTCGCTGCAGCCGGGCTGGCAGAAGGAACGCCAGCGCAACTTCCACGCCTGGACATTCGAGGGAATGGCGCCGGGCCAGCCGGATCTCGTTTGCGACTTCTGGACGGAACTGGGCCGCAACACGGCCGCCCGGGTGCTGGCACTGCCCGATCCCGCGGCGATGACCCCCGAGCAATTCATGGCTATCCGTGAGGAGGAAGACTACAAACTGATGGAGCGCCTGCGGCGCCGGATCGAGCAGATCGTCGACGACCCCGAGACCGCCGACGCCCTCAAGCCCTACTACCGGTTCCTGTGCAAACGCCCGTGCACCAACGACGACTACCTCCCGACGTTTAACCGACCGAACGTGACACTGGTCGACGTCTCCGGCACCAAAGGGGTGGAGCGGGCGACGGCAAAGGGGTTGGTGGCCAACGGGATCGAATACGAAGTGGACTGCATCATCTACGCCAGCGGGTTCGAGATCACCACCGAACTGCGCCGCCGCTACTCCATGGAGACGATCGAAGGTCGCGACGGGTTGTCGCTCTTCGACTACTGGCACGACGGATACCGGACGTTGCACGGAATGACGAGCCGCGGTTTCCCCAATCAGTTCTTCACCGGCTTCACCCAGGTCGGGATCTCGGCGAACATCGCGGCGAACTACGAATTGCAGGGCGAGCACATCGCTTACATCATCGCCCGGGCCCTCGAGCGCGGCGCGACGACGGTGGAGCCCAGCCAGGAGGCACAGGACGGGTGGTGCCGGACCATCCGCGAGACCGCGATCGACAACAGCCAGTTCGACTTGGAGTGCACGCCAGGCTATTACAACAACGAAGGCGGCGGGACCGAGGGAATCCGGTCGCACCTCGGCGAACCGTACGGGCCGGGCTTCTACGCCTTCGGTGACCTGCTCGCGCAGTGGCGGGCCAACGGTGATCTGGACGGCCTCGAGCTGAGATGACCGAACTCAGATACGACAACCGGGTCGCGGTGATCACCGGCGCAGGCCGGGGCCTCGGCCGCGCGTATGCCCTGATGCTGGCGGCCCGGGGCGCCCGGATCGTGGTGAACGACACCGGCGGCACGCTGACCGGTGACGGCACGAATACCGCCCCGGCACAAGAGGTTGCGGCCGAGATCACGGCCGCCGGCGGCGACGCGGTGGCCAGTTGTGAGTCGGTGACCACCGCCGCGGGCGGGCAGGCGATCATCCAGACGGCGCTCGATCACTTCGGGCGGGTCGACATCCTGATCCACAATGCCGGCACGGTGCGGCGTGGTTCGCTGAAAGAGCTGAGCTACGAGGATTTCGACGCCGTCCTGGACGTACACCTCCGCGGTGCGTTCCATGTGCTGCGTCCGGCCTTTCCGTTGATGTGCGCCGCCGGTTACGGCCGCATCGTGCTGACCTCCTCGATCGGCGGTATGTACGGCAATCAGGGCGTCGCCAATTACGCTGCCGCCAAAGCCGGTCTGATCGGTCTGTCCAACGTCGTCGCACTCGAAGGCGCGGCAGAGGGTGTGCTGTGCAACGTGATCGTCCCGTCCGCGGTGACGAGAATGGCCGAGGGCCTGGATATTTCGGCCTACCCCCCGATGGGTCCCGAACTGGTGGCGCCCGTGGTGGGTTTTCTCGCGCACGAATCCTGCTCGGTCAGCGGTGAAATGCTGGTCGCGATCGCGGGCCGCGTGGCCCGCGCGGTGATCGCAGAGAGTCCCGGCGTGCAGCGGCTGGCGTGGACCATCGAGGATGTCGCCGAACAGCTCTACGCGGTGCGAGACCTCAACGCACCGCTGGTCTTCCCGGTGCTCCCGCACGGGCATGCCGATCACATCCGGTACAGCTTCGAGTCAGCGGCGTGGGCGATCGAGGAGAATGCCCACCATGTCTGAGTCAAAGCCCGGTCCGCTGGCGGGCGTGCGCGTCGTCGACCTCACCGCCATGGTTATGGGCCCCTACTGCACCCAGATCATGGCCGACATGGGCGCCGACGTCATCAAGATCGAGCCCCCACAGGGCGATGACACCCGCTACGTCTCGGTCGGCCCGGCGCCGGGGATGAGCGGCGTCTTCGTGAACGTCAATCGCGGCAAGCGCGGCGTCACTCTGGACCTGAAGTCCGAAGCCGGCCGAACCGCCCTGCAGGCCCTCATCGAACGTGCCGATGTCTTCATCCACTCGATGCGCGCCGCGGCGATCGGCCGGCTCGGACTGAGCTACGCCGAGGTCGCCGCCATCAAACCGGACATCGTGTACACCAACTGCTACGGGTACAGCCGGCGCGGTCCCAAGCGGGACCTGCCCGCCTACGACGACACCATTCAAGCCGCCTGCGGGTTGCCGTCCGTGCAGCAGCAGCTGACCGGCGAAGCCAACTATGTAGGGACGATCGTGGCCGACAAGGTCGCCGGCCTGACCGCGCTCTACGCCACGATGATGGCCCTTTTCCATCGGGAACGCACCGGTGAAGGGCAGGAGGTGGAGATCGGCATGTTCGAGGCCATGGCCTCGTTCATGCTGGTCGAGCACGCCAACGGCGCGATGTTCGACCCGCCCCTGGGCCCCGCTGTCTACCCGCGCACGGTGGCGCCCAACCGGCGGCCGTACCGCACCAGCGACGGTTACGTCTCGGCCCTGATCTACAACGACAAACATTGGGCCGCCTTCACCGATGCGGTGCGACCGGAATGGAACAGCGAGCGGTACGCGACGCTGGAGGGCCGGGCGCGGCAGATCGACACCGTGTATGCACTGCTCGCCGAGACGTTCGCCCAGCGCACCACCCGGGAATGGCTGGACCTGCTCCGCGAGCTGGAGATACCGGCATCGGCGCTGTCGTCTCCGGCGGCGTTGTTCGACGATCCGCAACTGGACGCCGTGGGTTTCTTCGAGACCGTGGACAGCCCCCATGGACCGGTGCGCTTCCCGGGTGTTCCGACCTGGTTCTCCCGTACTCCCGGCGGGGTCGCGGGGCCGGCTCCGGACCTGGGCGCACACACGTCCGAGGTGCTCGGCGAATTGGGCCTGAGCTGGATCGAGTCCGGCGTCGACGGGGTAGCCACCGAACCGGTGTGAGCGCCACCCGCTCCGGTCTGCCACCTGCACCGCGGCCGAGCGGACCGCTCGGCAAATCCGTTGCGGTTCTTCGGTAATTCCGCGTGTCGCACCCCGATTCTGAGCGCGTCGCCCCTAAACTTTCTCGGATCAAGAGGAGGGGCAGCGACGTATCGGCATCAAATTCGGCGCCGGACGAGGACGTGGTCAGGGCGCGCTGACAGCGAAAACCGAGCCGGGCGGAAAGAATCCCGCACCGGCACGTTCTGCACCCAAATCGCGCTGGGTTGCTCCGTTACGGCGCGCCGGTCGGCTGGCGGCATGGGACCGGGGGGACCGGCCTAGCGGCATTCCCGCGCTGGACGGCCTGCGTGCCATAGCCGTAGCTCTGGTTCTGGTCGGGCACGGCGGTGTTCCCGGCGTCAGCGGTGGGTTCATCGGCGTCGACATCTTCTTCGTCCTCAGCGGATTCCTGATCACCTCGCTGTTGCTCGATGAATTGGGGCGCGCCGGTCGCATCGATCTCACCGGCTTCTGGATCCGGCGCGCTCGCCGCCTGCTGCCGGCGCTGGTGCTGATGGTGCTCACCGTGGGCGTGGCCCGCGAATTTCTGCCCTACCAGTCTCTCGACGGCCTGCGCGGCGACGCGATCGCCGCCTTCGCCTGGGTGGCCAACTGGCGATTCGTGGCTCAGAAGACCGACTACTTCACCCAGGGTGCGCCGTCGCCGCTGCAACACACCTGGTCCCTCGGGGTTGAGGAGCAGTACTACATCGTCTGGCCGGTGTTGCTGATCGCGGTCACGCTGTTGCTGGCCGCGCGGGCCCGGCGCTACTTCGCCAAGATCACCGTCGGCCATGTTCGATTGGCCGCCTTCGTCATTGCCACGTTCGGTGCGATGGCTTCGGCCGCTGCCGCCATCGTCTTCACCTCCGACAGCACCCGCGACCGGATCTACTTCGGCACCGATACCCGCGCCCAGGCCCTGCTGGTAGGTGCCGCGGCATCGGCTCTGTTGGTCAGGGACTGGTCGGCGCTGAACCGGGGATGGTGTCTGATCCGGACCCGCTGGGGACGCCGCGTCGCGCGTGTCCTGCCGGTCGCCGGGCTGGCCGCGCTGGCGGCGTTGACTCATTACGCCACCGGCAGCGCGGGCGAGTTCCGGCACGGTCTGCTCATCGTCGTGGCCGTTGCCGCAGTCCTGGTGGTTGCCCCGGTGGCACTCGAGCAGCGCGGAATAGTGGCGCGCGCGTTGGCCTGGCGCCCGCTGGTGTGGCTCGGCGCAATCTCCTACGGCGTCTACCTCTGGCACTGGCCGATCTTCCTGGTGTTCAACGGCGAACGCACCGGATGGTCGGGGCTCGGCCTGTTCGCGGCCCGCTGCGCGTTGACGGTGGCGGTGGCCGGGGTGTCCTACTGGGCGATCGAACAACCCATCCGGCGGTGGCGGCCGCAACGCGTGCCGCTGTTGCCGCTGGCCGCAGCGACCGTCGCCAGCGCCGCGGCGGCGACGATCATGGTGGTGCCGGTCGGAACCGGGCTCCACGAGGTGGGTCTACCGCCCGGCGTCTCTGCGGTCGCGGCGGTTTCCCCGTCGCCCCCCGCGGCAAACCTCCCCGCGCCAGGTCCGCGAGATCCCAACGCGCCGTTCACGGTTTCGGTATTCGGCGATTCGATCGGCTGGACGATGATGCACTACCTACCGGCCACGCCCGGATTCCGGTTCCTCGATCACACCGTTATCGGATGCAGCCTGGTGCGCGGCACGCCATACCGCTACATCGGTCAGACCTTGGAGCAGCGCCCCGAATGCGACAGCTGGCCCGGACGCTGGGCCACCCAGATCGCTGCCGACCGCCCAGATGTCGCGCTACTGGTCATCGGCCGCTGGGAGACGGTCGACCGGGTGAACGAGGGCAAGTGGACCCACATCGGCGACCCGACGTTCGACGGCTACCTGAACTTCGAATTGAACCGGGCACTGGACATCGTGGGATCGACCGGAGTGCGGGTGCTGGTCGCCACCGTGCCCTACAGTCGCGGCGGCGAGAAGCCCGACGGACGGTTGTACCCCGAGGATCAGCCCGATCGGGTGAACCAGTGGAACACCATGATGCGCAACGCAATTGGTCAGCGTCCGAACGTCGGCATCGTCGACCTCAACAAAAAGCTCTGCCCGGACGGCGTTTACACCGCCAAGGTGGACGGCATCAAGGTGCGCAGCGACGGCGTGCACCTCACCCCGGAAGGGGTCAAGTGGCTGTTGCCGTGGCTGGAGGAGTCGGTCCGCTAGCCGGTCCAGCAGCTGAGTTCCATGCTGTCGGTTGCCCGCACCGGGAAATTGAAGCTCACGAAACCGTTGCCCGGGTCTCGCACGTAGTCCAGATACGGCCGCAGATCCGGCGATTCGGTGTTATCGGCGACCACCACCGCGCCGGACGACAATGCCGGCTGCAGGAGTTCGATCACCGGCAGGTACAGGTCTTTCCATCCGTCGAGCAGGACGAAATTCACCGGACGATCCAGCCCGGCCAGAGTGGACAGCGCGTCTCCGGCCAACACGGTGATCACGTCGTCCAGGCCGACCTCGGCGAAGGTTTGTTTCGCCGCAGCGATTTTGGTGTCGCTGAGCTCGGTGGTCACCACGTGTCCGATGCCGTTGTCCCGCACCGCCGCCGCCAGGTGTATCGCTGAAATGCCGAATGACATACCGAATTCCACCACCGTTTCCGGGCGGGTCGCCCGCACCAGCGCATACAGCAGTTGGCCGGCCTCCGGCGTCACCGGGATGAAGAACTCGCTCATCGCCGCGGTGCGCTCGACTGCCGTCATCGGCCGGTCGAAATCTGCACGCCTTTCTTGCAATAGCGACATCTGGTCCTGGGAGGCGGTGTACATCCGCTCGAGCGTCGAAGCGACCCGGGAGTCCTGGAGAGTGTTTGCCATACCGCCGACATTAGGCGCTCCCGGACGACCGCGTTTGACGTGCTGCGATCCCAGTGCCAACATGGGAGGCTGCAAGCACCTCGGTAGGTGAGGCGTCTGCACGGATACAGGCCACTGACCCCGAACGTCGAAAGACGCCCCGGGTCAGGACAGCTCTTCCCGGCTTAAGGGTTGAGCCCAAGTGGCTTCCGGTCTCCCGGCCGGATACGCCGTGCAGTGCCAAAGCTCCGACGAGAGGGGTGCGCCCGACGACCATGTCGGGCATTCGCTTCTCTCGTTGGTGCTTCTCTCTGTGGTGGAGTGGTGACACCCGCGCGTGTCCCGGCTGTGAGGAGGTGAGGGCGTGATGAGTACTAGTCCAGGCGATAGTCCGTATCTGAAATCCATCCTGTCCCGATCCGGCTCCGGCATGTCCGCCGGCTGACGCCGCGCTGCGCTGCTTGACGCGAGCCGGTCGGGCTCTGAAGTCAGGAGTAGTGCAATGACCAGGATCACCTCTGTTTTCCGGCGCTGCGCGCACATGTTCAAGACCTCGCTGCACATGACCGCGCAAGAGCGAGCCGACGCCTACGTGGGACGCAGCCCCATCGCGGTGCTGGCATGACCTCGATCTCCACCCACCCGTCAGCGCTGCCGGCGGCACCCGAGCCGGTGGTGCTGGATGGTGCGCACGTCGGGGACATCGTCGGTGCCTTCGGCCGCATCGGCCGTGACGGCGACGTGGGCGGACGATGGCGCCGGTTGCGTACCCTGCTCGTCATCAGTGGTCCCGGCCTGATCGCGATGGTCGGCGACAACGACGCCGGCGGCGTCGCGACCTACGCGCAGGCCGGGCAGAACTACGGGATGGCCCTGCTGTGGACGCTGGCACTGATGGTCCCCGTGTTGTACGTCAACCAGGAGATGGCGCTGCGGCTGGGTGTGGTGACCCGAGTTGGGCACGCCCGGTTGATCTTTGAGCGATTCGGCAAGTTCTGGGGCGCGTTCAGCGTCGGTGATCTGCTGCTGCTCAATGCACTGACGATCGTCACCGAGTTCATCGGGGTGTCCCTGGCGCTCGGGTTTCTGGGTTGCCCGAGGGCCGTCGCGATCCCGGCGGCCGCCGTGCTGCTGTTCGCGGTGGTGGCCGGCGGCTCGTTCCGGCGCTGGGAGGCGCTGATGTTCCTCCTGATCGCGGTGAACGTGGTGATCATCCCGATGGCGCTGCTCGTCCATCCGACCTGGACCGCCACGGTCGACGGGCTGGTGCCGCAGTTTCCGGGCGGGCTCAACTCCACGGTGCTGCTGCTGGTCGTCGCCATCGTGGGCACCACCGTGGCGCCCTGGCAGCTGTACTTCCAGCAGTCCAATGTGGTGGATAAGCGCATCACCACGCGCTGGATCCCTTATGCGCGTGCCGATTTGGCGCTGGGCATCGTCATTGTCGTGGTAGGTGCGACGGCGCTGATGGCCGTGACCGCGTTCGGCTTGGCGGGAACCGCCGATGCCGGCAACTTCACCGACGCGGGTGCCGTGGCCGCCGGTTTGGCAACCCACAGAGGCCGGACCGTCGGGATCCTGTTCGCGATCGTGCTGCTGGACGCATCGCTGATCGGCGCCAACGCCATCGGTCTGGCCACCACGTACGCCGTCGGTGACGCCCTGGGCAAGCGGCATTCGTTGCATTGGAAAATCACCGAGGCTCCCTGGTTTTACGGCGGCTACGCGCTGCTGCTCGCGGTTTCGGCTGCCGTCGCGTTCAGTCCCGACCACGTGTTGGGGTTGATCACGCAAGGTGTGCAGGCGCTGGCGGGCGTGGTGCTGCCTTCGGCAACGGTCTTCCTGGTGCTGCTGTGCAATGACCGCGCGCTGCTCGGGCCGTGGTCGAACACGTTGCGCCAGAACATCGTTGCGTGGACGATCGTGTGGAGCCTGGTGCTGTTGTCGCTCGCGTTGACGGCGGCGACCCTGTTTCCGCGCTTGTCGACGACAACCATCGGCATCGGCTTGGGGGCCGGGCTGTTGCTCGGCGTCGTAGTCGGTGCCGTCGGGGTCCTGACGAACCGGCGGGACCGCGCTCCACGGCTGACTCGCGCCGAGCGTGTACGGCACCTGAATGATTGGCACACAACGAATCTTGCCGCGCTCGAACGTCCGGTGATGTCGCCGACGCGGCGCGCCGGCCTGTTCACCCTGCGGGCCTATCTGGTGGTGGCGGTTGTGCTGGTGGTGGTCAAGATCGTGCAGACCGGCCTGGGATGACGTCGAGCAATTGCAGGTCGGCGACGTACTTGTCGATCAGCGTCGCCGACAGGTGCGGAATGTCGTTGTCGACACCGATTTTCGCGTTGCGCACGGCGCCACGGAACACCTCCGTGGGCGCCGGCGCACCGGGTAGCGCATCCTGCGGTATGCGGTAGGCGTCCAGGAGCGGCAGCAACGAGTATTGACGTTGCTTGTCCGGCAAGGCACGCAGCGCGGTCTCGAAACGCCCCAGCCACTCGTCGTAGTCCGCAATCCGATGTATGTCGTTGCCGGCGTCGATCAGCCAGTCCACGAACACGTCCAGGGAGATGCCGTCGTCGTGCGGGTTCATCACATCGAAGGAACGGAACACCGGGGCGGTTTCGGTCGCCGTCAGCTCACCCAGCGTGGCGACGGCTTCGGCGACGAAATCGGCGGGCAGCCCGTCGTAGTGGGCTCGGGGGCGGCTGCCGTCCGCCCGGTAGAAGCTGTCGGGCGCGATACCGGCGACGAGCAGGCTGAAGATCAATCGTGTGAACGCATCTGGGACATTGAGCTGACCGGCGAAGTAGCTGTGGGCGAGAATCATGTCGGAACGGAACACGGCAACCGGCAGGCCGCACAGGTCGTGTGCGTAACGCAACAGCACCTCACCCGCCCACTTGCTGTTCGCATACCCGTTGGCGTAGCTGTCGTCGACGGGGCGGGTGGGGCTGACGGCACGGATATCGCCGTCTTCGGTGAACGCGTCGACGGACATGGCGACCGCCACGGTCGACAGGTAAGTGATCGGTTTGACGCGTCCGCTGATGGCGAGCCGGATCAGCTCGGCGGTACCCACCACGTTCGGCCCGAACAACTGGTCATAGGGCAGGACGTGGTTGACCAGCGCCGCCGGATGCACGATCAGATCGACGCGCTGCGCCAGCTGATGCCAAATCTCCTCGCTGAGACCGAGATTCGGCTCACCGATGTCGCCGACGATGACCTCGAGGTGGTCAGCGGCCAAGGTCTGGAACCGCTGCAGCAGCTGCGGGTCGCCGGAGTGGAAGACGTCTTCGAGGCGCCGGTAGGCGGCCTCCGGGTCCGTGCCGCGCACCAGGCACAGCAGACGTCCGCCGGTTTCATTGAGCCGCTCCAGCCATTCGAGTGCGAGGAAGCGGCCGAGATAGCCGTTGGCGCCGGTCAATAGCACCGTCCGCGGTGTCCCCGTCGTCCGGGGTAGCGACGCCGCGGCGGACAGGGTGGCGGCATCGATGAACTTGTCCAGTGTCAGGTCGGCCGCGCGGACCTGGGACGCGCCGCGGCCGTGCACGGTGGTAAACGACGGACGTTGGGAACCGGATTCGCGGCCCGCCTCGATGTGGTCCGCGATGAGTCGCAGCGAGCTGGTGGGCCCGATGATCAGCGCCACGGGTACCTCGACGTCGAAGATGTCCTGCAGCAGGTTGGCGAAAGTCAGCGCGGACAGGGAATCTCCGCCGAGATCCATGAAGTGTTCAGCCGGATCCGGAGCTCCACCGACCAGACCTAGCAGTGCTTCGGCGGCGTGCGCCACCGTGTCGATGACGGGCCGATCCGCCGCGCCGTGCCGTAGCGAACGCAGTTGCGCGTCCCGGGTGTCGGCCAGCTGTGCGTAGAGCTGCTCCAGCTCGTCGCCGTAGCGCTCTTTGAGCTTCGGCCGCAACAGCTTTCCCACGCCGGACAGCAGCCCGTTGTCGGTGCTGAACGGCTCACGCTCGATCAGGAACTCCGCGGGCACCTCGTATGACTGCAGCTCGGCGAGTTTGGCTGTCTGGCGCAGGGATTCGCTCAGCGCCGCTCTGATGGCGGCGTCGTCGTCCGGAAACCGGCCGAGTGCCTCGTCGGTCGGCACGACAACGGCGAGAAGATAGGGACGTTCGCTGTTGCCGTAGACGAAGATCTGCCGGATCAGGGGGGCGGTGGCGAAGATCGCCTCCAGGCGGGCCACTGCGACGAACTCGCCCTGCGCCAGCTTCAGCACGTTGTTGCGCCGGTCGACATAGGTGAGTCGGTCGGGCCCGATCTGTGCCATCACGTCACCGGTGCGGTAGTAGCCCTCGGAGTCGAAGGCGGCGGCTGTGACATCGGGACGCTGGTAGTAGCCCGACATGGCGGTCGCCGACTTCACCAGCAATTCACCACGCGGATAAGGCCTGTCGGTGCGGAAGTAGCCGAGTTCCGGAACGTCGACGAGCTTGTAGTCGATCACCGGCGGTTTCGTCACGAGGCCGTCCTTGGTGACCATGCCGACCTCGGTCAGGCCGTAGCCGTCCAGAAGATGTACGCCCAAACAGGTTTCGACGAATGTTTTCATCTCGGCGGCCAGCGGCGCGGTGCCGGTGAAGCTGGTGAGGACGCGTCCACCGAGCACCTGCTCGCGCAGTTCGACGTGTGCCTGCGCCTCAGCCTCGGCGACGGACATGCCGTCGAAGACGCGACGGTCGACCGCGCTCTGGTAGCGCTGGTACAGCATCTCCGCCACTCGGGGCACCAGGCCCATCTCGGTGGGCCGCACCAGATTCCAGTCCTCGAACAGGGTGGACAGATCACTCTCCGGCACGAAATAGCTGGTGCCGCCGGCCTGGAATGCGGTGGACAGCGGGATCCGGCCCCCGAGGTGGTTCAGCGGCATGAAGTTCACGTTGAACACCGGCACGTCCTCGCGGTCCGGCATCAACTCGTTGGTCCATATCTTCGCCACCATGCGCTCGGAATACATTGCGCCCTTGGGTAATCCGGTGCTGCCGGAGGTGTACATGATCATGGCCAACCGCTGGTCGTCACCGCCGGTGTACGTCGGTTCGGGCGGCAGGGTTCGACCGCGGGCGATGACGTCGTCCAGGGTCTCGATGTGCACCGTCATCCCGGCGGCGGCCAGCTTCTGTTGCGCCCGGGCCAGACTTTCGCGCTGGTCGTCGATCTCGGGTCGGTAGTCGAAAACCACGAGCCGGCACACCGAATCGGCGCCTATCGCGGCGTCCACCGCCAGGTCGAGGTAGTCGGCGCCGGCGGCGAGGATCTGCGGTTGTACCTCGGCGAGAATGGGCTGCAACCGCGAGGCTGTGGTGTTGTGCTGCAGCGGCACCGCGACCAGTCCGAGGTATCCACTGACCAGGTCGATGGTCAGGTAGTCCACGCTCGCGAAACCGACTGTGGCCACGAAGTCGCCCGCTGCGGCCGGGTTCTCGGGGTCGCCTCGCCAGGCGGCGGCGATGGCCGCAACGTTGGACCACAGTTCGCGGTAGGTGATGGTGTCAAACCGGGGCAGCAAGGTGCCGACGGTGCGGCCGGTTTCGGGATCGTTCGTCAGTCCGCGTGCCCGCCAGCCCATCGCGGGACGGTCGGCGTAACCCCGCACCAGCGTCTCGATCACCTGCGGCAGCCGCAGCCCGGGTTGCCGCGCGGCGGCCCGGACGGCGGCATCGGGTCGGGCCTGCCGGAACTGGTCGTCCTCGGCGAACAACTGGGCGAGGCGTTCCTCGTGCGGACTGCTCATGGTCAGCCTTTCGTTCCGGACACTCCCAAGGGGCAACCGGCGGACTGCTGACCATCTTCCGTCCCGCGAGTGTGACCGTCGCCACACTAAGGGCGGGAACCAGAACCAGGCCCGGATCAGGCGACGAGGATCAAGCTACGACGTCGATCGGATCGCCGATGTTCACCTGGTTGAAGTACCAGGCGGCGTTGTCCGGGCTCAGGTTGATGCAGCCATGGCTGACATTGGCGTAGCCCTGCGAATTCACCGACCACGGCGCCGAATGTACGTACACGCCACTCGATGTGACGCGCACCGCGTACTGCGCGGTGATCAGGTATCCGTCCGAGGAGTTCAGCGGGATACCGATGGTCCGCGAGTCCATCACGACGGTGCGCTCCTTCGACATGGCGTTGAAGTTGCCGATCGGCGTGGGGCGGCTCGGCTTGCCCATCGAGGCCGGCATGGTGCGCAGCACCTCGCCGTTGCGGCTGACGGTGAACGTGTGAGCGGAGATGCTGGCAACACCCCTTGTCCCAGGGCCGGTTTCAAATTCGCGCGTCCCGCCCGGCTGGACGGGGGCCGGTGTGAGGGTGCCAGGCTCGGCAGGGACAGGCGCGGGGGCGGGGTCAACAGGGCCTTCCGGGTCGTCCAGCGCCTGGACTCCGACCGAGACATGCGTATTGGGTGGCCAGTACCCGTCCGGAACCCATTGCACGACGTTGCTGTTCGTCCACTCATAGTGTCCGGGGGTATGGCTCGGCGAGGTGACGTGGATGGCCCGCTCGGCGGCGCGGCGATTGCTGACAGGCGCGGTGAAGGTCACCACCACGGGGTGCGCGATACCGACCACGGCGCCATTAGCCGGCAGGATGGAAGCCAGTCCGGGAACGGGCCCGGGTGCCGAGATAGCGGCAGTGCTGGTAGCGGCTGACCCGGTCACGGCCATCAGCGCGCTCGCCACCACAACAAACAGATTACGAACCGCTCGACGCATGGCCTTCACCCTCCGGGACGGTGCGATAAACACGACTCCTCATCCTAGTGGTTATCCGGCGGACGGGGGCCATAGCAAACAATTCCAGCCCAATTCCGGCATAGCCGGGGTGCCGCGAACACATCAGACTGGTCTGCCCGGGGTGGACGCGTTAGCCTCAGCGGGTCGTGCCCACGGCCCCAGGAGGTGCGGGTGCTCTTCCGCCAGCTCGAGTACTTCGTCGCGGTCGCCCAGGAGCGCCATTTCGCCCGCGCCGCCGAAAAGTGTTATGTCTCGCAACCTGCGCTGTCGGCGGCCATCGCCAAGCTGGAACGAGAACTCAACGTCACGCTGATCAACCGCGGGCACAGCTTCGAAGGCCTGACGCCCGAGGGAGAGCGGTTGGTGGTCTGGGCCAAGCGAATTCTTGCCGAACACGACGCCTTCAAGGCGGAAGTGCATGCGGTGCAGTCCGGCATCACCGGGACGCTACGCCTGGGCACCGTGCCGACGGCCTCGACGACCGCGTCCCTGGTGCTGTCGGCCTTTTGCTCGGCACACCCCTTGGCAAAGGTGCAGATCAGCTCCCGGCTGGCCGCGACCGAGCTGTACCGGCGGCTGCACGAATTCGAACTCGACGCCGTCATCGCACACCCGGCGGATGCAAAGGACAGCCAGGATGTAGCACTCGTGCCGCTGTACGAGGAGCAGTACGTGCTGCTGTCGCGGTCGGACATGCTGCCGCCCGGCGCGGCCACCCTGCGCTGGCCGGACGCGGCACAGCTGCCGCTGGCACTGCTCACGCCGGATATGCGCGACCGCCAGGTCATCGACGCGGCCTTCGCCGACCATGACATCACCGTCCACCCGCAGGTCGAAACCGATTCCGTCGCTTCACTGTTCGCGCAGGTGGCGAACGGCAACTGGGCCACCATCGTGCCGCACACCTGGCTGTGGATGACGCCGACGCGGGGTGAGATCCGGGCCGTCGAACTCGTCGATCCCGCGCCCAAGGCGTTGATCGGGTTGGCCACCAACGCATCTGGCCCGGGGTCGCCGGTGGCGCGGGCACTGGTCGCCTCGGCGCAAAACCTCGGTCTCGACGAATTCTTCGCCGCGCAGCTACGCAGTCTTACCCATTAGGACTTTGCGGCGCTCCGGGGATTGAGACTGGCAAGATGCCCGCTCTCCACTCCGGCGGCCGGGTCGAGTTGGCAGTCGATGAGCGCGGGTGCGCCGGACGCGAGTGCCTCGGACAGCGACGCCTCCAGTTCGGCCGGTGTCGTGACGTGATATCCCTTGCCGCCGAACGCTTCCGCGAGTAGTTCGTGACGTGCGCCCGCGTTGAGCACCGTGGGCGCCGGGTCCGTCCCCGGCACCGATTCGTCGCCCCGGTAGACGCCGCCGTTGTTGAGGATGACGACGGTGACCGGCAGCCGGTAGCGGCAGATCGTTTCGATCTCCATGCCGCTGAAGCCGAATGCGCTGTCGCCTTCAATGGCGACCACGGGCCGGCCGGTCTCGACCGCCGCGGCGATGGCGTAACCCATGCCAATGCCCATCACGCCCCACGTTCCGGTGTCCAGGCGGTGGCGCGGCAACTCCATGCCGATGACGTTGCGGGCCAGGTCCAGTGCGTTGGCTCCCTCGTTGACCACGTAGACGTCCGGATTCCGTTGCAGTAGCGTGCGAATGGCGCCGAGCGCGTTGTAAAACCGCATGGGGTGCGGATTTTCGGCCAGCCGCTCGGCCATCTTGGCGTCATTGCGGGCCTTGCGTTCGGCGAGTTCGGCGGTCCACGCCGGTGGCGCGCTGATCGGGTGGGCATCCAGACCGTCCCGCAGCGCCGACAGCACCGATTCGATGTCGCCCGCGAGCGGTGCCTCGATCGGCTGGTTGCTGTCGAATTCCGCGGGCGCGATGTCGATCTGGATGAACTTGGTGCCTGACGACCATTGCGGCGATTCACCATGTCCGAGTAGCCAATTGAGTCGGGCGCCGACCAGCAGCACCACATCGGCGCGGGAGATCGCCAGCGACCGGGCGGACGCGGCCGATTGCGGATGCGAGTCCGGTAGCAGGCCTTTAGCCATCGACATCGGCAGGTAGGGCAATCCGGTGCGTTCGACGAATTGCCGAATCACGTTGTCGGCCTGCGCGTAAGCGGCGCCCTTGCCCAACACGATCAGCGGTCGTTCCGCGCCGGCCAGCAGATCGAGTGCCCGCTCGACCGCGTCGGGCGCCGGCAGCTGGCGGGGGGCAGGATCCACCACGCGCCACACCGAAGCGGCCGCCGCGGACGTTTCCATGGCCTGTCCCAGCACCTCGCCCGGGATGTCGAGGTAGACACCGCCCGGCCGGCCCGAGATTGCCGTGCGAATCGCCCTGGCGACCCCACGCCCGATGTCCTCGACCCGCGCGATCCGGTAGGCCGCCTTGACGAACGGCCGCGCCGCGTTGAGCTGGTCGATGTCCTGGTAGTCACCGCGTTGCAGGTCGACCACCGCCCGACCGCTGGACCCGGAGATCTGGATCATCGGAAAGCAATTCGTGGTGGCGTTCGCCAGCGCGGGCAGGCCGTTGAGGAATCCCGGACCCGAGGTCGTCAGGCACACGCCGGGGCGCCGGGTCAGGAATCCGGCGGCAGCCGCGGCGTTGCCGGCCGAGCCCTCGTGGCGGAAGCCGATGTACCTGATCCCCGCGTCCTGCGCGGTGCGTGCCAAATCGGTGATCGGGATGCCCACGACCCCGTAGATGGTGTCCACATCGTTGGCCTTCAGCGCATCCACCACCAGGTGAAAGCCGTCGGTCAGCGGTTCGGTCATGGTCGCTGCCCCTCTCTTGGCTCGTGTCCCGGCACTCACTGTTGTCCGCTTCGGCTGCCGTGTCCAAGACCGCGTCGCTATCCGGTGATTCACGCTGCTTATCGACTCTTAGCGGATCGGTATTGGACAGCGGTTATCGGCACCGGCAGGGTTCTGGGTAAGCCCGGACAAAGGAGCGTCTGATGACTTCCGTGCAGGATTCACGTGTCACCGATCTGATCGAGGCGGCAGCCACCCACGCGCCGGATGCGCGGGCGCTCATCGTCACTGCAGACCGCGTCCCGGTCACCTATGGCGAACTGCTCGGTCTGGCCGACGATCTGGCCGCCCAACTGACCCGGGCGGGCCTGCGGCCGGGAGACCGGGTCGCCTTGCGCGCGGGCAGCAACGCCGAGTTCGTCGTCGCGCTGCTTGCGGCGTTGCGGGCAGGCCTGATCGTGGTCCCGTTGGACCCGGCGTTGCCGGCCGGGGATCAACGCGCGCGCAGCGAGGCGGCGGGGGCCCGGGCCGTGCTGGTCGACGGCGAGGGATCCGAATGGTGGCCGATTGCCGTGACCGTCGAGAACGGCGGCTGGACGGCACATCTCAATGCCTCCACCGAGCCAGGACCGGCGACCGACTCGCCGCAGGGTCTGCGCGATGACGACGCGATGATCATGTTCACCGGCGGCACGACCGGACTGCCCAAGATGGTGCCTTGGACGCACGACAACATCGCACGCTCGGTGCGGGCCATCATCGCCGGTTATCAGCTGGGCCCGCGGGACGCCACGGTCGCGGTGATGCCGCTTTACCACGGCCACGGGCTGATCGCCGCCCTGTTGTCGACCCTGGCATCCGGCGGCACGGTGTTGTTGCCCTCCCGGGGACGGTTCTCCGCGCACACCTTCTGGGACGACATCGACGCGGTCGGCGCGACCTGGTACACGGCCGTGCCGACGATCCATCAGATTCTGCTGGAGCGCGCCGCCGCGGCGACGGCTCAAAGCCACCGAGCGACAATGCGTTTCATCCGCAGTTGCAGTGCGCCGCTGACGCCCGAGGTGGCCCGGGCGCTGCAGAGTGAGTTCTCCGCGCCGGTGCTGTGCGCGTTCGGGATGACCGAGGCCACTCACCAGGTGGCCAGCACCGGTATCGACCAGGAGGTCAACCCTGCGGTCTCGACCGGTCTGGTGGGCCGCTCCACCGGGCCGCAGATCCGCATTGCCGGCAACGACGGGGCGCCGGTCGAGACGGGTGCCGTCGGCGAAGTGTGGCTGAGAGGCCCCACCGTGGTTCGGGGCTATCTCGGTGACCCGAAGATCACCGAGGCGAACTTCACCGACGGCTGGTTGCGCACCGGTGATCTGGGGACGCTGTCGGAGGACGGCGACCTCAGCATCCGCGGGCGGATCAAGGAGCTCATCAACCGGGGCGGGGAGAAGATTTCGCCCGAACGCGTGGAAGGAGTGCTGGCGACTCACCCGAAGGTGTTGGAAGTGGCCGTTTTCGGGGTGCCGCACCCGATGTACGGCGAAGCCGTCGCCGCTGTCATCGTGCCGCGGGGTGCGGCCCCGGGTGCCGACGAGCTCACCGAGTTCTGCCGGGAACGGTTGGCGCCCTTTGAGATTCCCGCGACGTTCGTGACGGCTGAGGAGTTGCCGCACACCGCCAAGGGCTCACTGGACCGCCGTGCGGTGTCGGCCCGGTTCGGCCGGGCCGGCCAGGAATGACGGTGCCGGCAGATCAAACCGTCGTCGTCACCCGGGCGGCAACGGATTCGGGAATCGATTCGTAGCGGGCGAACGACCGGGTGAACGACGCGGCACCGTGCGCCAGGGAGCGGAGATCGATGGCGTAGCGGGTCAATTCGACCTGCGGCACTTCGGCCTTCACCAGCGTGCGCTCGTGGCCGGCGGTGTCGGTTCCGAGCACCCGGCCCCGGCGGCCGGACAGGTCACCCATTACGGCGCCGACGTAATCGTCGGGCACCAGCACCGAGATCTCGTCAATCGGTTCCAGCAGGATCACTTTCGTCGCCGCCGCGGCTTCGCGCAGCGCCAGCGAGCCGGCCATCTGGAACGCGAAGTCCGAAGAGTCGACGCTGTGTGCCTTCCCGTCGAGCAGGGTGACGCGGATGTCGACCATCGGATAGCCGGCGTGCACACCCTTCTCCATCTGCGCCCGGACGCCCTTCTCCACGCTGGGGATGAATTGGCGCGGGACCGCGCCGCCGACCACCTTGTCCACGAATTCGAAGCCGGCGCCCTCCGGTAGCGGCTCCGCCTCGATGTCGCACACCGCGTACTGGCCATGGCCGCCGGACTGCTTGACGTGGCGCCCGTGCCCTTTCGCCTTGCCGCCCAATGTCTCTCGCAACGGCACCCGCAATTCGACGGTGTCCACGGTGACGCCGTAGCGGTTGGACAGCGCTTCGAGCACCACGCCGACATGGGCCTCGCCCATGCACCAGAGCACCACCTGGTGTGTCTCCGGGTTTTGTTCGATCCGCAGGGTGGGGTCCTCGGCGGCCAACCGGCCCAACCCGACCGACAGCTTGTCCTCGTCGGTCTTGGCGTGCGCCTGGATGGCGACCGGTAACAGCGGTTCGGGCATCGTCCACGGCTTGAGCACCAGCGGTTCGGCCTTGTCCGACAGCGTGTCGCCGGTCTCGGCCCGGCTCAGCTTGCCGATCGCGCAGATGTCGCCGGCCACCACGGTGGACGCGGGCCGCTGCTGCTTGCCGAGCGGGAACGACAGCACCCCGATGCGCTCGTCTTCGTCGTGGTCGGGGTGCGTGCTGCCGTGCCCGTTATTGCCGTTACCGAAGAACGACGAAAAGTGCCCCGACACATGGACAGTGGCGTCCGGCTTGATGGTTCCGGAGAACACCCGGACCAGGCTGACCCGCCCGACGTACGGGTCCGACGTCGTCTTGACCACCTCGGCCAGCAGTGGCGCGTCGACGTCACACGCCAGTTCCTCGTGCGTGGCGCCCTGCGGCGTGAAGACCTCGGGAAGCGGGTGTTCGCGCGGGGACGGGAAGCCCCGGGTGGCGACCTCCAAGAGTTCATAGGTGCCCACGCCGGTGCTGCTGCACACCGGGATCACCGGGAAGAACGACCCGCGGGCCACCGCCTTCTCGAGATCCTGGATCAGGATCGATTCGTCGATCGCCTCACCGCCGAGATAGCGCTCCATCAGCGACTCGTCCTCGGACTCCTCGATGATGCCTTCGATCAGGCTGCCACGGGCCTCCTCGATCCGGTCGGCTTCGGACGCGTCGGGCGCCGACTCGGTGCGTTTGCCGTCGGAGTAGTTGTACTGGGTTTGCGACAGCAGCCCGATCAACCCGTCACCGGCCGGCAGGTACAACGGTAAAACCTTGTCGCCGAACGCATTCTGGGCGGCATCGAGCGCCTCGGCATAGTTGGCGCGGGCGTGGTCGAGCTTGGTGATGACCACCGCGCGGGGCATTCCGACCTGGTTGCACTCCTGCCACAGCGACTTGGTGGGCTCGTCCACACCTTCATTGGCGGCGATGACGAACAGGGCGCAGTCGGCGGCGCGCAGTCCGGCGCGCAGCTCGCCGACGAAGTCGGCGTACCCGGGTGTGTCGACCAGGTTCACCTTGATGTCGGCGTGCGACAGGGATGCCACCGCCACACCGACCGATCGTTGCTGGCGGATCTCGGCGTCGTCGAAGTCGCAGACCGTGCTGCCGTCGGTGACCGACCCGGGGCGGGACAGCACCCCGCCCGCGACCAGCAGGGCCTCGACCAGGGTGGTCTTGCCGCCACCGGACGGCCCGACCAGGACGACGTTGCGGATACCGTCGGGACCGGTTGCGGTGGGGGCCGTACCCGCGCCCGGGGATCCACTCACTCTGTCGGCCATGACAATCCTCCAGTTCTCCCGGGGTGCCGCCGACTCCCGTACGCGGCGTGATCCAGCCCACAGGACGCACCAGCAACCTTTCCCCCAACCGCGGCCCAGCACAAGGGTGGGCCGACGGCCGATATCAGGCGTGCCAGCCCGACCAACGGGTCGCGTTGACGGCGATCACCGGACCGTCCAGTGGAACTGATTGGTATTGCGGGTATTTCGCGCGCAGCAACTCATAGCCGGTGCGTAGCGCGTCGCCCTCGGCCGCGATGGTCGCGGTGCCGTCCACCCGAACCCACCACAACTGCGCCCAATCCGGCGCATAGTGATCGGCCAGCAGGCTGACGGCCGGGTTGCGTTCGATGTTGGCGAGCCGGCGCAGCCGTTTGGTGGTCTTGGGCTTGGCATCGACCGCGGTGTAGATCATGTCTCCGTCGACCGCGAATACCACCGGCACCAGGTGCGGGGTGCCGTCGGGCGTGACGGTGGCCAGTCGCGCTACGGGCGATGCGGCGAACAGGGCCCGGATGTCCACGCAACCAGCCTAGAACCGGCGCCTTCGCCGGTGCTGCCGGTGATGTAAGTCACCACCGGCCTTTCCGATTAGGCCGTCGGCGGGTCCGTCGGCTTAGGCTTCATTTAACTCGGTGCCCATTTGAGCCGGATGTGATCCAGCATTTCGCCGAATTGGTGCCTGACCACCGATTAAATGGGTATCTGGATTACGGTGGTAAGGACAACGGAGCCGCCGCCCGGACCTTACGGCTGGGACTTGATTTTTCACTGAAGACTATTTACCCGACGCAGGAGGTATACCGGATGAGCAAATCGCGCCACCGTTCATTCAGGTGGTCATGGCTGGTTGCCGTCATGGCCGTCGTGGGAATGGTCTCCGGCCTGGGTCTGGCGACTCCGCCGGCGCCCGCGCAGGCCGCGCCGTACAAGCAATTCCCGTCGGTCCCGCTCGACCCGTCGGCGCTCGTCGGACAGGTGGGGCCGCAGGTGGTCAACATCAACACGAAGCTGGGCTACAACAACGCGGTGGGAGCCGGCACCGGCATCGTCATCGACCCCAACGGCGTCGTGCTGACCAACAACCACGTCATTTCGGGCGCCACCGACATCAGCGCCTTCAGCGTCGGCGACGGACGCACCTACGGCGTGGACGTGGTCGGTTATGACCGCACCCAGGACGTCGCGGTGCTGCAGCTGCGCGGCGCGGGCGGCCTGCCTACCGCTGCCATCGGCGGCGGCGTCAGCGTCGGCGAACCGGTGGTCGCCATGGGTAACACCGGCGGCCAGGGGGGAACCCCGCGCGCCGTGGCCGGCAAGGTCCTCGCCGTCAACCAGACCGTCCAGGCCTCGGACTCCCTGACCGGGGCGGCCGAGACCCTGAACGGACTGATCCAGTTCGACGGCGCGATCCAGCCCGGCGATTCCGGCGGACCGGTGGTCAACGGCGCCGGCCAGGTGGTCGGCATGAACACCGCGGCGACCGAGAACTTCCAGATGTCACAGGGCGGACAGGGCTTCGCGATTCCGATCGGAACGGCGATGGGCATCGCCAACAACATCCGGTCCGGCGGCGGGTCGCCCACCGTGCACGTCGGCCCCACGGCCTTCCTCGGCCTCGGCGTCGTCGACAACAACGGCAGCGGCGCGCGGGTCCAGCGGGTCGTCGGCAACGCTCCCGCGGCGGCCGCCGGGATCTCCAACGGCGACATCATCACCGCACTCGACGGCGTGCCGATCAACTCGGCCACCGCGATGTCCGATGCGCTCAACGGACACCACCCGGGTGACATGGTCTCGATCAGCTTCACCTCCAAAACCGGTGTTGCGCGCACCGAGAACGTCACCCTGGCGGAGGGCCCCCCGGCCTGATCAAACCAATTCGTTTGGGGTAGGCCGTGATTCACCGTCGGGCTGAGAGTCAGGGTGCTTCGGGTGATTCTTAACGAGGTGCGTCGGGTACCCGTGGCATCGTGGATTTGATGAATGACGCGATAAGCGCCTCTAGGCAAGATCCCGCACACCATCCAGCGGAGGGCAGCCACGTCGAAGGAGGTGTGGTCGAGCACCCGACCGCCGAGGACTTCGACAACGCCGCTGCCCTGCCCGCGGATCCGACCTGGTTCAAGCACGCCGTGTTCTACGAGGTGCTGGTCCGGGCGTTCTTCGACTCGAACGCCGACGGCTCCGGTGACCTGCGTGGACTCATCGACCGCCTGGACTATCTGCAGTGGCTCGGGGTGGACTGCCTGTGGCTGCCGCCGTTCTACGATTCACCGCTGCGCGACGGTGGTTACGACATCCGCGACTTCTACAAGGTGCTGCCCGACTTCGGCACCGTCGAGGACTTCGTCGCGTTGATCGACGAGGCCCACGCCCGCGGTATCCGGGTCATCACCGACTTAGTGATGAATCACACCTCGGATTCGCACCCGTGGTTTCAGGAGTCCCGGCACGACCCTGAGGGCCCGTACGGCGACTTCTACGTCTGGAGCGACACCAGCGAGAAATACACCGACGCCCGGATCATCTTCATCGACACCGAAGAGTCGAACTGGACCTTCGACCCGGTGCGTAAGCAGTTCTACTGGCACCGGTTCTTCTCGCACCAACCGGACCTCAACTACGACAACCCGGCCGTGCAGGAAGCGATGATCGACGTCCTGCGGTTCTGGCTCGGGCTGGGCATCGACGGGTTCCGGCTGGACGCGGTGCCGTACCTGTTCGAGCGGGAGGGCACCAACTGCGAGAACCTGCCCGAGACACACGCCTTCCTCAAGCGGGTGCGCAAGGTGGTGGACGACGAATATCCCGGCCGGGTACTGCTTGCCGAGGCCAATCAGTGGCCGGCCGACGTCGTGGAGTACTTCGGCGATCCCACCACCGGCGGCGACGAATGCCATATGGCGTTCCACTTCCCGCTGATGCCGCGCATCTTCATGGCGGTGCGCCGCGAGTCCCGCTTTCCGATCTCGGAAATCCTGGCCCAGACGCCCGACATCCCGGACCTGGCTCAGTGGGGGATTTTCCTGCGCAACCACGACGAGCTGACGCTCGAGATGGTCAGCGACGAGGAACGCGACTACATGTACGCGGAGTACGCCAAAGATCCGCGGATGAAGGCGAATGTCGGTATCCGGCGCCGACTGGCGCCGCTGCTGGACAACGACCGCAACCAGATGCAGCTGTTCACCGCACTGTTGTTGTCGTTGCCGGGTTCGCCGGTGCTGTATTACGGCGACGAGATCGGCATGGGCGATGTGATCTGGCTGGGTGACCGCGACGGCGTGCGGACGCCGATGCAATGGACGCCGGACCGCAACGCCGGATTCTCGACCGCCAACCCGGGCCGGCTCTTCCTGCCGACCAACCAGGACTCGGTTTACGGCTATCAGGCCGTCAACGTCGAGGCGCAACGCGACACCTCGACGTCACTGCTCAACTGGACCCGCACGATGCTGGCGGTGCGCCGCCGGCACGACGCGTTCGCCGTCGGGTCATTTCACGAACTCGGTGGGTCCAATCCGTCAGTGCTGGCCTATGTGCGGGAAGTGCCGCGTGAGGACGCCGAAGACGACGTCGTGTTGTGCGTCAACAATCTTTCTCGGTTCCCTCAGCCGATCGAATTGAACCTGCAGCAGTGGAACAACTACACCCCAATCGAACTCACCGGACAGGTGGAATTCCCGCGGATCGGGCATCTGCCTTATCTGCTGACGCTCCCGGGACACGGGTTCTACTGGTTCCAGCTGTCCGCTTCCGAGGAGGACCGATGACCCGCCCGACGATGCCCGCAAACCTGCCCTGGGCGGAGTGGCTTCCGCAGCAACGCTGGTATGCCGGACGCAACAGGCAACTGTCCACCGCCGACGTGTCGGTTGTGGTGCCGCTGCGCGAGAATCTGGACCTGGTGCTGGTCGACGTCGGTTATGCCGACGGTTTCACCGAGCGCTACCAGGTGATCGTGGGGTGGGACACCGAGCCGGTCACCGAGTACAGCACCCTGGCCACCATCGGCTCGGCCGAAGACCACACCGCATTCGACGCGTTGTACGACCCGTCGGCCGCCCAGTTCCTGCTGTCGCTGATCGACTCCGCGGAGGTACGCGGCGAATCCGACAGCCAGGTCAGGTTCTCCAAAGAACCCGACGTGGAATTGCCGCTGGACGCCTACCCGCGAGTGTCAGATGCCGAGCAGAGCAACACCAGCGTGATCTTCGACCGGGCGCCGTGCGCCATCTTCAAGGTGTTCCGCCGGGTCAGCCCCGGTATCAATCCGGACATCGAACTCAACCGGGTGCTGGGACGGGCCGGCAACACCCACGTGGCCAAATTGCTCGGCGCCTACGAGGTGGGTTCGCAGGGCGATCCGGACGCCTCCTCGCCGCTGGGCATGGTGACCGCATTCGCGGCCAACGCCGCCGAGGGCTGGGCGATGGCGACCGCCAGCGTGCGGGACCTGTTCGCCGAGGGCGACCTCTATGCCCACGAGGTCGGCGGCGACTTCGCCGGTGAGTCCTACCGCCTCGGGGAGGCGGTGGCTTCGGTGCACGCCACCCTCGCCGAGACCCTCGGGACGTCACAGACGGTCTTCCCGCTGGACCATGTCCTGTCGCGGCTCAGCGCGGCCGTTGCCACGGTGCCGGACCTCGAGCAGTACGCGACGACGATCGAAGAGCGGTTCCGCAAGCTGGCCGACGAGTCGATCACCGTGCAGCGGGTGCACGGCGACCTGCACCTGGGGCAGGTGCTACGGACCCCGGAGAGCTGGGTGCTGATTGATTTCGAGGGGGAGCCGGGCCAGCCGCTGCAGGAACGGCGGGCACCGGATTCGCCGTTGCGTGACGTCGCCGGGGTGTTGCGGTCGTTCGAGTACGCCGCCTACGGCCCGCTGGTGGAGAACACCGCCGACAAGCAGAAGGCGGCGCGGGCCCGGGAGTGGGTCGAACGCAATCGCACCGCGTTCTGTGACGGGTATGCGGCCGCTTCCGGAATCGATCCGCGTGATTCGGCGCTCCTGCTGGCCGCTTACGAGCTGGACAAAGCGGTTTACGAGACCGGATACGAGGCACGTCACCGTCCCACCTGGCTGCCGATTCCGCTGCGGTCGATTGCCCGTCTGACGACGGCCTGACTCAAGCGCGGTCGCGCTGTCGGTGCGGGTCTCTGGGAGCATGCTCATGTGCAGAAAGAGATGTACGACAGCGAAGCCAGACTGGCCTGGGTGCTGGCTGCGTTGGCCGGGGTATTGGGGGCCACGGCCTTCACCCACTCCGAGGGGTATTTCGTAACGTTCATGACCGGGAACGCCCAGCGTGCCGTGCTGGGCGTGTTCCGCGACGATATGACGCTGTCGCTGAGCGCGGGCACCCTGCTGTTGTGTTTTGTGGCCGGCGTGATCGTCTCCTCGGTGTGCCGGCGCCGCTTCTGGGCGGAACACCCGCACGGCCCGACCGTGCTGACCACTTTCTGCCTGGTGTTCGCCACCGGCCTCGACATCGTGCTGGGCGGCTGGGAGCAAACCCTGCTGGATTTCGTGCCGATCATGTTTGTGGTCTTCGGAATCGGGGCGCTGAACACTTCCTTCGTCAAAGACGGCGAAGTGTCGGTGCCGCTGAGTTACGTGACCGGCACCCTGGTCAAGATGGGCCAGGGCATCGAGCGCCACATCGCCGGCGGGAAAATCGAGGACTGGTTCGGCTATTTCATGATGCTCGCGACGTTCATGTTGGGCGCCGCGATCGGGGGCGCGATCAGTCTGGTGGTCAGCGGCACTCAGATGCTCGGCGTCGCCGCGTTCGTGTGCGCGGTGACGACCTGCTACACCTACCTGCACGCCGACCGGCGGGGGTTGCTGGACTGATTAGTTGCCGGGTGCGCTGCTAGCTGCAAAAAGAACATCGGCAGCAGCGCTGGCCGGGTGCGCTGCTACCTAGGAAAAAGAACATCGGCAGCAGCGCTGGCCGTTGCGCTGCTGCCGATGGGTCTGGTGGAGGAGTGGTCAGGTGCCGGCGACCGGCGGAGCGGCCGGTGCCGGTGCCGGAGCGGGCGCCGGCGCGGCGTTGACCGCGTTGATCACCTGCAGCATGTCAGGCTTCATGGCCATCAACTGCTGGTTCCAGTAGTTCCAGGAGTGGGTGCCGTTGCCCGGGAACTGGAACACCCCGTTGCGCCCGCCGTTGGCCGCGTAGGTCTGCTGGAACTGCTGGTTGGTGCGCAGCGTCAGGCCTTCGAGGAACTTCGCGGGCATGTTGTCGCCGCCGAGGTCGCTGGGTGTGCCGTTGCCGCAGTAGACCCAGATCCGGGTGTTGTTGGCCACCAGCCGCGGGATCTGCATCATCGGGTCGTTGCGCTTCCAGGCCGGGTCGCTGGACGGGCCCCACATGCTGTTGGCGTTGTAGCCGCCCGCGTCGTTCATCGCCAGCCCGATCAGCGTCGGCCACCACCCGTCGGACGGGTTGAGGAAGCCCGACAGCGAGGCCGCGTAGGGGAACATCTGCGGGTAGTACGCGGCCATCACCAGCGCCGAGCCGCCCGACATCGAAAGGCCGACAACGGAGTTGCCTACCGGGGACGTGCCCTTGTTGGCCTGCAGCCAGGTAGGCATCTCCCGGGTCAGGAAGGTCTCCCACTTGTAGGTGTAGCTCTGGCCGTTGCCCTGTGACGGCTGGTACCAGTCGCTGTAGAAGCTGGACTGTCCGCCGACCGGCATGACCACCGAGAGGCCGGAGTTGTAGAACTCCTCGAATGCCGGGGTGTTGATGTCCCAGCCGCTGTAGTCGTCCTGGGCGCGCAGGCCGTCCAGCAGGTAGACCGAATGCGCTCCGCCACCCTGGAATTGGACTCGGATGTTGCGACCCATCGCCTGTGACGGAATCTGCAGATACTCGACCGGCAGCCCCGGCCGGGAGAACGCACCCGCGGTGGCCGACCCGCCGACCGCACTGACGAGACCGGTCAGCAGCGCAGCGCCTATAGCCGCGAATGCCAACCTGCGAGGCATGGTTGTCGCTGCACCACGCAGCTTTTCAACGAACTTCATCGTTTCTACCCATCCCAACTTTCATCTGCCGCTCGTGCGGTGGAATCTGTTCTTGGGCGAGTGAAACACAGGCGGCAGAGCCGGCCGGCCCGTCGCGGCCGTAGAACTTTGTCGCGGTTGGCTAACGATTAGGAGTCGGCGCCGAGACGCGTTGAGGTGGTCACTTTCGGGTAACGAATGGCCACCGGAGGGGTATCGCCGTCTTCCCGTCCGGCGGCGGATGCGCTATGCGACGAGTCGGCGTAAAAACGTTGACGCCGTGATGATTCCGACGATCGGCGCGACAATGAGGACGATGACATCCGCGAGGTGGAACGGGGTGCCGATCAGCAGCGCGCGCAGCACGTCGACCTCGTAACTGAGCGGGTTGACCTTGCTCAGCGCGTGCAACCAGCTCGGCATCACGTCAACCGGATACAAAGCGTTGGACGCGAAGAACAGCGGCATGGTGATGGCCTGGCCGATCCCCATCAATCGGTCGCGGTTGCGCACCAGACCGGCCAAAGTCATTGACAGGCAGGCGAAGAACGCGGCGCCGAGCATGACGGCGACCATCGCCCCCAGAATCCGCAGTGGGTTGACGGTCAGCCCGATGCCCATCACATAGGCCAGGGCCAGCACGCCGACCACCTGCGCGACCGACCGGACACCGGCCGCGAACGACTTGCCGGTGATGAGGGCCGACGCGGGCGCCGGGGTCACCATCAGTTTCGCCAGAACACCGGCGTCGCGATCCCAAATGATCTGGATGCCATAGAAAATCGAGATGAACAGCGCCGACTGAGCGATGATTCCCGGTGCCAGAAACGCCTGATACGACACGTTGCCGGTGTCGATGACATGCAGATGGCTGAACGTGGTGCCGAAGATCAGCAGCCACAGCGCGGGCTGCACCATGCGCATCACCAGCTCGGTCCGGTCGTGCCGCAGCTTCTGCAGTTCCACGATCGCGAATGCGCCGATGCGGCTCAATGTTGCTCTGGCTCTGTCCAATCCGTGCGGAGCGCGGACCAGGCCGACGGTAAACGGGTGGGTGTGATCAACCGACACGGCGAGCAACCCTTCTGGTGGAACGGATTTCACTGATATCGGCGGAGTCTTCGGTCAGACCGGTTGCCGAATAGTGGCGGAACACGTCTTCGAGGGTGGCCTCCGGCGACAGGGCGGCCTTCAACTCCGCAGGGGTTCCCACCGCCTGCAATGCGCCGTGGTGCATCAGGGCGACCCGATCGCACAGCGCGTCCGCCTCTTCCATGTAGTGGGTGGTCAGCAGCACGGTCATACCGAACTGCTCCTGCATCTTGCGGACCTGCGTCCACACTCCGTCGCGGGCGATCGGGTCCAGGCCGACGGTCGGTTCGTCCAGCACCAGCAGCGAGGGCCGGTTGACCAGGGCCTGGGCCACCTCGAGGCGGCGCACCATCCCCCCGGAGTAGCTCGATGCCAGCTTGTCGGCAACATCGAGCAGATCCATGGCGGCCAGCGCCTGCTCGACGCGCTGGGTGCGCTCGGCGCGCGGGACGCCGTACAACCGGGCGAACCACGTCACGTTCTGCCGGCCGGTCAACGCCGTTTCGATCGAGAGTTGTTGCGGCACATACCCGATGTTGCTGCGGATATCGATCGTCTGGCTCTGCGCGTCCAGCCCGAAGATCCGCAGTTCGCCGTGCTGCACCGGCGCCAGCGTGGTCAGCACCCGCACCACTGTCGTCTTACCGGCGCCGTTGGGACCGAGCAGACCCATCGTCTCGCCGGGCCGTACCGTGAACGTCACGTCGTCGACGGCCGTGTGCTCGCCGTAGCGATAGGTGAGGTGCCGGCAGTCAATTGCTTCGGTCATGTGTATCGCTCCTGCAGCTTTTTGGTCATCTCCTCGAGCACCTCCAACCCCTTGGCCAATACCCCGATCTGCTGGTCGTCAAGCTCATTGAGCAGGTCGGTGAGCACCGCCCGCCGTGTCGCCGCGGTGGCGTCCATCACGTGCTGCGCCGAATCCGTGAGCCGCAGCCGGCTCACCCGCCGGTCCGCCGGGTCCGCCGTCCGTTCCAGCAAGCCGGCGCTGGACAGCTTGGACACCAGGGTGGAGGCGGTGTTGGCCACCAGGCCCAACTCGGCGGCCGCGACGCTGACCGACACCCCCGGACGCCGCGAGACCAGGCGCAACAGCTCGGCCTGCGACTCGGAGACCCGGCCGGACGGATACCCGGTGCCGGCGGCCCGCCGCAGCTGACGGCGGAACCTGCCCAGGATCCGGGGCACGTCCGCGGCGAGATCGGTCTGCGTGGTCACCGCGGACCATAATAGCTCTGTAGGCGAGCTATTTATTCCCGGCGCATGGCCTGCCGCAAAGCCGACGCGGAGTTGTAACCGACCATCAGGGCAATCTGCTCGAGCCTCAAGGAGGTCGTCTGGCGCAGGTGCCGGGCATGTTCGACCCGGACCCGTTGCAGCAGCGCATACGGCGTTACGCCCAGGCTCTGCCGAACCCGTCGTTCCAGCGTGCGCCGGGTGGTCCCGAGGTCGAGGGCGGCGGAGGCGATATCGACGTTGCCATCGAGGTTCTTGCGGATCCACGCTTCGAAGTCGACGACCAGGCGGTCGGTGGTCGCCAGATAGGTCTGTGCGGCTGCGGTGCTTGACGCCGGGCGCCGGTCGAAGAGCAGGATGGCGGCGGTCGCGTCGGCCAGTTGGGGGCTGATGCCTGCGACGATGTGCATGGCGAGATCGATGTGCGCAAACGCGGCGCCCGCTGTCGTCACCGAACCGTCGGCGATCACCATGCGCGACATGTCCAGCCTGACCCGCGGGAAGCGCCGCGCGAACTCGTCCGCGAGCCACCAACTCGTCGTCGCCTGGTGTTCGTCGAGCACACCGGCGTCCGCGAGCACGAACGTTCCCGTACATGCCGCGGCCACCGGACGGTCGGACCGTACCCAGTCGCGGACCGCCGCGCGCGCTGCCTGGACCTCGTCTCGCATCAGGGCATCGACGACCCCCGCCGGCGTGTTCATTGTGAGGGCGGGCACCACCAGCAGATCCAGCCGGCTCATGGCGGCGTCGTCGACGGTCAGGTCTATCGGCACCATCAGGCCGCCAGCGGCAGGCACTGGCGTGTAATCGATTCCGACGGTCGCGAGCTCGATCTCGGCGATATCGGTTGCTACCTGTTGCCGCGCCGTGTTGGCGCCGCGGATCACGTCGGTGATCGTGACCAGCCCGCTGGCCCAGCATCCGGGTAACGCCATCACGCCGATAAACATGTCGCAAATGCTATGTGAGGTGTCGCAATCGCGACTATCGCGCCGCCTAGCGTCTGGTGCATGACGTATCCGGAGAACCACGCTCTGATCGGTTGCGAACCGCGGCACTACGACCGACTCGGACTGCGCCCCAATGAGATTGAGCTCTGGGAGGACGGCTGGCGGACCGGCGACGCGGCCGGGACCCGCGGCACCTTCGAGTGGTGGTATTTCGATGCCCACCTGGATGACGGGTCGACGGTGACGGTGGAGATGCACACCAAACCGCCCTTCGTCTCTCCCGCAGCGCCTCTGACGCCGTTCGTTCTGTTGACTGTCACAACGGCCGACGGGGAACGGACGGACCACACCATGACCACCGACGCCGATTCGTTCGCGGCGTCTGTGGCCGACTGCGATGTCCGGATCGGCGCGAACACCTTTCGCCGCAGCGCAGACGGGTACCAGATCCACGTTGAAATCGACGACCTCCGAGCCGATTTCACCCTGATGCCGGAGGTGCCGCCGTGGCGACCGGCCAGCGGCCACGTATTCTTCGGCGTCGAGGAGCAGCATCACATCGCCTGGTTGCCGATGGTGGCCCGGGGCCAGGTGCGGGCCACGATCAGCGTGGCCGGGCAGGTGCGCGAACTCACCGGCACCGGGTACCACGATCACAACTGGGGCAACGTGGCGCCGCGCAAAGTGCTCGATCACTGGTATTGGGGACGGGCCCGGGTCGGTGAATACACCGTCGTGTCACTGATGTTCGTCAGCCACCGTGACTACGACAACGCGCCACTACCGGCCGTGATGGTGGCACGAGGTGACGAGATTGTCGCCTCGGCGGTCGGTGCCGAAGCGATCGGGTTCACCGCGGCCGACGTCGCGACCCATGCCGGGACCGGCATCCCTGTCGCCCATCGCCTGGAGTACTCCGTCGCGGTCGGCGCCCACGCCTTCCGGGTGACATTCCGCCAGCACCAGGAGGTGTCCACACTCGACTTCGGGTCGGCGGGGGCGTACCTCCGATTCAGGGGTGAGGTGAACGTCGAGCACAGTCACGACGGCCTCGTCGACACCGCGAGCGACACGGCGCTGTGGGAGCTGTTGTATTTCGAACAGCGAGCGGCGACGCCGAGTGGCGGGCTCACCGCAGGCCCGAAGATGCTCATCGGTCATCAGGCCTGACGCTGCAGCCGGTGCAGGGTCACGTCAATGGCCGCGTGCTCGATCGATGCGGTCATGTAGGTACAGAAGGGTTGACGGCGACGATCCGTCGGTGACCCCGGATTGAGCAGTCGCAGTCCGGTCGGCGTCGTGGTATCCCACGGGATGTGGCTGTGGCCGAAGACCAGCACGTCGGTCTCGGGATAGAGCCGGGACATCCGTGCGTCACGGCCCGCGGCGCCGCCCGTCTCGTGCATGACCGTGAAGCGCAGACCAGCCAGCTCCACGTCCGCGCGCTCGGGCAGCCGGGACCGCAGCTCGTCGCCGTCGTTGTTACCCCAGCACGCGATCAGCCGGGCCGACCGTGCTTCCAGCCGGTCCAGCAGGTCAGGCGTCACCCAGTCCCCGGCGTGGATGACGACGTCGGCGGCGGCGACCTCGTCCCATACCTGCGCGGGCAGGTCGCGGGCGCGTTTCGGGATGTGGGTGTCGGTGATCAGCAGGAGCCGCATAAGTTCTATGCATACCCGGACCAGAGGAGAGACCATGCGCACCTTCGAGTCAGTCGCCGACCTCGCCGCCGCCGCGGGGGAGACCATCGGGCAGAGCGACTGGGTGACGATCAGCCAGGAAGAGGTCAACCTGTTCGCCGACGCGACCGGTGACCACCAGTGGATCCACGTCGACCCCGAGAGAGCGGCCAACGGGCCGTTCGGGACCACCATCGCCCACGGGTTCATGACCCTGTCGCTGCTGCCGCGGCTGCAGCACGACATGTACACCGTCAAGGGCATCAAACTGGCAATCAACTACGGCCTGAACAAGGTTCGCTTCCCGGCTCCGGTGCCGGTGGGGTCGCGGGTGCGCGCGAACAGTTCGCTGGTCAGCGTCGACGACGTCGGCAACGGCGCCGTGCAGGCAGTGGTTTCCACGACCGTCGAGATCGAAAACTCACCCAAGCCGGCCTGCGTGGCCGAAAGCATCGTCCGCTACATCACCTAGGGGGCCGCACGGGGCGTCAGAACTCGGCGATGGAGTGCTCCAGGCGCGCGGCCAGCCGCGCCTCCGCCTCGGCCTTGCGGGTGGGGATGTGCTGCGACGGGAAAGGCGTTGTCACAGGCTGATATTCGCGCAGCGTGCGGCGGGCGACGGTCATCTTGTGCAGTTCGGTCGCGCCGTCGGCGATGCCCAGCGACTCGGCGGCCACCATCATCTTGACGAACGGCATCTCGTCGGAGACACCGAGCGCGCCGTGCAAGTGCAGGGCCCGCTGTGCCACATCGTGCAACACCTGGGGCATCGCGACCTTCACCGCCGCGATGTCGCGGCGCACCTTCTGGTAGTCGTGGTGCTTGTCGATCAGCCACGCGGTGCGCAGCACCAGCAACCGGAACTGTTCGATCTGGATCCAGCTGTCGGCGATCTTCTCCTGAGTCATCTGGAAGTCGGACAGCCGCCCGTGCCGGGTCTGACGGGACACCGCGCGCTCGCACATCATGTCAAAAGCCCGGCGCGCCAATGCGATTGTGCGCATCGCGTGATGAATGCGGCCGCCGCCGAGTCGGGTCTGCGCGATCATGAACGCCTGCCCCTCGCCGCCCAGGACGTGATCGGCGGGCACCCGCACGTCGCGGTAGCGAACGTAGCCGTGGGTGGCGCGCTTGGCGGATTCGGCGCCCACACCGACATTGCGGATGATCTCGATGCCGGGCGTCTCCGCTGGCACGATGAACAGCGACATCTTCTCGTACGTGCGGCCCACCGGATTGGTGACGGCCATGACGATGAAGAACGAAGCGTGTTTGGCGTTGGTGGAGAACCACTTCTCGCCGTTGATGATCCAGTCGTCACCGTCGCGGGTCGCCGACGTGACGAACAACCCCGGGTCCGAGCCCCCCTGTGGTTCGGTCATCGAGTAGCAGGAGGTGATCTCGCCGTCCAGCAGTGGCTGCAGGTAGCGCGCCTTCTGCTGCTCGGTGCCGAACAGCGCCAGGATCTCGGCGTTGCCGGAATCCGGTGCCTGGCAACCGAACACCGACGGCGCCCAGCGGGAACGTCCGAGGATCTCATTGAGCAAAGCCAGTTTGACCTGGCCGAAGCCCTGGCCGCCGAGTTCGGGCGTCAGGTGGGCGGCCCACAGCCCTTGCTCCTTCACCCGCTGCTGCAACGGCCGCAGGATCGCCATCATCTCGGCGTTCTGCTTGTCGTATGGATCCAGCGCGACGAGATCGAGCGGTTCGAGTTCCTCGACCATGAATTTCTCGACCCAGTCGAGCTTGGCCTGGTATTCCGGGTCTGTTTCGAAGTCCCACACGGTTGGCCACCGTTCCCCGGCGCAGCGTCGCGCCGGCATCGTTGATGGAGTCACACCATCGTAGGATCAGCGCAGTTTCGGCAGCACGCTGGTGCGGTAGAAATCGATCGCGGTCGTGGGATCTTCCTGCGGGAAGTGCAGAAACGGCACCGCACCCGCGTCGAGAACCGCTTGCACCGCGTTGATGTGCGCCACCGGGTCGGTGCCGACCGCCCAATTCGCCAGCACCCTGTCCGTGGGGTTCGTGTCGGCGGCGCGCTGGATCTCGACGGGGTTGGGTTGATCGACGGCGCCGGCGGTGAATCGCCACAGGGCCGCGGCGCGCGCAGCCGTCGCGCCATCCCCGACGACGGCGAACAACTCGGCACGTTTGCCCATGGTGGCGGGGTTGCGCCCGGCCTGTTGGGCGCCGGCATCGAAAGCGGCGAGCAGTTTGGTGTTCTTGATGTCAGCGGCCTGGGCGATCCACCCGTCGCCGTACCGACCGGCCAACGTGGCGCTCTTGGGGCCGCCGGCGGCGACGAAGATCGGTGGCGGCTCGGCGGGTACGTCGTACAGCTTCAGCGCATTCGTTTGAAAATACTTGCCCGCAAACGAGATTCGTTGACCACTCCACAGCTGGCGGATCAGGCTGATCGCCTCGACCAGCCGGTCGTGGCGTTCGTCATAGTTGCCGTAGGTGTTGGTGGCGGCCTGCTCGTTGAGCCGTTCGCCGGTTCCCAGGCCGAGGAACACCCGGCCCGGACTCAGGATGGCCAGCGACGCGAACGCCTGTGCCACCGTCGCCGGATGGTAGCGATAGGTCGGGCAGGTCACCCCGGTGCCGAACGAGATGCGGCTGGTGCTGTTGCCCACCAGCGCCAGCGTCAGCCACGGAAACATGGAGTGGCCCTGGTTGTCCTGCCACGGCTGGAGATGATCGCTGGCCCAGACGTATTGGAAACCGGCCTTTTCGGCGGCCTGCGCCTGCGCGACGAGTTGATCGGTGCGGAACTGCTCGTGCGACAGGACGAATCCGACATTGCGCGGCTGCGCCGGTGCGGGCGCGTCCCGCGATTGGCAACCGGACAGCCCGGTGACGGCGGCCATGCCGGCCCCGGCGGCCAGTTGCGCCATCGCCCGTCTCGAGATGCCGGTCATCGCGTCGGGATACCCTCGCCCCTCGTCATCACACCTTCACTGGACAGGCTGGCGCGCCCAGCGCGACCCACCTACCGTGAGTGGCGTGACTGCACAGGCGCGTCCGGCGCGTAAGGCTGATGTCCGTGAATTGAGCCGCACGCTGGGCCGCGCGTTCTTCGACGATCCGGTCACGATGTGGATCCTGCCCGACGACGACGCGCGGCGAAAGCACATGGGCCGGGTCTTTGCCACCATGACCCGCCACCACCATCTGCCGCGCGGCGGCGTGGAGGTGGCCTGTGACGGACCGGGCATCGGTGCGGCCGCGTTGTGGGATCCGCCCAATCAGTGGAAGGAATCGCGCTGGGCGGAACTGGCGCAGCTGCCCACCTTCCTGTGGGCGTTCGGCACCCGATCCCAGCGCGGGCGGACGCTGCAGGAGATCATGAAACGCGCGCATCCCGAAGAACCGCACTGGTACCTCGCCGTCCTCGGCAGTGACCCGAGCGTCCGTGGCCAAGGTTTCGGCCAGGTCCTGATGCGGTCCCGGCTGCAACGTTGCGACGCCGAGTACTGTCCCGCCTACCTGGAGTCGTCGAAACCCGAAAACGTGCCCTACTACGAACGTTTCGGCTTCCGGGTGACCGGAGAGATCACGATTCCCGACGGTGGTCCGACGTTGTGGCCGATGTGGCGCGACCCGCAGTGACCGCGCAGCCGTTCGACGGCAAAACCGCGTTCATCACCGGCGCGGCCGTGGGGCTCGGGCGGGCCTTCGCGCGGGCGCTCACCGCCCGCGGCGCCAATGCCGTGATCGCCGAGATCGACGTCGAGGGCGCAAGACGGACGGCCGCCGAGTTGAATGCCGACGGGGCCAAGGCGATCGCGGTCCCCTGCGATGTCGCCGACGAACACCAGGTTGAGGCCGCGGTGGCGATTTCGCTCCAAACATTCGGCGGCATAGACATTCTCATCAACAACGCCGGTCGGCACCTGATGAAGTACAACCAACCGTTCGGCGCGCTGTCCCGGGACGACCTGCGCGGGATGTTCGACGTCAACGTCATGGGCGTGATCAATTGCACTCTGGCATGCCGCGATTCGATGCGCGACCGCGGTGGCGGGGTGGTGCTGAACATGTCGTCGACGGCCGGTTACTCCAGCAGCACCCCGTACGGCGTCTCCAAGCTCGCGGTGCGCGGCCTCACGGTCGCGTTCGCCTCCGAACTCTCGCCGGACCTGATCCGCGTCAACGCGATTGCGCCGGGAATGACCAACACCGAGAGCGCACTCGCCGATGTGCCGCGGTCCCTGGTCGAGGATTACGTGCACGATCTCCAGCTGGTGCACCGGATCTGCACGATGGACGACGTGGTGGCTGCGATGCTCTACCTGTGTTCGGACCAGGCGTCGTTTATCACCGGTGAAACCCTGAAAGTCAGCGGTGGGTATCCGCTTTCGGTGTGAGCGGGTTTAGCACCCAGGCCGCTGGGAAATCACCCCGATATGGAAACCGGCCCCGGCGACACTCTGGACCCCAGCGAGTCCACCGACTCCGACGAAGTTCGCAATGACGACGGCGACATCGTCGTCGACCCGCCCGAGGGCTGGAGTGAGGCCGACAAGTTCGGCATGACCGCGCGGGAAGAGCGCGAGGGGGAGTCGCTGGATCAGCGGCTGGCCGAAGAAGAACCGGATGTCATCCCGGATGTCGAGCCGCCCGACGTGACCCCGGGACGCGCGCACCGCGGCCAGATCGACGGCACGCCGGAAGACGGTGAGTCCCTGTTCGAAGTCGTCGACGAGTGATCAGGGTTCGCTCTTCCACGACGCGACGCCGATTGTGATCATGCGGAGCTGTTTAACCGCGATCCGGTGAATCTCCTCGAGCGCCTCCGCGCTCTGGGCGTCTTCAATGGCCTCGGCGGTGACGATCATCGCGTTGACGAAAAGACTCGCCAGCACGTTGAGGTCCTCGGTGCTCCACTCGTTCAACCGGGGGAAGCGCGCCAGGTCGGTGGCCAGTTCCGAGACGATCAGCCGGATCTCGGTGCGGATGGCGTAGCGCAGCACGGACACCCCGGTGGAGCGTTCGCGGGAGATGAAGCGCCAGTGCTCGCGCTGGTCGGCGACGCTGCCGATCAGGATTTCCACCGACGACTCGATGACCCGACTCGGGTCGAGCTTGCCGGCACGGGCACCCCGCAGGGTGTCGCGCAGGCTGCGGAAGGATTCGTCGATCAGCACCAGGCCGAGAGCCTCCATCGACTCGAAGTGCCGGTAGAAGGCCGCGGGCACGATCCCTGCTTCGCGGGTCACCTCGCGCAGGCTCAGATTGCTGAAACTACGGTCATTGAGCGCCTTCAGCGCCGCGGCGATGATCGCCCGCCGGGTCGCTTCCTTGCGTTCCTCACGCGAGGGCGTGTCACGGGTGCTTTCGCGGGCCCGTTCCCGGCTCGACCGCCGCGGGTGTGAGCTAGGAGTACGACTGTTCACTATGTGAACCGTAACACAGAATGGGTGAAAACCCTTGACCACCTGCGCCGATCGATGTCACGGTGTACACATGTTCACTCAAACTTTCACTCGGACGATCGCCAAGCGAGTCCTGAGTTCCGACCTCGTTGATCTGCTCACCGGGCCGCACGGCGTCGACCGGTACACCGAGCTGGTAACGCCGACGTGGACCTCCGGCGAGGCCCGCGCCAAGGTGGTCGACGTGCGGCGGACCACGCCGCGCAGCGTCACCCTGACGCTTGCACCGAACGACGCGTTCACCGAGCGTTACCGCGCCCGGGCCGGCCAGTTCGTCAACGTGACCGTCGAGATCGACGGCCGAATGCACTCGCGGTGCTACTCCCCGGCCAACGTGGAAGGCAGCGCCGAGATCGAGCTGACCATCGGTGTCCACGACGGCGGTCTGGTGTCGAGCTACCTGTACGAGCGGGCACGCCGCGGCATGGTGGTCGGCCTGGACGGGGTCGGTGGGGACTTCGTCCTGCCGGAGCGGCTGCCCCGGCGCATCCTATTCATTTCCGGTGGCAGCGGAATCACTCCCGTGATGTCGATGCTGCGCACCCTGGTCGCGCGGGGACACGTAGGCGACAAGGGACGCGAAATCGCGTTCGTGCACTACGCCCGCACCCCCGAGGAAGCGTGCTACCGCGAGGAACTGGCGGCGATGCGCGGAGTTCGGGTATTGCACGGGTTCACCCGTTCGGGTTCGGGTGACCTTCAAGGCCGTTTCGGCGCCGAGCATCTGGCCGCCGCGATGGAGGCTCCCGACGCGGTGTTCGTCTGCGGGCCCGACGCTTTGGTCGAGGCTGTCGCGGGCCTCTGTGAAAATGTGTTCACCGAAAGTTTCGTCCCACCGGTGTTCGCGCCGCCGGCCAATCCCACGGGTGGCCGGGTCGCCTTCGCGGACAGCAAGGTCGAGGTCACCGACGACGGTCGCTCGCTGTTGGAGCAGGCCGAGGCGGCCGGGCTCAAGCCGCAGAACGGATGCCGGATGGGCATCTGCCACACCTGCACGCGCCGCAAGACTTCCGGCACCGTGCGCAATCTGGTCACCGGCGCCGTCTCCACCACCCCCGACGAGGACGTGCAGATCTGCGTCAGCGTTCCGGTCGGCGACGTCGATATCGCCCTCTAGCAGCCCTTTAACCACCACACACTTCAAGGAGGAAAGCCATGTCACAGAACAAGATCACGCTGACCAAGGAGCAGGCCGACGCCTTCGGCCGCGAGCTCGACGCCATCAGGGAACGCGAGATGGCCGATCTCGGCGAGGAGGACGCCGAATACATCCGCCGCATGATCAAGATCCAGCGTGGGCTGGAAGTCGGTGGGCGTGCCCTGCTGTTCCTGCCGCCGGCCTGGTTGCTGGGTACCGGGATGCTCGGCATCGCGAAGATCATGGACAACATGGAGATCGGCCACAACATCATGCACGGCCAGTACGACTGGATGCGTGACCCGACCATCTCCGGCCGCGACTTCGAGTGGGACACCGCCTGCCCGGCCGACCAGTGGCGACACTCGCACAACTACATGCACCACACCCACACCAACATCGTCGGGATGGACCGTGACATCGGCTACGGCATCCTGCGGATGAGCGAGGACCAGCGCTGGACGCCGTACTTCCTGGGCAACCCGGTCTACGCGTTCCTGCTGATGGTGCTGTTCCAGTACGGTGTGGCGCTGCACGAGCTGGAAACCGAACGGATCCGCTCCGGTGAGATCAGCCTGCGCGACAAGCGCGACACCCTGAAGGAGATCTGGAAGAAGACGCGCCGCCAGTCGCTCAAGGATTACGTCGCCTTCCCGTTGCTGGCCGGCCCGTTCGCGCCGTTCGTCTTCACCGGCAACCTCACCGCCAACCTGATGCGCAACGTGTGGTCGTACATGATCATCTTCTGCGGCCACTTCCCGGACGGCACCCAGGAATTCACCATCGAGGAGACGAAGGACGAGACGCGCGGCCAGTGGTACTTCCGCCAGGTGCTCGGATCGGCCAACCTGACCGGGGGCAACATCTTCCATGTGCTGTCCGGCAACCTGTCGCACCAGATCGAGCACCACCTGTTCCCGGACATGCCGGCGCGTCGGTACCCGAAGATCGCGCCCGAGGTCCAGGAAATCTGCGAGCGCTACGGCATTCCGTACAACAAGGGGCCGTTGCTCAAGCAGTTCGGCACCGTGGTTCGCAAGATCATCCGGCTCAGCGTCCCGGATTCGTGGGGGCGCAAGGCCAAGGCCGAGCCGAAGGCTGCTGAAAAGGAGCTGATCGCCGCCTAACCTGATCCGCTCAACCGAAGCCCGGGGCTCGAGGAATCGATGCTCCGAGCTTTCGGGTGGAGAATGGGCCGAATGGAGTGGACCGGTGCGCGATATTCGGACAAACCGACGGTGGAATCGTGGACCTGGGTCGACGCCGAACCCCAGCGAGTGTGGAGTTTGGTCTCCGACATCGAGTTGATGCCGACGCTGAGCAACGAACTGCAATCCGTGGCGTGGCTGGACGGAGTCAGCGAGCCCCGGGTCGGCGCCCGGTTCGTCGGGCACAACGAACATGATGCTTTCGGACGCTGGACCACCACTTCGCACATCGTTGCTTTTGACCGCCCCCGCGAATTCGCCTGGGCCGTCGGTGAACCCGAATATCCCGCGGCGACCTGGCGGTTTCGGCTGACACCGCGCGACGGCGGCACCGTGCTCTCGTTCTGGACGCAGATGGGCCCGGGCCGCTCCGGACTGTCCAACGCCATCGATGCGATGCCGGACAAGGAACAGAAGATCGTCTTCGTCCGGATGCGGGAGTTCGAGGCCGCGATCGACAAGACCCTGGCCGCGATCAAGAGGCTGGCCGAGCACGGGGTGCGGTGATGCGCACCGCGACCACGGTCGAATTGTCCGCTTCCCAAACCGCGCACGCGGCCGAAACCGTCGAGTTCGTGGTCGAGGCCGAGCGGCTCGGCCTGGACATGTGCTGGGTCGCCGAGGCGTGGGGAGCCGACGCCCCGTCGGCGCTGGGCTATCTCGCCGCACGCACCGACGAGATGCTCCTCGGTTCCGGCATCATCCAGGTCGGTACCCGGTCGCCGGTGTTGGTCGCGCAGACGGCGATCACCTTGTCCAACCTGTCCGGGGGCCGCTTCCTGCTCGGCCTGGGCGCCTCGGGACCCCAGGTCATGGAGGGCCTGCACGGCATCGCATTCGACCGTCCGTTGTCCCGCATCCGCGAGACCGTCGAGATCGTGCGGCAGGTCTTCGAGGGCGGCAAAATCTCCTATTCCGGCAGGGAATTCCAGATCCCGCGACCGGGCGGCGAGTCGAGACCGATGCGGTTGTCGACCCGGCCCGAGCATCCGATCCCGATCTACCTGGCCACCCTGTCGCCGGCCATGCTGCGACTCACCGGTCAACTCGCCGACGGCTGGTTGGGCACCAGCTTCGTCCCCGAGGGCGCGGACCAGGCCTACTTCGCCCACCTGGACGAGGGCCTGGCCGCATCCGGTCGCGCCCGTGCCGACCTCGACATCTGTCAGGGCGCCGAGGTCGCGTTCGCCCCGGACGAAGACGCGTTGCGCGAGATGGTGGCCGGACGCAAAACGGAACTGGCGTTCAGCCTCGGCGGCATGGGTTCGGCCAGCACCAACTTCTACAACCGGGCTTATGCCCGGCAGGGCTGGAGCGAGGTGGCCGCCGCGGTGCGGGAACGCTGGCAGACCGGCGACCGGCCGGGGGCTGCGGCGCTGATCACCGACGAGATGGTGTTGGCCACCACGCTGATCGGCACCGAGGAGATGGTGCGCGACCGGCTTGCGGTGTGGCGCAATGCCGGTGTGAACACCGTGCGGCTGTACCCGGCCGGCGAGACGCTGGGCGAAAAGCTCGAGACGCTGGGCCGGGCGATCGAGTTGGTACGCGCCACGTAGCGTCGAACGTGAACTGAGGGCGCGGTTTTCGCGATTTTCCCGCCACCATGTCACGCTCGGCGAGGGTTAAGCGGGCGCGGTCGGCGCCTCCGCCACCTTGACCAACTGAACCTCCGGACGCGCGGGCACCGAGTCGGCGAGGAACCAGCGGAACGCGAGATTCCCACGCGGGTAGCCCAGTGTCGTCAGCGAATTCGGGTGCGGCGTCGCGGCAGCGGACAACACGATCGTCACCGACCCGTCACTGTTCGGAACCGCGCTGTGCCCGTTGACCGAACAACGTGCATCGACCGGTCCGTAGGTGGCCATGAACTGGTTCCACACCACCATGTTCCAGAACCGGCACGACGGCGGTCGGTGCGTGATGACCAGCGCCTCGTCTTCGTCCAGCACGAAGCTGCCGTAGGCGTAGCATGCGTCGCGGGCCGACCAGCCGAAGTTGGCGTCGGGGACCTGGTAGGGCTCCGCGAATTCGTTTGCGGCATGGGCGACTTCGTGCCCGAGTGCATGAGCGTCGTCGGCGCGGGTCCCGACCGGCAGCGGCACGATGGCGAACATGGTGCGCAACCAGGCGGTCGCCGCGCGCAGCCTGGCCGCGGTCTCGGAGTCGCCGTGCCGGATCGGGTCCGGCTCATCGAGTGCCTCGATATTCCAGACGACGGGGCGGCCGGTCAGCGGGTCCGCCTGGTAGTCGCGCGTCATCAGTGCGGCAGCGTCCGGCGTCGGCGGGAACTCGAAGGAGAAGTTGCCGTCGGCGTCGATCTCGAGGTCGGTGTCGCGGACGATCGCGACCACCCGGTCCGACCAGGCTCCTGGTGAGGGTTCGTTGTACGCCGTCACCGAAAAGTACACGCTGTCACCCTTATTGCCGCTGATGCGGTAGCGGCGACTCGGGTCAACCGGGCACATGTAGTAGTAGGCGTCGGTGTTGTCGCCGCCCCACCGGCGATCGCGCCGGAACGGCGTGTTCACCGCGACGAACTGGGGACGACCGGGCTCGGTGAACAGGTAGCTGTCGAGTGCCACGCCGAGGGTGGCGCCGAGCATGCGGTAGCCATCGCCGACGTGCCGGTCGTCGGTCACCGCGCGATCGCCTTCGAGAAATGAACGGTCGAGTTCGCCCAGGGCACTGAGCAATTGACGCCAGGCTGCCGTCGATTCGTGCGTCGTCATGCTGTGGTTCCTTTCACGATCCCGGTCAGGAGCAACGTCGTAGTGCGGTCGATCCAGGTGTCATCGAGTGCGGCGGGACGGGTCAGCAGGCCCAGCAGCGTCACCCCCGCCACCGCTTCGGCGAGTTCGGGAGCGGACACATCCGGCCGGATTTCGCCCCGCGCCGACGCTTTCGCGAGTAGGTCGTTCAGTCCGCCGCCGATGAGGCCGCCGAAGCGCTCCAGTAGCGCCGAATGCAGGCTGGGGTCCGCCGCCATCTCGCCGATCAGGCCGGGCAGTGCCGCCTTGGCTGCCGGGGTGCTCAGGACATCCTTTGTACGACAGATCATTTCGCGCAGATCGCGGCGCAGCGAGCCGGTGTCGGGGATGTCGGTCGCGGCGCTGATGGGAAACACCGCCTCGTGCACGAGGTGCGCCTTGCTCGGCCAGCGCCGGTAGATCGCGGGCTTGCTGGTGCCGGCGCGCCTGGCAATGGCGGACACCAGCAGGCCTGGGTAACCCGTTTCGGCCAGCAGCTCGACCGTGGCGTCCAGCACCGCCGCGTCGATGCGCGGATCACGAGGCCGACCGAGCTCTTCTACCATTACGAAACTCAGAGTAACATAATTCGCCGTGACCGAATCCGTAGTGCTCGATGATCTGGCCGAACCCCGTTTCAGCGCCGAGGCGCAGCCGATCCTGGACATGATGGCCACCATGGCCCCGGAGTGCCGACTGGATGCAGATGCATTGTGCGCCAGGGCAAGTGCCGATACCGGCCTGCAGGATTTCGGTCCCGCGGACTACCGGGAACGGCTCGAAGTTTACCTGTCGGCGCTGCGCGACATCGACGGCCTGCACCCGGCCGGGGTGGTCAACTTCTATGGACAGTTGTTGCAGTTGCTGAAGAACAGACTGTTGTTGGCCGATCTGCTGCGTCGCCACCCCGAGATCAACGACATCGAACTGCGCTCCCCGGTGGTGATCGCCGGGCTGCCCCGCACCGGCACCACCCACCTGCACAATCTGCTGGCCTCAGCGCCCACCTTCCGCACCATGCCGTACTGGGAGAGCAACGAGCCGTTTCCGCTGGCGTCGGAAGCCGGCATCGAGCCGGATCCGCGGCGCGCGCGCATGGACGTCGCAGTCAGTGTGATCAACCTGGTGATGCCGCATTTCCCTCTCATGCACGAGATGACCACCGACCACGTCCACGAAGAGATTCAACTGCTGGCCAACGACTTTTCGACGATGCTGTTCGAGACGCTCGCCCACGTGCCCGCCTGGCGCGACTACTACCAGGCCCACGATCAGTCGCCGCACTACCGATACCTCGCCACGCAGCTCAAGGCGATGCAGTTTCTGCGCGGTGGCGAGCGCTGGCTGCTCAAGTCTCCTCAGCATCTCGAGCAGGTGCCGGTGCTGAACGGAGTGTTTCCGGACAGCATCGTCGTCTTCACGCACCGCGACCCGGTGCCGGTGGCGCTGTCGATGGTCGCGATGATCACCTACTCCGCGCGGATGCACCGCTCACCGGTGCCGGTCGAGCAGATCGCCGGTTACTGGATCGACCGCCTCGAGCAGATGCTCAACGCCCTGGTCCGCGACCGCGATGTGATCGGCCCGGACCGTTCCGTCGACGTCCGTTTCGACGACTTCATGGCCGACGAACTCGGCGTGGCCGAGCGGCTCTACGCGCTGGCCGGCGAACCGTTCACCGACGCGGCGCGTGCGGCGATCACCGGTTACCTGGGCGGCCATCAACGCGGCCGGCTGGGGACTGTGGCCACGTCATTCGAGATGTTCGGACTCGCCGAGGAAGATCTGCGGGCCCGGTTCGCGCCCTACGTCGACCGCTTCCTGAAGTAGGTTCTTTCACCATGACCATCTCCTTGCCCGTTCTCGAAGGCGTCGAACACCGGTTCATCGATGTGGGCGGGGGAGTCACGATTCACGTCGCCGACGCCGGCCCGGCCGACGGACCGGCGATCATGCTGGTGCACGGCTTCCCGGAGAACTGGTGGGAATGGCACGCGCTGATCGGACCGCTGGCCGCTGACGGCTACCGGGTGCTGTGCCCCGACCTGCGCGGGGCGGGCTGGAGTTCGGCACCGCCGTCGACGTACACCAAGGACGAGATGGCCGGCGACCTGTTGACGGTGCTGGACAAGCTGGGCATCGCCACGGTCAAGCTCGCCGCGCACGACTGGGGCGGCCCGGTCGCCTTCATCCTGATGTTGCGCCACCCGGACCGGGTGACCGGCTTCTTCGGGATGAACACCGTCGCGCCCTGGGTGAAGCGCGATCTGTCCTCGGTCCGCAATATCTGGCGACTCTGGTACCAGATTCCGATCTCGCTGCCGGTCATCGGGCCGCGGTTGCTCAGCGACCCCAAGGCCCGCTTCGCCCGTGCTCTGGGAAAGTGGGTGGGCGGCGGGTTCAACATCCCCGACGACGACGTCCGCCTCTACATCGACTGCATGCGCCAGCCCGGGCATGCCGAGGCCGGATCCCGTTGGTACCGCTCATTCCAGACGGGCGAGATGCTGCGCTGGATGCGGGGCGAATTCAACGACGCCCGGGTGGAGGTACCGGTGCGCTGGCTCTCCGGTGTCGAAGACCCGGTGATCACGCCCGACCTGATCGACGGATACGGCGACCACATCACCGATTTCGAGGTCGAACTGGTCGAGGGGGTAGGTCACTGGATCGTCAGTCAGCGTCCCGATCTGGTGCTCGACAGGCTGCGCGCGTTTCTCAGGGTTTGACGACGATCCGGATCGGGTTGCCCTCCTGGCGCTCCAGCATGTCGATGCCGGCGTGGATGTCCCGCAGCGGGATGACCTGGCTGATGGACCGTGAAAGGTCAAGGCGCCCATAGGAAACCAACTTGGCCAGGGTTTCGATGTCGACGTTCTGATAGCCGAGATGTCCCAGCGCCTGCTTGCGGCTCAGGCCGAACATCGCGGTGGGCCCGACGGTCGGTGACTCAGCGCTCATGCCCACGCCCACCATCCGGCCACCGGCGGTCAACGATTCCAGCGCCTGCTCGAACGTCACCTTGAGTCCGACGGCGTCGAACGCGACGTCAAGCTTCCGGCCGCCGGTGACCTCGGCGATCTTGTCCTGCAACTGGTCGTCGCGGGTGTCGAAGGCGTAATCGGCGCCGATTTCCAGCGCGCGGTCCAGCACCGCCGGGTTGATGTCGAGGGCGATCACCGGCACCGCGCCGACCAGTTTGGCCAGTTGGACGATGTGGGTGCCGACCCCGCCGACACCCCACACCCCGACCGATTCTCCGATGGCGACCTTCCCGGTGCGCACCACGGCGCCGAACGGCGTGGAAACCGCGTCGGCCAGGATCGCGGCCTGCTCGAGTGGAACGTTGTCGGGTACCCGGGTCAGGCCCACCGCCTGCGCCACCGTGTACTCGGCCCACGCGCCGTCGTAGGCGAACGCCATCAACTGGATTCGCAGGCAGTTCGACAGGTCACCGCGCCGGCAGTTGGGGCACGTCTGACAGGGCCGTCCGGCGGCGACCACCACCCGGTCCCCTTCGGCCCAGCCAGTCACTCCGGGCCCGAGCTTGGCGATGGTGCCCGACGCTTCGTGGCCCTGGGTCACCACCGGCGCCTGGGCCGGGAAGGTGCCGTTGATCAGACTCAGGTCCGAGTGGCAGATCCCGCAGAACGCCACCTTGACCAGGACCTCGCCGGGGCCGGGCTCGGGAATCGGAACCTCTTCCAGCGCAACCGTTCTGGCGTCCGCATAGAAGCGCTCCGCGAGCATGGTGGCTGTCACTCGACGCCGATCGTCACTTCGGTGGACTTGATGAACACCGTCGCCGGCTGCCCCTCTTCGAGGCCGAGGTCGAGCGCGGCGTCTTTCGTGATCGACGACGTGACGACCTGATCGCCGCCGTCGAGCCGGATCTTCACGATCGCCATCACACTGCCGATGTCGACCTCGGTGATGGTGCCCTTGAGTTGGTTGCGGGTTGATAGGCGCATCATCGGAGCCTAGACCCGGCTGGCGATCGAGTGTGCGGGCACGGCTTCGAGCGTGCGGCCACCGCGGGATCTCGGCGGTTCCGGCTTTGTGAGCGCGCACTCAAATACATTGGCAGTCAAGCGTTTCAGTGCCGCGGCCCGAGCAGCGCGACCGAGGCATCGACGGCCGGTTCGACGATGCTGCGCACCGGCCGGCCGTCCTCGACCGCCAGCGCCACGAGTTCCCGCAGGCCGCCCACCAGGATCACCGCCAACGGCACGGTCAGCGGCGGCAGATCGGCGCGCCGGAAACCCGGGCTGCCACTGAGATTCACCAGCAGGCCGGTGAGTAACTCCAGGCCCTGGCGCTGAACGGGGCGGGCGTAGTCGCCCAGCGAGGGCAGCTCGCGGATCCAGCTCAGCGTGATGGCCGGCCGGGATTCGATGTTGCCGACGTAGCCCTCGACGGCTTGCCGGATCTGCTGGTGCCAGTCGGCCTCGGGGTCGACGGCCACCCGGATGTCTTCGGCCATGATCTCGATCTCAGCGCGCAACAGGTCCAGGAAACACTGTTCCTTGCTGGCGAAGTGGTCGTAGAACGTGCGCTTGGAGGTGCGAGCGTGGCGGACGATGTCAGCGACCGTCGTGGCCCGGTATCCGCGCACGCCGATCGACGCGGCCAGGCCGTCGAGAAGTCGCAGCCGAAACGGATCGGGTTGCGCCGCAACCGTGTCATCAGCCACTGCCGTCACAATCGGGCCCTTCGCTTGTCAGGTCTGGTACCACAGAGTACCGTACAGGGAAAGCCTTTGGTACACCGCAGTACCACCCCTGAGCGATGGGGGCAGAACGTAGGGAGTCACACCTCCGTGAGCCAAGCAATCGACGCGCCCGCCGTGCCCGAAATCAAGCTGCCGCCGGCCACGCACATCCCAAAGCTGTTCCAAGGCCTCATCTTCGCGTTCTCGCGCAAGGGGATGATGCGACGCCTGACCGGTCGCTACGGCTCCGCCGTCACCATGCACATCCCCATGTACGGCCACATGGTGATGGTGTCGGATCCGCAGCTGGCCAAGCAGGTCTTCACCACCAGCCCGGACGAACTCGGCAACATCCAGCCCAATCTGAGCCGGATGTTCGGATCCGGATCGGTCTTCGGGCTGGAAGGCGACGACCATCGCCGCCGGCGCCGGCTGCTGGCGCCGCCGTTTCACGGCAAGAGCATGAAGAACTACGAGACGATCATCGAAGAGGAGACGCTGCGCGAGGCCGCCACGTGGCCCGAGGGCCAGTCGTTCGCGACGTTGCCCTCGATGATGCACATCACCCTGAATGCCATCCTGCGCGCGGTCTTCGGCGCCGAGGGGGCCGAACTCGACGAGCTGCGCCGGATCATTCCGCCGTGGGTCACGCTGGGCTCCCGGCTGGCGGCGGTGCCCAAACCCAAGCGTGATTACGGCCGGTTCAGCCCGTGGGGCAGGCTGTCCGAATTCCGGCGCCAGTACGACCTGGTCATCGACAAGCTCATCGACCGGGAGCGGTCGGACCCTAACTTCGCCGACCGCAACGACGTCCTCGCGTTGATGTTGCGCAGCACGTACGACGACGGTTCGGTCATGTCGCGCAAGGACATTGGCGACGAACTGCTCGCGCTGCTGGCCGCCGGACACGAAACCACCGCCTCCACGTTGGCCTGGGCCTTCGAGCGGATCACCCGCCACCCCGCGCTGCTTGCCGAGCTGGTCGAAGAGGCTGATAACGGCGGTAGCGAGTTGCGGCAGGCCACGATTCTGGAAGTGCAGCGGGCGCGGACCGTGATCGACCTCGCGGGCCGGCACGTCTATCCGGAGACGTACCGCCTCGGTGAGTGGGTGATACCCCGCGGGTACTCGATCATCGTCAACATCGGTCGGATACACGAAAACGCCGACGTCTTCCCGCACCCCGAGCGCTTCGACCCGCAGCGCTATATCGGCGGCAAGCCGTCTGCGTTTGCCTGGATACCATTCGGCGGCGGGACCCGTCGCTGCGTCGGAGCCGCGTTCGCCAACATGGAGATGGACGTGGTGCTGCGAACGGTGTTGCGCCAGTTCACCGTTGAGACCACCACAGCCCCGGACGAGCGGTGGCACGGCCGGGGCGTGGCGTTCGTGCCCAAGGACGGCGGCCGAATTGTGGTGAGGCGCCGTCCTGCCGAAGCTCCTACTGGGTAGCGCCGGCCCGTCGCGGCAGCTTCCAGCCCGGCCGCACGAAGTGGCAGGTGTACCCGTTGGGGTAGCGCAGCAGGTAGTCCTGGTGTTCGGGCTCGGCCTCCCAGAAGTCGCCCGCCGGGCTGACCTCGGTCACCACCTTGCCCGGCCACAGGCCGGAGGCCTCGACGTCGGCGATGGTGTCCAGCGCCACCCGCTTCTGCTCGTCGTCGAGATAGAAGATGGCTGACCGGTAACTCATGCCGCGGTCGTTGCCCTGCCGGTTCTTCGTGGTGGGGTCGTGAATCTGGAAGAAGAACTCCAGCAGGGTGCGGTAGTCGGTGGCCGACGGGTCGAAGACGATCTCCACCGCCTCGGCGTGTGTGCCGTGATTGCGGTAGGTGGCGTTGGGCACGTCGCCGCCGCTGTAGCCGACCCGCGTGCTGATGACTCCGGGCTGCTTGCGGATCAGGTCCTGCATGCCCCAGAAGCAGCCACCCGCGAGAATGGCTTTTTGCGTGCTCATTGCTGTCCTCCTAACCGGCCCGGGGCCGGCAGCTCAAGCTCAGGCACCCAGGCTACACTCCGCCCGTGAGGTGTAACGGCTCGTGAGCGGCCCGGAATTCCCCAAAAGTGAACTGGCGGCGGCCTTCGCGCAGTTCGAACAAACTGTTGCCAGAGCGGCCGAAACGCACGACTGGGACGCGTGGGTGCAGCACTACACACCCGACGTCGAATACATCGAGCACGCGGCGGGCACCATGCACGGCCGCGACGAAGTGCGCACCTGGATCCGGCGCACGATGACCAGCTTCCCGGGCAGCCATATGGTGGAGTTCCCGTCGCTGTGGTCGGTCATCGACGAGCCCACCGGCCGCGTCATCATGGAACTCGACAACCCGATGCGCGACCCGGGAGACGGCAGCGTCATCACCGCGACGAACATCTCGATCATCACCTATGCCGGCGACGGCCTATGGCGCCGCCAGGAAGACATCTACAACCCGCTGCGCTTCGTGCAGTCCGCGTTGAAGTGGTGTCGCAAGGCGCAGAAATTCGGCAACCTGGACGACGAGGCCGCCGCCTTCCTGAAGCAGTACGGGGGCGCGCAGTGAGCGGCCGGCCGAAACTGGTCATCGGCGCCAACGGTTTTCTCGGTTCGCACGTCACCCGGTTACTGGTCGAGGACGGCCACGACGTGCGGGTGATGGTGCGCTCCACGGCCAACACCCGCTCGATCGATGACCTGCAGGTGACCCGTTTTCACGGCGACATCTTCGACACCGCCACCGTGCGCGAAGCCATGGACGGCTGCGACGACATCTACTACTGCGTCGTGGACACCCGCGCCTGGCTGCGCGACCCGGCGCCCCTGTTCCGCACCAACGTCGAGGGCCTGCGCAACGTTCTGGACGTGGCGAAAGATCTTGAACTGCACCGGTTTGTGTTCACCAGCACCTACGCCTCGGTGGACCGCCGGCACGGACACGTCGCGACGGAGGCCGACCGGATCGGCTCGCGTAAGGTCACTCCCTACGTGCAGTCCCGGGTGCAGGCCGAGGACCTGGTCATGCGCTACGTCGCCGACTACGGGTTGCCGGCGGTCGCGATGTGCGTGTCCACCACCTACGGCGCCGGCGACTGGGGCCGCACCCCGCACGGCGCGTTCATCGCGGGAGCGGTCTTCGGCAAGCTGCCGTTCCTGATGAGCGGTATCCAGCTCGAGGTGGTGGGTGTCGACGACGCCGCCCGCGCCATGATCCTGGCTGCCGAGCGCGGTCGCAACGGCGAGAAGTACCTGATCTCCGAACGCATGATCCCGCTTAACGACGTGGTGCGCATCGCGGCCGACGAGGCCGGGGTCCGGCCGCCGCAGCGGTCGATCCCGGTGCCGGTGCTCTACGCCTTGGGTGCCTTCGGCAGCCTGCGGGCCCGGCTCACCGGCAAGGACGCCGAACTCAGCCTCGACTCGGTGCGGATGATGCGCGCCGAAGCCCCGGTCGACCACAGCAAGGCGGTCCGCGAGCTGGGCTGGAAACCGCGGCCGGTGGAGGAATCGATCCGCGAGGCGGCCCGCTTCTGGGCAGCGATGCGCCAGGCCGGCACGAGTAGCAAGACGGCCGCGCCGGAATAAGCTCGCGGCAATGGAACGTGTTCACGTTGACCTCCACGGGCCACCCCAGACCATGCTCGCGACGCTGTACGCCAAGGCGCTCGACGCCGACGCGCCCAAGTCGATCCTGCACGACGAGTTCGCCAAGGCCGCGGTGGCGCGCATCGATTACGACTGGGCCGCAACGACTATCACCGCGCGACGGGCCCCGTCGGTGGCGGTGCGCAGCGCGCATTTCGACAACTGGGCCCGCGAGTTCCTGACCGCCAACCCCGAGGCGACGGTGCTGCACGTCGGTTGTGGCCTGGATGCCAGGGTCCACCGACTCGATCCCGGTCCGGGTGTGCGGTGGTACGACATCGACTACCCGGCGGTGATCTCGCTCTGCGAGCGGCTCTATCCGCCTCGCGAGCACTGCCGGACCGTCGCGGCCTCGGTGACCGACCCGCACTGGCTGTCGGACATCCCGGCCGACCGCCCCACCCTGTTCCTCGGTGAGGGGCTGACCATGTACCTGACCAAAGACGCCGGCCTGGCCCTGCTGCGCCGGGTGGTCGACCGATTCCCTTCCGGCGAACTGCAATTCGACGCCTTCAACACGTTCGGAATTCGCACCCAGGTGATCAACTCGGTGGTCCGCCGCTCCGGTTCGACGCTGCACTGGGGCATCGACGGGCCGTCCGACATTCTCGACGCGGTGCCGGGAGTCCGGTTGGTGGCGTGGGAGTCGGTGTTCGACAGCGAGACGTTCGAACTGGTGCCGCCCGTTTTCCGGTGGATGGGCCGGATGATGGCGCGGGTGCCGGCGCTGCGGACCATGGCGCAGTACCACCGTTACGCGTTCTGAAACGGGAATGCCCCGGCCTCGATTGCGTTGAAGATTTCATGAGCCATCCGGAAATCAAGGAACCCAATGCGGGTCACCCGATCACGATCGAGCCGACGCAGGGGCGGGTCCAGGTCCGTGTCAACGGAGAACTGGTCGCCGACACCACCGCGGCACTGGGGTTACAAGAGGCCACTTTGCCTCTGGTGCAATACATTCCAATGACAGATGTGGTGCAGGAGCGACTCGCGCGGACGGACACCAGCAGCTACTGTCCGTTCAAGGGTGAGGCCAGCTACTACAGCGTGACGACCTCGGCCGGTGAGATTGTCAAGGACGTCATCTGGACTTACGAGCAGCCGTACCCCGCGGTCGCCGCGATCGCCGGGCACGTGGCGTTCTATCCGAACAAAGCTGAGATAACCGTCAGCTAGCGGCTGGTTCTTATGGCGGCGACCCGCAGCGCCCGGCTGCGCCGCGCTTGCGATCGCCGCTGGCTCTGATGGCGGCGACCCGCAGCGCCCGACTGCGCCGCGCTTGCGATCGCCGCTGGCTCTGATGGCGGCGACCCGCAGCGCCCGGGCGCGCCGCGCTTGCGATCGTCCGCTCAGGGAAACACGCGCGCGAAGGCCTGGGTGTCGGTGTACTCGCGAAGCGACACGATCATCCCGTCACGGGTGTCGAAGATGCAGACGAACGGGCTGTCGTACTCGGTGCCATCGGCGGTCGCGCCGTAGACCTGGCCTTCCACCACCACGGTTTCGCCCTCGTTGACGCAGCGCCGCAGATCGATGTTGATCTCGAAGACTTGTTTGCGCCGCTCGACGACGCGCCGCATGGTCTCTTTGTTCCACTCTTCGCGCGTGATGATGGTCCAGTAGGTGAAGTCATCGCTGAGCAGTTGGAAACCTTCGTCGAGGTCTCCGCCCTCGCACATGCTCTGCAGGAACATCCACGCCAGTTCGGCCTGCGGGTCGTCGAAAGGCGTCATCACGGCGTCATCACAAGGCCATCCTGTCCCGCGCGACAGTTGACGGTCAATTGACACGGCCGCCGGTCGGTGCGCTGCGGTAGGAAGAATCATCGAGGTGGAGACCGCACGAGACGTCACGTTCTCCGGAGCCGGCGGCTTCGGGCATACGCTGGCGCCGTTGCGGCGGGGGCGCGGTGACCCGTGTTTCCGGGCCGGCGGCGACGGCACCATCTGGCGGACCAGCCTGCTGCCCAGCGGCCCGGTCACGGCACGCATCAGCCGCGTCGACCGGGACACGGCCCGCTGCCAGGCCTGGGGAGCCGGGGCTGCGGAATTCGCCGAGATGTTCCCGGCGATGCTCGGCTCCGATGACGACGCCTCGGGTTTCCAGCCGCAGGAGCCCACCGTGGCCGCGGCCCATCGCAAGGTGCCCCACCTGCGGCTGGGCCGCACCGGGCAGGTGCTGGAGGCGCTGATCCCGGCCGTGATCGAGCAGCGGGTGCCAGGCGCCGACGCGTTCCGATCGTGGCGGGTGCTGGTGAGAAAGTACGGCACGCCGGCGCCGGGACCGGCGCCGGACGGCATGCGGGTGTTGCCGTCAGCGGAGGCGTGGCGGTACATCCCGTCGTGGGAGTTCCACCGCGCCAACGTCGACCCCGGACGCGCGCAGACGGTGGTGGGGTGTGCGCGACGGGCGTCGTCGCTGGAACGGCTGGTGACGCTGCCGCCGGCCCAGGCGCGAGAGGCGCTGATGTCGCTGCCCGGGGTCGGGGTGTGGACCGCGGCCGAGACCGCGCAGCGCGCGTTCGGAGACGCCGACGCGCTGTCGGTGGGCGACTACCACGTCTGCAAGATGATCGGCTGGACATTGATCGGGCGTCCGGTCGACGACGCCGGCATGCTCGAATTGCTCGAACCGATGCGCCCGCACCGGCACCGCGTGGTCAGGGTGCTCGAAGCCAGCGGGCTGGCCTACGAACCGCGGCGCGGTCCCCGCCTTCCGGTGCAGCAGATCCACCCGCTCTAAGGGTTAGTGCCTGCCTCATCGGGTACACGATCGGCAGGACATCAAGCGAATTTTTGAGGGGAAATCGATGACGCAGTTCACAATTCCGGGGCTCAGCGACAAGCAGGGCGCGCGGCTCGCCGAAATCCTGCAGCGGCAGCTCAGCACCTACAACGACCTGCACCTGACGTTGAAGCACATTCACTGGAATGTTGTGGGCCCCAACTTCATTGGCGTGCACGAGATGATCGATCCACAGGTCGAGGCGGTGCGCGGTTATGCGGACGACGTCGCCGAGCGCATCGCGGCACTGGGCGCCTCGCCCAAGGGCACGCCCAACGCGATCATCAACGACCGGGACTGGGACGACTACTCGGTAGGCCGCGACACGGTCCAGGCCCACCTGGCCGCGCTGGACCTGGTCTACACCGGTGTGATCGAGGACATTCGCAAGGCCATCGACGAGACCGACGAACTCGACCAGGTCACGCAGGATCTGCTGATCGGGCAGGCCGGGCAGCTGGAGAAGTTCCAGTGGTTCGTGCGGGCGCACCTGGAGAGCGCGGGCGGCACCCTCGCGCACGAAGGTGCCAGCAGCGAGAAGAGTGCCGCGGACGCGGCGCGGGGCTGATTGTCTCTGCGCCGAGCGTGAACTCACGGCGCTGAGATCGCCGCGAAAATTGCGCTGTCAGTTCACGTTCGGCGAATCACCCCGGGTGCGCTCGGCCTCTGCGGCCGCTCGGTCCAGTCGTTGCGCCTCGTAGATGGTGACGTTGGTCCGCGACATCAACAGCGACGCGATGCCGACCGCCAGGATCGCGCCCGGCACGACTGAGAATGATCCGGTCATTTCCGCGACCATGATCATGATCGCCAGCGGCGCGCGCGCCACACTGCCGAAGCAGGTCATCATGCCGACGACGACGAAGACGCCCGGCCGTTCCGGCACCCCGGGCAGCCCGGCCAGGTCGCCGAGGCGCCAGATGGCGGCCCCGACGAAGGCGCCGATCACGATGCCCGGTCCGAACAGGCCGCCCGATCCGCCCGAGCCGATCGACAGGCAGGTCGCGACGATCTTGGCGACCGGCAGCAGCAGGATGATCCACAGCGGGATGGACATCAGAGAGTCTCGGTCGGCGGCCAGTTGGGCCCAGCCGTAGCCGCTGCTCAAGATCTGCGGGATCGCCAAGCCCAACAGCCCCACCAGCAGCCCGCCGGCCGCGGGCTTGAGGATCGGGCCACCGGGCAACCGGCGCACGAGCGCGACCGTCGAGTGGAAGAAGCGCGCGTAGAGGTAACCGACTGCCGCCGCCACCACGCCGATCACCACAAACCACAACAGCGGCCAGGCCCGCTCGAAGCGGTACTCGGCGTCGATGTAGCCGAACAGCGGGTCGAACCCGAGGAACGCTCCCAATACCGCGTAGGCCGTACCCGAGGTGATGAAGCCCGGCAGCAGGCAGCGGTAGTCGAAGTCGTCGCGATAGGCGATTGACGCGGCCAGCACCGCCCCGCCCAACGGCGCGGCGAAGATGGCCCCGATGCCCGCCCCGATACCGAGTGCGACGGCGACCCGGCCGTCCTCGTCGGACAGCCCGAGTCGCCGGGTGAGCAGCGAGGAGAAGCCCGCGGAGATCTGCGCCGTCGGGCCTTCCCGTCCCGCCGAGCCACCGGAGCCGATCGTCAACGCGCTGGCCACCAGCTTCACCAGGACAACCCGGGCGCGGATCGCCCGCGGATCGGTGTGAACCGCCTCGATGGCCTCATCGGTGCCGTGGCCGGTGGCCTCGGGGGCGAACTTGGTCACGACGATGGCTGAGAGCAGCGCACCGGCCGTCGTCACCAGTGGGATGGCCCACGCCCGGGTGAATCCGGTGGAACCGCGGCTGCCCCCTTCGCCCAGCGGGGTGGGGACGTGATAGTCCGCGAGATAGCCGAGCAGGAACTCGCCGGTGTACTTCAGGGCCAGGTAGAAGACGACGGCCCCGAGACCGGAGATGACGCCGATCGTGGTGCCCAGCAGAAACCACTTCGGCAGGTAGTCCGCATTGCGGATGGAGGCGCCGAACCGACCGCCGGCGGACTCGGGGGGTGCCTCGTGCGGCTCCTCCGGCATGTTCCGGAGGTTAGCAGCTTGGCGGGGCGGAATAAACGGACCGCAGTCCGGTTAATAGGGGTAACTCAATCGGAGGAGGCTCAAATGCCCGCTATCACCGCAGACACGCTCACCCTGCCCAGGGTGACTCCGGCCGGACCCGCAGACAGCGAGCGGCAGGTCCGATCGATCACCACCGGGCCCCGCGGCTACGAGGGATTGGGATTCCCCGTGGTCCGCGCGTTCGCCGGGGTCAGCACCGCCGAGCTGGACCCGTTCATCCACATGGACCAGATGGGCGAGGTGGATTACGAACCTGGCGAACCGCGCGGCACCGACTGGCATCCGCACCGCGGCTTCGAGACCGTCACGTACATGATCGACGGGAAATTCGCCCATCAGGACTCGCACGGCGGCGGCGGCTTGATCGGCGACGGCGCGACGCAGTGGATGACGGCCGGATCGGGGATCCTGCACATCGAGACGCCGCCCGCGGAGATGGTCACCAGCGGCGGCCTTTTCCACGGCATCCAGCTGTGGGTGAATCTGCCCAAGCGCGACAAATTCGCCGCACCCCGGTACCAGGCCATCGAGGGGACCGACGCGACGCTGTTGTCGTCCGGCGACGGCGGGGCGCTGATCCGTCTGATCGCCGGTGACATCGACGGGCACGGTGGACCGGGAGTCACCCACACGCCGATCACCATGGCGCACGCGACGATCGAAAGCGCTGCGCAACTTAACATTCCGTGGAGCCGCGACTTCAACGCCCTCGTCTACGTGTTGTCCGGGCAAGGGTCCGTGGGACCGGCCGGCCACCCCGTCAAGCAAGGTCAGCTGGCCGTTCTCGGACCGGGTGACCGGATCACAGTCAGCGCAGAACCGAACCGGGCACAGCCACTGGACGTGTTGCTGCTGGGCGGGCGGCCGATCCGGGAGCCGGTCTTCCACTACGGGCCGTTCGTGATGAACACCCGCGCCGAGGTGATCGAGGCACTGGAGGACTATCAAGCTGGCAAGTTCCGTAGCATCCCGCCGAACGCTCTGATGCCGCACGGTGGCGGTGGCACACTCTAGTAATGCCTCAACTGGCAAGTCGGGGACCCGGGCGTCCCCCCGCCGCAAAAGCTGATGACACACGAAAGCGCATCGTCAGGGCTGCACGTCAAGTGTTCAGCGAACGTGGGTATGACGGAGCGACGTTCCAGGCGATCGCCGTTCGGGCCGACCTGACCCGGCCGGCGATCAACCACTACTTCCCCAGCAAGCGGATGCTGTACACCGAAGTGGCCGACCGGACCAACGAACTCGTCGTCACCGCGGGTATCGAACGGGCCCGCTGTGAGTCGACGCTGGCCGGCCGGCTCGCCGCCTTCATTACCGTCGCACTAGAGGCTGACGCTCAAAACCCTTGCACCGCAGCATTTTTGAGCACCGCGGTGCTGGAGTCGCAACGGCACCCGGAATTGAAGCGGGACGACAACGACGCGATATCGACAACCCGGGAGTTCCTGGTCTCGGCGGTCAACGACGCCATCGCGGGCGGCGAGATCGCGTCCGACACCGACGCCGCCGTGCTGGCCGAGGCTTTGGTGATGATGTTGTGCGGGGTTGGGTTCTATGCCGGCTTCGTGGGCAGCTACTCGGAAGTGGAGAACATCCTGGGCACGCTGCAGCAGCTGATCGCGGGCAGCCTGTGGCGGGCTCAGGTCTGACCCCGGTGACCTGAGGCACAAAGCGTATAGGTTGCCTAACTTATTAGGTAGCATGTTCGGGACATGACTGATCTCGACTCGCCCTCGTTGCGGACGGCCGGCGACAGCTGGCACATCACCGAAAGTGTCGGCGCCACCGCGTTGGCGGTCGCCGCTTCCCGTGCGGTGGAAACCGCTGGATCCGACCCTCTGATTCGCGACGAGTTCGCCGCCGTGCTGGTGTCCGCGGCCGGCCCGGCGTGGGCCCGGTTGGCCGACGCCGACATGGCCTGGCTGGACGGCGATGAGCACGGCCGGCGGATACATCGCGTCGGTTGCGACTACCAGGCGGTCCGCACCCAGTACTTCGACGAATACTTCGGCTCCGCCGCCGGCGCAGGCATCCGGCAAGCGGTGATTCTCGCCGCGGGACTGGACTCGCGGGCCTACCGACTGCAGTGGCCTTCCGGCACCGCGGTTTACGAGATCGATCAGCCCAAGGTGCTGGAGTACAAGGCCCAGATCCTGGGTTCGCACGGCGCGCGCCCGGCGGCCGCCCGGCACGCTGTCGCGGTCGACCTGCGCGATGACTGGCCCGCCGCGCTCATCGACGCGGGCTTCGACCCGGGCTGTCCCACCGCGTGGCTGGCCGAGGGTCTGTTGTCGTATCTGCCCAGCGACGCGCAGGACCGCCTCTTCGAGATGTGCACCGCGCTGAGCGCGCCGGGCAGTCAGCTCGCCGTCGAGGCGTTCAACATGAAGTTGACCGGCAACAAGCAGCGCTGGAACCGGATGCGCGACCGGCTGGGTCTGGACGTCGACGTCGAGGCGCTCACCTATCACGAGCCAGACCGCTCCGACCCCGCCCAATGGCTGGCCGAGCACGGCTGGCAGGTACAGAGCGTCGACAACCACCAGGAGATGGCCCGGCGGGGCCGGCCGGTACCGCAGGACCTGATCGACGAAGCCATCACCAGCAGATTGATGCGAGGAGTACGCGAATGAGCACGCTGCGCAGCCACGACGACACCTGGGACATCAGGACCAGCGTCGGAACCACGGCGGTGATGGTGGCCGCCGCCCGCGCCGTCGAGACCGAACAGCCCGACGCGCTGATCCGCGACCCGTACGCCAAGCTCCTGGTCACCAACGCCAACGCTGGTGTGCTGTGGGAAGCCATGCTGGATCCGGCCGTCGCGGCCAAGGTGGAGACGCTGGACGCCGAAGCCGCCGCCATGGTCCGGCACATGCGCGGCTATCAGGCGGTGCGCACCAACTTCTTCGACACCTTCTTCGCCGACGCGGTCGCCGCGGGTATCCGCCAGGTGGTGATCCTGGCGTCGGGTCTGGACTCGCGCGGCTACCGACTGGACTGGCCAGCGGGTACCACCGTCTACGAAATCGACCAGCCGCAGGTGCTCGAATACAAGTCCACGACGCTTGCCGACAACGGTTGTGACACCGTCGGCGGACCGTCGCGCGGTGGCCATCGACCTTCGGCAGGACTGGCCCGCCGCATTGCGCGAAGCGGGCTTCGACCCGAACGCCCGCACCGCGTGGCTGGCCGAGGGGCTGCTGATGTACCTGCCCGCGGAGGCGCAGGACAGGTTGTTCACCCTGATCGGGGAGTTGAGCCCGGCGGGCAGCCGGATTGCCGCCGAAACCGCGGCGTCGCACGCCGACGAACGGCGCGAGCAGATGCGGGCGCGGTTCAAGAAGATCGCCGAGCAGATCGGTCTGGAGGAGACCATCGACGTCGGTGAGCTGATGTACCGCGACGAGCACCGGGCACCCGTCGCGGACTGGCTCAACGACCACGGTTGGCTGGCGGCGGCCGTCAGCTCCGGTGACGAGATGCAACGACTGGGCCGCTGGGTCGCCGAAGTGCCGATGGCCGACGACAAAGACGCATTCTCTGAGTTCGTGACGGCGGAGCGCCGGTAATGCCGCGCACCGCGGACGACTCCTGGGACATCGCAACCAGCGTCGGCGCCACCGCGGTGATGGTCGCCCTGGCCCGGGCCGCGGAAACCGCGAGCGACGCCCCGCTGATCCGGGACGAGTTCGCTGAGCTCCTGGTCTCGACACCGGAGCTGTCGGGCGTTCGGGAGCAGGTATCCGCCTGGTGGACGCCCGAGCCGGAGGACGGACCGGACGGGGACGGCGCGTACAGCGTGGACTCCCAGCAGATGATCAACTACCAGGCCGTCCGCACCCACTTCTTCGACGCATACTTCGCCGAGGCCGCCGCGTCCGGTATCCGACAGGTGGTGATCCTGGCAGCCGGTCTGGACTCCCGGGCTTACCGGCTGGACTGGCCGGCCGGTACCGCGGTGTACGAGATCGACCTGCCCAAGGTGCTGGACTACAAGGCCGAGACGCTGGCCTCCCTCGGCGCCGCCCCGCGCGCCGACCGCCGGGCGGTGGCCATCGATCTGCGTCACGACTGGCCGCAAGCGTTGCGCGATGCCGGGTTCGACGCCGCCCGCCCGACGGCCTGGCTGGCCGAGGGGCTGTTGCCGTTCCTGCCGGCCGAGGCGCAGGAGTCCATGTTCGCCTCGATCGACGCGCTGAGCGGCCCGGGCAGCCGGATCGCGGTGGAGATCTTCGGAGTCGACCCGCAGCGCCGCGCTGAGGCACAGGAGCGGTGGGAGCAGTTGCGCGCCAGGCGTGCAGCGCGCGGTGAAGACACCTCTTTCGACCCGTTCGACCTGTGGTTCGACGACGAGGGACGGCCCGACCCGGGTGACTGGTTCGCCGCACACGACGGGGTGACCGAGTCGGTCAGTGCCCGCGAGGAAGCGGTCCGGCTGGGCCGGCCGCCACACGGCGAGTCCGGGCCTTTCCAGAACGGATTCGTGGTCGCCGTCAAGTCCTGACCGGATCTTTCCGGTCGCCGTCCTATTGCTGTCCGGGCCGGATGACTAGGATCGCGGTTATCACCGATGAGCGACCGCGCGCGACAGGCTGCGGGCACCTCGGGGAAGGAAGGACAACGATGACCACCGATTCCCTGCCGAAGGCTGCAACCGGGCCCGTCAACGGGCAAGCGGCCGCTCAACCGAGCGTCGCCGATACCGTTGCCCGGCTCCGCAAGACCTTCGCCACCGGGCGCACCCGCAGTTACGAGTGGCGCAAGCGTCAACTGGAGCAGTTGACGAAGCTGGTGGAGGAGAACGAACCCGCGATCGCCGCAGCGCTGGCCGAGGACCTGGACCGCAACCATGTCGAGGCGTTCATCGCCGACATCGCCACCACGGCTGGCGAGGCGAAGTTTGCGGCCAAGAAGCTCAAGAAGTGGATGCGGCGTAAGTACCTGCTGCTGGAAGCTCCCCAGTTGCCCGGCCGCGGCTGGGTGGAGTACGAGCCGTACGGCACCGTGCTGATCATCGGCGCCTGGAACTACCCGTTCTATCTGACGCTAGGTCCCGCCGTGGGCGCGCTGGCCGCGGGCAACGCCGTCATTTTGAAGCCGTCGGAGCTGGCCCCGGCGTCGTCGCACCTGATGGCCGAACTGGTGCCCAAGTACCTGGACAAGGATGCGGTTGCGGTGATCGAGGGCGACGGCATGGTCAGCCAGGAGTTGATCGCGCAGGGCCTGGACCGGGTGATGTTCACCGGCGGCACCGAGATCGGACGCAAGGTGTACGAGGGTGCGGCACCGCATCTGACTCCGGTGACGCTGGAACTCGGCGGCAAGAGCCCGGTGGTGGTGGCGGCCGACGGTGACGTGGACGTCGCGGCCAAGCGCATCGCCTGGTTGAAGATCCTCAACGCCGGACAGACCTGCGTCGCGCCCGACTACGTGCTGGCCGACGCCTCGATCCGGGACGAACTCGTCGACAAGATCGCCGCTTCCATCACCAAGTTCCGTTCCCAGGACAACCAGGACGGCATGCGCATCGTCAACGAGCGCCAGTTCAACAGGTTGAAAGGCTACATCTCGGAGGCTCAGGCCGACGGGACGTCGAAGGTGGCCGTCGGCGGCAAATGCGATGAGTCCAGCCTGCGGATCCAGCCAACCGTGGTCGTCGACCCCGCTCAGGACGGGCCGCTGATGCAGAACGAGATCTTCGGACCGATCCTGCCGGTGCTCACCGTGAAGGACCTGGACGAGGCGATCTCCTTCATCAACGCCCGGCCCAAGCCGTTGTCGGCCTACCTGTTCACCAAGTCGAAGGCGACCCGCGAGCGATTCATCAGAGAGGTGCCCGCGGGTGGCATGCTGATCAACCACCTCGCCTTCCAGGTGTCGACGGCCAAGCTGCCCTTCGGCGGTGTCGGGTCCTCCGGCATGGGCGCCTACCACGGGAAGTGGGGCTTCGACGAGTTCAGCCACCGCAAGTCGGTGCTGACCAAGCCGACCCGCCCCGACTTCTCCGCCATGATCTACCCGCCCTACACCGAGCGGGCCTTCAAGTTGGCGCGCAAGCTCTTCTAGCCCGACTTTCCCCGTGCCGGCACCAGGTCCCTGGTGCCGGCGCACAACCCTGATAGCCAGCAGAGAGGAACCTGATGCCCGGAGTGCAGGATCGCGTCGTCGTAGTGACCGGAGCCGGTGGGGGATTGGGCCGTGAGTACGCCCTCACCCTCGCCCGGGAGGGCGCCAGCGTCGTCGTCAACGACCTCGGCGGTGCCCGTGACGGCACCGGCGCCGGATCGGCGATGGCCGACCAGGTGGTCGCCGAGATCCGGGACGGCGGAGGTCGCGCGGTCGCCAACTACGACAGCGTCGCAGAGGCCGACGGTGCCGCCAACATCATCAAGACCGCGCTCGACGAATTCGGCGCGGTACACGGTGTGGTGAGCAACGCCGGGATTCTGCGCGACGGCACCTTCCACAAGATGACGTCCGAGAACTGGGACGCTGTCCTCAAGGTGCACCTCTACGGCGGGTACAACGTCGTCCGCGCTGCCTGGCCGCACTTCCGCGAGCAGAGCTACGGCCGGGTCGTGGTCGCCACCTCCACCAGCGGGCTGTTCGGCAACTTCGGCCAAACCAACTACGGCGCAGCCAAACTCGGTCTGGTGGGGATGATCAACACGCTGGCGCTGGAGGGGGCCAAGTACAACATCCACGCCAACGCCGTCGCCCCGATCGCGGCCACCCGGATGACCGAGGACATCATGCCCAAGGAGGTGCTGGAGAAGCTGACGCCGGAGTTCGTCGCGCCGGTGGTGGCCTACCTGTGCACCGAGGAGAACGCCGACAACGGTTCGGTGTTCGTGGTCGGCGGCGGCAAGGTGCAGCGCGTGGCTCTGTTCGGTAACGAGGGCGCCAACTTCGACAAGCCGCCGACGGTTCAGGACGTGGCCGACCACTGGGGCGAGATCACCGATCTGTCGGCCGCCACCAAAGCTGGATTCAAACTCTAACTTTAATGAAAGCCGCTGTTGTTCAAGAGCTTTCCGGGCCAGCCGGCTTAGTCTATACGGACATCGACGACGTATCCGATGGCGGTGGCAACATCGTCATCGAGGTACGCGCCGCCGGCGTGTGCTTCCCGGACCTGCTGTTGACCAAGGGCAAGTACCAACTGAAGCTGCCGCCGCCGTTCGTCCCCGGCATGGAGTGTGCCGGGGTGGTCCGGTCGGCGCCCGCCGACTCGGGTTTCCGTGTGGGCGAACGTGTTTCGGCCTTCGGCGTACTCGGTTGCTACGCCGAACAGGTGGCCGTCCCGGCTTCTCACGTGATCCGCAGTCCCACCGAACTCGACGACGCCGAAGCGGTGTCGCTGCTGGTCAACTACAACACGATGTATTTCGCGCTGTCCCGGCGCGCGGTGATGCGCCCGGGCCAGACGGTGCTGGTGCTCGGCGCCGCCGGCGGGGTGGGCACGGCCGCGGTCCAGATCGCCAAGGCGATGGGGGCCAGCCAGGTGATCGGGGTGGTGCACCGCGAAACCGCGATGGACTACGTGGCCGCGCTCGGCGCCGACCGGGTGCTGCACCTGGCCGAGGGCTGGGTGGAGCAGGTGCACGAGTACACCAACGGCCAAGGGGTCGACATCGTGGTGGATCCCATCGGCGGCCGCACCTTCGACGACGCGATCCGGGCGCTGGCGATCGACGGCAAGTTGCTGGTGATCGGCTTCGCGGCGGGCAGCGTCCCCACCCTGACGGTCAACCGTCTGTTGCTGCGCAACATCGGCGTCCTGGGCGTCGCGTGGGGGGAATACCTGAACAAGGTCCCCGGTTCGGCCGTGCTGTTCTCCTCGGGCCTCAACCAGCTGGTTTCGCTTGGGCTCAAACCGCCTCCGCCGCAGCGTTATCCGCTGTCGGAGGCCCGCGCCGCGCTGCAATGCCTGGACGACGGCGGGGTGCTCGGCAAAGTAGTGCTGGAGCCTTAGGCCAAGCGTCCCTATCCTCTGTACCGGTATCTCTCGCCGGAGGAGGACAGGTCATGTCAGAACAGCAGCCGGAAATGCAGATCACTCACGAGGGGGATCGCCCCGCCATGCACGGGCCGGCGCAGTTCTTCACCGGCGACGTGACCATGAAGCAGCTCTTCGAAGCGGCCGGTTCCTCCAAAGCCCATGCGGGACAACTGACTTTCGCTGCCGGGGCCCGCAGTGTCTGGCACACGCACCCGGCGGGACAGCGGCTGATCGTCGTCGACGGCACCGGCTGGGTGCAGCAATGGGGTGGCGACCGGCAGCAGATCAATCCCGGTGACGTGATCTGGACCCCGGCCGGCATCAAGCACTGGCACGGCGCCACGGCGACCACGGCGATGACCCATATCGCCATTCAGGACGAAGTCGACGGGCGTTTCGTCGATTGGCTGGAGCAGGTGAGCGACGAGCAGTACCTGGGCTGAGCATCATTGACGGGCAACGCTGTTCGCTCCTACACTGTCGCCACTCCGCTTCGTTCTTTAGCCAAAAGGAGCAAGGCAATGGCGGCATTCACCGACGTCGAACTCGAGTATCTGTCCAGTCAGCGGCTCGGCAGGCTTGGGACGGTGACCCCAAAGGATCCCCCCAAGTCCGCCCGGTTCGGTTCACCTACAACGCCGATCTGGGCACCGTCGATATCGGCGGGAAGGCGATGGCGGGAAGCCGCAAACTCCGCAACGTGGAGAACAATCCCCGGGTGTCGTTGGTTCTCGACGACCTCGCCAGCATCGATCCGTGGCGGCCGCGCGGCCTCGAGATTCGTGGAGAGGGCGAAGCGTTGTCTACCGACGGCGGTGCGATGATCCGCATCCATCCGCGGCGGGTGTTGACGTGGGGCCTCGATCCGGAGTCTCCGAAGCTGCAAGCCCGCAACATGTGATCGGCTCGCTGACAACATGATTCGGGCCGTGTGGAATGGCGCGGTACTGGCCGAGGCGCCCCGTACCGTCCGGGTGGAGGGCAACCATTACTTCCCGCCGGAGTCGTTGCGGCGCGAGTACTTCACCGAGAGCAAGACCTCGTCCCTGTGCCCCTGGAAGGGAGTGGCGCACTACTACGACGTGAGCGTCGACGGACAGGTCAACGCCGACGCGGGTTGGTACTACCCGAAGCCCAGTCCCCTGGCGCGCAAGATCAAGAATCATGTCGCGTTCTGGCGCGGCGTCACGATTGAAGGTGAGCAGGAATAGGCGGGGCTACGCCGCGCCGGTGAAGTCGCCGATCACGTCGCTGATCGCGCCGGCGACCAGGATCAACTCGAAACCGCCTGCGAGCGAACCGATTGCGACGTTGGCGGCGAGCGGCTTGCCGAACGCGTTGATCAACCCACCAGTCGGATCACCGTTGAGGGTCTGCTGGATTCCGTCGAGGAATAGGTTCACGTCGTAGGACGGGACGGTGGTCACCAACGTGTTGAAGATGTCCGCCGTGGGCAGTGCGACGGCATAGGTGTCGGCCGCCGCGCTGGTGATGGCGGTGGTGAAGTTGGTGTTCGCGGCCTTCAGAGCGTCGAAGAAGCTGTTGACCGGCGAAGTGGTCGCACCGGGCAGACCGAACGGCAGCGACAAGCCACCAGTACCGCCGCCGACCGGCAGCAGGTCGGTGAGGCTGGCGGCCGACGGCAGTGCCGGGGTCCCGATCGCCGCCCTGAAGTCGTTGAATCCCTGTCCGGCGAGCGCGATTTGGTCGCCGATGAAGTTGGGCGGGATCGGCGGGAGCACTTCGAACGGGGTGGGCACATCGGCGTATCCGGTGCTGTACCCGAAGTGCGGGTCGCCGTAGCCCCAGTTGACCAGGTAGGTCAGGTTGGGCTTGAGCAGGGCAGCCAATGGCGCTCCGATCACCGGGATCGACTTGATCGGCGACAGCAGCGGCAGATCCGGGTGGGTGATCATGTAGTAGTGGTCGAGGCCGTTGGCGGCCGTGGTGGGGGAAACCGACAGTTCGACGAGGTTGTAGCCCGGCGGCAGCGCGTTGATGTTCAAATTGTCGTAGTTGCCGTGCACCGACTGAATGCCCAGGAACGCGTTGAGGTCCGAGAGGATGTTCAGTGGATACCTGGGGAAGTCGGCGTATCCGTCGTACTGCAGGGTGAACGTGTTGACCGGGTAGCCCGAGTTCGCCGGAGTGGCCCCATAGAAGTCCAGTCCCAGAGCCGGCAGGGACAGGCCCGGGAATCGGGCCAGCAGACCACCATTGGGCACCATCTGGCTACCCAGCAGGGTGAAGCTGAGGTCGGCGGTGTGCGGGCTGCCCAGGGCGATGAGGTTGCGCAGTTCGAGCGAGGAGATGATGGCGCTCTGCGAGAGGCCGAGGACGGAGACCTTCTGCCCCAGCGGGGTGATCAATCCGGTCCCCGGACCGAAGAGTGCGTTGTCCAGGATCTGAACGCCGGTCGCCACGGACTGGTTGAGCGGCAGATCCTTGATCTGGGTGAGCGGGTACAGGCCCTCGGGGGTGTTCAGCGGAATGTTCAACGCACCGACATTGAAGCCCGCGTTGATCCAGGGACGGACGGCGTTCATGTACGCCTGCGTCGGTATCGCCGTACCGCTGCCGCTCATGATGAGCGCTGAGTTGTAGGCGCCCTGCGGTGTGATCGTTGCGTTGACCAGCGGTGCGCCGGTGCCGGACACCCCGAACAGCGACTGGAGCGGCGCCAGCAGGGGCTGGACCGGCGCGAGCAACGGCTGCAGGGGAGCGAGCACCGGAGCGAGCAGTGCCTCGATCGGCGAAGCGGCCGCACTGAGCGCGCCGCCCCCGCCGAGGACCTGGGCCGCATTCGCGATCTCTGCTTCGGCATAGGTGAGGCCGGCTGCCGTCAGGGCGCGGTTGAACTCGGCGTGGAACGCCGCCGCCTGGCCGATGACCTGCTGATATTCCTGACCGAACGTGCCGAACAACTGCGCGGCGGCCGCCGAGATCTCATCGGCCGCAGCGGCGGCCAGGCCGGTGGTCGGACCCGCGGCGGCCGCGCTGGCCTCGGCGAGGGCGGTACGGATGCCGGCGAGGTTCTCGGCAGCGGCGCTCATCAGTTGCGGTTGCGTCGTCAAATACGACATCAGCTAATTCCCTTCACGGCCAGGGTTTTCCAGCACAGCCGGTAATCGCGAGACACGGCTGGTGTCAGAGTAGGCCGGTCCGGCCGACCGCATAGTGCTTTTCTGAGCTAAATATTTTTCAGACGGTCAGTCTCAGGGGATCAGCGACTGGATATCTTTCAGGGTGTTCACGACCGCTTCGGTGAGCACCAGGAATTCCACCGCCCCGGCCACCGTGGCCAAACCTACGTCGGCGGCGATGGGTAGTCCGATCGCGTTGACCAGGTTGCCCTGCGCCAGTTGCTGGGTGAAAAGCGCCGCGTTGTACGCGGGCAGCGAGGTCACCATCGACGTGGCGATATCCGCGGTGGGCAACAGGACGGCGTAGTTGGTCGAAGCGATCGATCCCACCGTGTTCGCGACCTGTTGCGGTGTCGGCAGCGCGGCTATTTTGGCGCCGATCTCGGTCGGCGAGGGTAGCGCGAATGTCGGGGCGGTGACCGGCTGGCTGGCCATGGCCTGCAGGTCGGCGCTGAATTGGGTGATGCCCTGCTGGGTTCCGGCGCTCAGGGCGTTGAACACGGTGCCTGGTGCGACGTCGGGGAACAGGCCGAACGGAGTGGGAAGGTCCGCGGGACTGGTGGAGTACCCGTAGTTCGGATCGCCGTAGCCGAGGTTGACCAGCACTCGCATGTCCGGCTCGATCAGGTTGGCGAGCGGGTTTCCGATGACGGGAACTGCGCGCAGCGGTTGCAGCAGCGGCAGATGCTCGGTCGGCAGGATGTAGTAGCTGGTGTTGCCCGCGTAGCCCGGGGATGTCTGCAGCGGAATGGCGGCATTGATCTGAGCCTGGGTCAGGCTCAGATACTGCGGGTGGACGAAGACGATGCCGGCTACCGCGTTCAGGTCGGAGATGAGGTTGAGCGGGTACTTGGGGAAGTCGGCGAAACCGTCGTATTCCAGTGTGTAGTTGCGGACCGGATAGATGGTGTCCGAGGGCGTGGATCCGTAGAACTCCAGACCCAGGCTCGACATGACCAGACCCGGGAACCGCGACAGCAGGCCGCCGTTGGGGTTCATCTCGTTACCGGTCAGGACGAAGTTCAGCATGTTCGCCGGGGGTGCGGTGGCGCCGAAACTCGACAGACCCGCCGCGAGATTGCGCATGTACAGCGAGGAGATGACGGCGCTCTGCGAGACGCCGAACACGGTGACCGAGTTCCCCGCCGTGATCTGTTGGTAGACCGCCGTGTCCAGGGTGCTGAGCCCGATTTGGACCGACCGGTTGAAGTACATGCTGCGGACGCCGGTCAGCGGGTAGAGCTCTTCGGGGGTGTTCAGCCCTTTCAGTTGCGCAAGGGTTGAGCCGATGTAGTTGTTCGCCTTTTGCAGGAAATCATTCGTGACGATCGGAACGCCGGTGCCGCTCATGACCAGTGAGATGTCGTTGGGCACCCAGGGGATGGCCGCCGCGGTCGCCGCCTGGGCGGGCGGCGCGAACGCTGCGCCGAGGGCTGTAGCGGCGGCTGCCTCGGCTTGTACGTAGGCCGAACCCGCGGCGGCCAGGGTGCGCTGGAATTCGTTGTGGAATGCCTCGAATTGCGTTACGACGTCCTGGTATTCGAGCCCGAAGGTGCCGAACAGGTTGGCGATGGCCGCCGACACCTCGTCGCCGGCCGCGGCCAGCACGTTCGACGTCGGCACCGCGGCGGCCGCGCTGGCCGCGCTCAGTGTCGCCCCGATCCCTTCGATGTCGGTGGCAGCAGCCACCATCGCCTGTGGCTCCGCCAGCAAGAACGACATCAGCGCAGTTCCTCTCCCCACAACCCCGCAACGCTTTCGCGCAAGCGTAGAGGGGCGTTCCGAAACTGTCTGGCGTTTACGCCATTCGGCTGAAAAGTCAGGGAATGAGCGCGCTGATGTCCTTGATGTTCTCGGAGATGGCCTTGGCGATCACCAGGAATTCGACGATGCCCGCGATGGTGGCCAGGCCGACGTCGGCGGCGAGCGGATACCCGATGGCGTTGATCAGGTTGCCCTGCAGCAGCTCGCTCAGGAAGAGCTGAGAGTCGTACAACGGCATCGTGGTGGCGAAAGAAAGCAAGGTGTCGGCGGTGGGGAGCAGGACCGCATAATCGGTCGAGATGACCGTGGCAGCCGTGTTCACGATCTTCTCCGGCGACGGCAGCGCGGCCAGCGTCGCCATCAGGTCGGCGGGCTGCGGCGGCGTAAACGACGGGAGCGTGATCGGCTGTGCGGCCAGCTTCTGCAGTTCGACGGTGAAGTCGTGGATGCCCTGTTGCGTGCCGGCGGCCAGGGCGTCGACGACGGTGCCCGGGCTGACGTCCGGGAACAGCCCGAACGGGGTGCGGATGTCCGCCGGGCTTGTCGAGTAGCCGTGGTACGGGTCGCCGTAGCCCAGATTGACGATCACTTTCAGGTCGGGCTCGATCAGAGCGGCCAGCGGGTTGCCGATGACGGAAGTCAGGCGCAGCGGCGCCAGCAGGGGCAGGTGCTCGGTGGGGATCATGTAGTAGTCGGTGACGCCGGCGTAGCCCGGCGAGGTCGCCAGCTTGATGGCGCCATCCACCTGCGGCACCGTGAGATCCAGATACTTGACGTGCACGGTCGCGATCCCCATCACCGCATTGAGGTCGGAGATGAAGTTGATCGGATACCGCGGAAAGTCGGCGAACCCGTCGTACACCTGGGTGTAGATGGCGGTGGGGTAGAGGGTGTCCGACGGTGTGCCGCCGTAGAACGTCAGACCCATAGTCGGCAACGTCAATCCCGGGAAACGCGCGAGCATCCCGCCGTTGGGGTTCATCTCGTTGCCGACGAGCACGAAGTTGAGCTTGCCCTGATAGGGCGAACCATTTAATGCCAACTTCTGCATCTCCAGCGAGGAGATGATCGCGCTCTGCGAGTAGCCGAAGATAGTCAGGGTGTTTCCGGGAATGGCCAGTTGCGCTTGAATCGCGCTGTCCATAGCCATCAGGCCCTCGGCCACCGATTGGTTCAGCGTCATGGTCTTCACGCCGGTGATCGGATAGAGATTTTCGGGGGTGTAGAGAGTCTGCAGGATTTGCGGTGGCGAGGGAAAGGAGCGGACGTACAACTTGTTCGCCGCATCCACATAACCCTGCGACGGGAAGGGGACGCCGGTAGGTCCCAGGAACAACGTGGTCAGGTTGGCGGCGAAGGGCGGAATGGCAGCCGCGCTTGCGGTCTCGGTCTGCACATAGGCGTTCGCGGCCGCCGCCAGGGTCTGCTGGAACGTGGTCTGAAAAGCCTCAACCTGCCCGGCGAGTGCCTGAAATTCCTGCCCGTGCGCGCCGAACAAATTCGCGATGGCGGCCGACACCTCGTCGGCGGCGGCGGCGAGTAAGCCGGTGGTCGGCGCCGCCGCGGCTGCGCTTGCCGCAGTGATCGTCGAACCGATGTTCCCGATGTCCGCGGCCGCCGTCGTGATGATTTCCGGCGCGACAAGCAGATTCGTCATTGGCGTCTCTTCCCCCGGCAAACGCGGTGGTCTCGGTCAGATTGGCCGTCAGCGTATGACGAGGCCGCTGAATCTGTCCGGGTTTTCACGCCATCGGCAAGCGCCGGAAACGCCGTCAGGGAATGAGGGCCCGAATATCGCTGATGTTCTGCGAGATCGCCTTCGAGATGACCAGGAACTGGACGATGCCGGCAATTGTCACGAGACCGACATCGGCGGCGATGGGATATCCGATCGCGTTGACGATGTTGCCCTGCACCAGTTGTTCCAGGAAGAGTTGGGAGTCGTACAGGGGCAGCGAAGTCGCGAAGGCGAGCGCCGTATCGGCGGCCGGAAGCAGCACGGCGTAGTCGGTCGAGATGACGGTGGCGGCGGTGTTCACCACTTTCTCGGGTGAGGGCAGGTTCGCCAACGTCGCAATCAGATCGGCCGGTTGCGGGGGAGTGAATGTCGGGAACTCGATCGGCTGCGCGGCCAGGGCTTGCAGTTCGGTGTGGAAGTCCTGGATCCCCTGGCGGGTTCCGTTGGCGAAAGCGTCGATGAGGGTGCTCGGACTGACGTCCGGGAAGAGGCCGAACGGGGTCTGCACGTCGGCGTAGCTCGTCGAATAGCCGTAGTTGGGGTCGCCGTAACCCAGGTTGACGATCACTTCCAGGTTGGGTTCGATCAGGGCGGCGAGCGGATTCCCGATGACCGGTAGCGCACGTAGCGGCATGAGCAGCGGTAGTTCCTCGGTGGGAATCATGTAGTAGTACGACTTGCCGCCGTTCTCGTAATAGCCGGGAGAAGTGGGCAGTTGAACGGCGCTATTCACTTGAGCGGCAGTAAGACTCAGGTATTTCGTGTGCACGGTGGCGATGCCTACCACCGCATTGAGATCAGAGATGAAATTCAGTGGATACCGGGGGAAGTCGGCGAAGCCGTCGTACTCCTGCGTGTAGATCGCCACATCGTAGGGAGTGTTCGACGGTGTCGCGCCGTAGAAGTCGAGACCCAGAGTCGGCAGGGTCAGGTTCGGGAAGCGGGCCAGCATGCCGCCGTTGGGGTTCATCTCATTGCCGACCAGCACGAAGTTCAGATCCGCGGGCGAGATCGGGAAGCCTTGAGCCGCGAGCTGTTGCATATACAGCGAGGAGATGATCGCGCTCTGCGAGTAGCCGAAAACGGTAACGGGACCGTTTGTTATCTGATTCTGAACATAGTTTCCGAGGATGGTCAGGCCTTCGGACACCGACTGGTTCAGCGTCAAGCTCTTGACGCCGGTGATCGGGTACAACTCTTCGGGCGTGTACAGGATCGGCAGGGCTTGGTTCGGGTTGTTGGCATGCACATAAAGGAGATTCGCCAAAGTGGCGTATTCCGGCGGGGGTATCGGCACGCCGGTGGGGCCGATGAACACCGCGGTCGGAAATGTGCTGAAGGGCGGATTGGTAACCGGGAATGCGGGCGGCGGTGGCGTGAACGCCGCAGCGGCGGCGGGCAGGCCCAGGACGCCTTGCAATGCGGCAGCGGCCCCGGTCTCGGTGTGCACGTAGGCGTTCGCCGCCGCCGCCAGGCTCTGCTGGAATTGAGCGTGATAAGCCTCTACCTGGCCGATGACAGCCTGGAACTCCTGTCCGTACGAGCCGAAGAAATTCGCGACGGCCTCGGATACCTCGTCGGCCGCAGCGGCCAACAATCCGGAGGTCGGGGCGGCTGCGGCCGCGCCCGCGGCGCTCACGGTCGAACCAATGCCCGAGATGTCCGCAACGACCGACGTGATGATTTCTGGTTGCGCCAATAAAGACGTCATTTGCCCACACCATCCCCCTGTGACCGAAAAACGGTCAGTTCCCGAAGTAAGGGTATGACGCCGAAGCGACGCCTGTCACGAATTCTGACTCTTTGACAATCGCCTAATAGCGCTCGCGGCAATACATTTGAGAATTATTAGAAGTCTTTGACCAATGCTCCCATGACGACCAGTGCCTCTAAACCGAGTCCGGCGCTCAGCAATGCCGTACTTGCCGCGATGGGTTTTCCGACGGCGTTGACCAATCCCATCGGGTCGCCATTGACGGCCTGCTCGATGCCATCGAAGAACAGGTTGAGACTGTATGACGGCAACGAGGTGGCTCCCGCGTTGAGCAGGTCGGCGGTGGGAAGCAGGACCGCGTACGTCTGCGAGGTGACCGTGGCCAAGGTGTCGGTGATGTAGCTGTTCGCCGCTTGAAGGTTGCCGATGAATCCGGGTGCCGAGGTCGGGACGGTGAAGAGTTCAGCCGGCGGCGCCGGCACTGCGCTGTACGTGCGAAACAGGCCCAGCGCCGAGACGTCGAGTTCGGCCGGCGGTGGCGGCGTCATGAGAGTGTTTGCAGCAGTGGTTAAGCCGTGTTGGGTACCGACGGTCAGGGTCCCGGAGAGGCGGACCGGATCCACTGGCGGGAACAGCCCGAACGGTGTGGGCACATCCGCGGCGGTGGTCGAGTAACCGTAGTTGGGGTCGCCGTAGCCGAGGTTGACGATCGTTCGCAGGTTGGGCTCGACCAGATCCGCCAGCGGGTTGCCTATGACGGGTATCGCCCGCACCGGGGTCAACAGCGGCAGATTGTGGTTCCGGATCATGTAATACGTCGTGTTGCCGGTGTAGCCCGGGGATGTCGGCAGCTGTACCAGGTCTCCGGGCGGCAGCGAGTCGATGTTGATGTAGGGGGTCTTGGTGTGCACCAGGGCGATGCCCGCAATGGCGTTCAGGTCGGAGACGACGTTGAGCGGATAGCGCGGGAAGTCGGCGAAGCCGTCGTATTCGTAGGTGTAGATGCTGGTGGGATAGATCGTGTCGGACGGTGTTGCGCCGAAGAAGTTCAGCCCGATGCTCGGGAGGGTCAATCCGGCAAAGCGGGACAGCAGGCCGCCGTTGGGGTTCATCGGATTGGCCAGCAACACGAAGCCGAGTTGATCGGCAGTGGGTGCGCCGGACATGGTGGCGAGGTAGCGCATCTCGATGGAGGAGATGATGGCGCTTTGCGAATAGCCCAGGGCGACAACGCTGTTACCCCGACCGATTTCGTCCATGATCGCTTGGTGCAGCATCGCGACGCCCTGGCTCACCGAGGTGTTCAGCGGCAGGCTCTTCGCGCCGGTCAATGGATACAGCTGTTCGGGTGTGAATAGGACCTGTGGGGCCGTGGCGCCGAACTGGGGGCTGATGTAATTCAGTATGCCGTCGACGAATTTGGCTGGGGGTAGCGGTGTTCCACTGCCACCCATCACCAGGCTCACGGTGGGACCGGTCAGGGGCGTCGCGGCGATAGTGGCGACGTTCGCGACTTCGGCTCCGGTGTAAGCGAATCCGGCAGCGGCCAATACCCGGCTGAACTCTTCGTTGAGTGCCGCGAGTTGTGCGACGGCGGTCTGGCCCTGCGCGCCGTAGGCGCTGAAGAACCGCGCGACGGCAGCGGACACCTCGTCGGAGGCGGCCGCCAACAGGTTCGATGTCGGTGCCGCCGCGGCCCCGCCGGCCGTGTTGATCGCCGAACCGATTTCCGCGAGCTCGGCCGCGGCGGCTGCGATGAATTGCGGCTGCGCGCTCACATGTGTCATAGGACTGTCCGGCTATAAACCGATGCTCTGCAGGTCCTGAGCGATGTCCGCGGCGGCCTCCACCACAGCGATGAACTCGATCATGCCGCCCAGCGCCGCCAGGCCGGCCGTGGCCGCGAGTGGCAGTTCGATTGCGGCCCTGAGGTTGCCCTGGGCGAGCTGGCTCAGGAACAGCGTCAGGTCGTAGGCGGGCATGGTGGTCGCGAAGGCGGTGAGCAGGTCTGCCGTCGGTAGCAGCACCGAGTAGCCGGTGGAAACCACCGAGGCCACCGTGTTGGCGATGTTCACCGGTGTCGGTGGCAGCACCTGCGGTGGGGGTGTCATGTAGGCCTGAATCAGCGGCGGGAACGCGGGCGGCTGGATCACCGGCGCCGTGGTCAACGCGTGCGGGGTGACGGCCATGAAATCGTTGATGCCCTGCTGGGTACCCTTGACCAGAGCGTCCGCGATGACACCCGGCGGGACCTCCGGGAAAAGGCCGAACGGTGTGGGCACATCGGCGTAGCTGGTGGAGTAGCCGAAGTTCGGGTCGCCGTAGCCGAGATTGACGATGACCTTCAGATTCGGTTGTACCAGTGCCGCAATGGGTTCGCCGATGACGGGGATGGCCCGCACCGGGTCCAGCAGCGGCAGGTTCGGGTGGTCGATCATGAACCACCTGTTGGTGGTGGCGCCCGTGGTCGGCAACAGCGTGGCCGACTGGACTTGAGCGGGCGTGAGGTCGGCGTAAGTCGTGTGGACCGTGATAATGCCGAAGATGGCGTTGATGTCCGACACGATGTTGAGCGGGTACCGGGGGAAGTCGGCGAAGCCGTCGTATTGGAGCGTGTAAGTCGTTGTGGGGTAGAGGGTATTCGGCATCGCGCCGTAGAACGGCAGTCCGACGGTGGAGATATCCAGGCCGGGGATGCGGGCCAGGATGCCCCCGTTGGGGTTCATCTCGTTGCCGATCAGCACGAAGCTGAGCGAGTCGAAAGGAGGCGCATACCCTGGTGCGAGACCGCTGTAGTACTGCATCAACAGTGATGAGATGACGGCGCTCTGCGAGTAGCCGAAGACGACGGCATGGTTTCCGGCCGTGACCTCATTCATGACCGCGGTGTTGAGAATCTGCAGCCCCTGCTGCACTGAGGAGGCGAAGATCAAGGACCGCACGCCGGTGATCGGGTACAGCTGCTCGGGGGTGAACAGCGACGTCAGAACGGTGCCGGCCGGCGAGTTGGGAATGATGAAGAGTTTGTTGACATTGTCCAGGTAGGTAGGACCGGGAATCGGAGTTCCGGTGCCGCCCATGGCAATTGAGAAAGTGTCTCCGGTGAACGGCGGGAACACCGGCGGAACGTCCGGCAGCGGTATCGCGCGCAGCACGCTCTGCCGGAGCTGAGCCGTGTTGATCGCCTCGGCGTTGACGTAGTAGTCGATCGTGGAGTTCAGGTTCTGGACCAGACCCTGGTACAGCGTCCCGAGCTGCGCGCTGACCGTCTGGAATTCCTGGCCGAACCCACCGAAGAACGCGGCGATCGCCGTCGACACCTCGTCGGCGGCGGCGGTCATCAATGCGGTCGTGGGAGCGGCGGCGACCGCGGCGGCCTCACCGATCGCCGTACCGAGCCCGGCCAACTCCGTCGCTGCGGCTGCCAACGCCGGCGGCTGCGCGAATACGTAAGACACCCCCGAAAGGGTAGAGCGATTGCGCCACGGTGTCCGGCCTTTGGCCCGACTCATAGAACCTTGGCTGAATCAGCCCAACAGAGCCGCTCGCAGTCGTGTCACATCGGTCCCGCTGATGCCCGCGTCGCGCAGGTAGGCGTCCAGTGACCCGAACGACTCCTCGATCGTTTGCCATGCCGCCCACAGGTATTCGGCACGGACGCCGAGCACGCCGTCGGACAGCCGCGCCTTGGTGAAGGTGACCACCTCGGGGGTCAGCTCGACGTCGGAGCGCTGCGCGATCATCTCGGTGATCTGGTGGCGCAGCTGCGGTACGGCTTCGTTACTGCGCAGGTAGTCGGCGACGATGACGTCGCGGTCCAGCCCGGCCGCTTCCAGCACCGTCGCGACCACGAAGCCGGTGCGGTCCTTGCCGGCGAAACAGTGGGTGAGCACCGGGCGTCCGGCGGCCAGCAACGTGAACACCTGCCGCACCGCGCGTTGGGCCCCGTTGCGCGTAGGGAATTCGCGGTATTCCTCGGTCATGTAGCGGACGGCGTTGGCTTCGATCGCTTCGTCAGACTCGTCGGCGTTGCCTTCGGTCATCAACCGCCGGAACGCGCTTTCGTGCGGGGCTTCCTTATCCTCTGAATTGTCTTCTGAGTCATCGGCCCCGTCGGTCCCGGATTGGTCGTCGTCGGCGAGGTCGGGGAACGGCAACAGGTGGACGTCGACGCCGTCGGGCACTCGTCCCGGGCCGCGCCGGCTGACCTCGCGGGTCGAGCGCAGGTCGGCGACGTCGGTGATCCCCAACTGGCGCAGCACCGCCCGGCCCTCGTCGTCCAGGCCGCTCAGCTCGCTGGACCGGAACAGTCGCCCGGGCCGAAGGTCCGCCGTCTGATCGGCGACATCACGAAAGTTCCACGCCCCGGACAGTTCCCGGGATACCTCAGCCATGAGTGGTGACCGCCGCGGCGAGAGCGGACTGCTCGCGGCCCAGCTCGGTGCGCGCGATGGTGCGCATGTGCACCTCGTCGGGGCCGTCGAAGATGCGCATCGCGCGGTGCCAGCCGTAGAGGCGGGCCAGCACCGTGTCGTCGCTGACGCCGGCGGCGCCGTGCACCTGCATGGCGCGGTCGATGACGTCACACGCCACCTGCGGCGCCACCGCCTTGATCTGCGAGACGAGCAGATGCGCGGCCTTGTTGCCGTGCTTGTCGATGGTCCACGCCGCCTTCTCGCACAGCAACCTGGCCTGGTCAATCTCGTTGCGGGACTTGGCAACCGCATGCTGCACCAGTCCTTGATCGGCCAGTGGGCGGCCGAACGCGATCCGGTTGTTGGCACGGGCGACCATCAGCGCGAGCGCGCGTTCGGCTCCGCCGAGTGCGCGCATGCAGTGGTGGATGCGCCCCGGGCCGAGCCGCGCCTGCGCGATGGCGAAGCCGGCCCCCTCCTCGCCGAGCAGGTTGGTGGCCGGCACCCGCACGTTGTCGTAGACGATTTCGCAGTGGCCGTGCTGGTCCTGCCAACCGAACACCGGCGTGGAACGCACGACCGTCACGCCCGGGGTGTCCATCGGCACCAGGATCATGGACTGCTGCTGGTGGCTGGCCGCGTCGGGATTGGTGCGACCCATCACGATGAGGATCTTGCAGCGCGGATCCGCCGCGCCCGACGTCCACCACTTGCGGCCGTTGATCACGTAGTCGGCGCCGTCGCGCACGATCGAGGTCTGGATGTTGCGCGCGTCGCTGCTGGCGACCGCGGGCTCGGTCATCGAGAACGCGCTGCGGATCTCTCCGTTCAGCAGGGGTTCCAGCCACTGCTTGCGCTGCGGTTCGGTCGCGAACAGGTGCAGGGTCTCCATGTTGCCGGTGTCCGGCGCCGCGCAGTTGAGCGCCTCCGGCGCGATCTCGAGACTCCAGCCGGTCAGTTCGGCCAACGGCGAATATTCCAGGTTGGTCAGCCCCGACTCGGCCGGCAGGAACAGGTTCCACAGGCCGCGCTCTTTGGCCTTGACCTTCAGGTCCTCGATCACCGGCGGCACCGTGAAGTTGTCCGGCCCGGCCTCGTGGCGATACTTGTCGTAGTCGGCCTCGGCCGGAAAGACGTGCTCGGTCATGAAGTCGGACAGTCGTTTGTGATAGTCACTGGCTTTAGCCGACATTGCGAAGTCCATGACCGCCACGATAGGACACCCGGAATGACGCAAGCCCGCCCCCCGTTTCCGCCCTTCACGCTCGAAACAGCGATGCGGAAAGTTCAGGCCGCCGAAGACGCCTGGAACACCTGCGATCCCGAGCGGGTGAGCCTGGCCTACACGGTCGACTCACAATGGCGCAACCGCGACGAGCACGTCGCCGGACGGTCGGAGATCGTTGCCTTCCTCACGCGCAAGTGGCAACGCGAACTCGACTATTCCCTACGTAAAGGTCTGTGGAGCTTTCACGACAACCGCATCGCCGTGCGCTTTCAATACGAGTGCCACGACCCGAGCGGCCAATGGTTCCGCAGCTACGGCAACGAGTTGTGGGAGTTCACCGCGGACGGGCTGATGGCGCGTCGCGAAGCGAGCATCAATGATGTCGCGATCGAGGAATCCGATCGCCGGCTGTTCGGGCCACGCCCCGCGTCGGAGCACGGCGTGGACTTTCCGCTGTGGTGACCGGCGCTTAGACCGGCGGGTAACCGGGCGGCGGATATCCGTTTCCGGACTCGACGCCGCGCAGGCCCCACGTGAGATAGCTGAAGAAATACTCGATCTCGTCGCTGCCGTCGTAGTCCGGACTCGGGTCCATCACTCCACCTCTCGACTGCTGATCGACTCCCCCACTGGGTCTGTTTCGCGAGTCTAGTCCTATCCGCGTCGCCGCGACAGGCGCGGTGCTGCCTAAACTGTCCAACTAGTTGATTGATAATCAGTCGGGTGGGGGGTCGTCCGTGCCCCCACCGGCAGTGATGAGGGTGAGTAGAGATGGCATCCGGAAGTGGCCTGACCCGGCGTGAGGAGTTGCTGGCCGTCGCCACCAAGCTGTTCGCCGCGCGCGGTTATCACGGCACCCGGATGGACGACGTCGCCGACGTGATCGGGCTGAACAAGGCCACGGTCTACCACTACTACGCGAGCAAAGCGCTGATCCTGTTCGACATCTACCGGCAGGCCGCCGAGGGAACGCTGGCCGCCGTGCATGACGACCCCTCTTGGACGGCGCGAGAAGCGCTGTACCAGTACACCGTCCGGCTGTTGACCGGCATCGCCGGCAATCCCGAGCGCGCGGCCGTCTACTTCCAGGAGCAGCCCTACATCACCGAGTGGTTCACTTCCGAGCAGGTGGCCGAGGTGCGGGAGAAGGAAGCTCAGGTCTACGAGCACGTGCACGGCCTGATCGACCGCGGCATCGCCAGCGGCGAGTTCTATGAGTGCGACTCGCACGTGGTGGCGCTGGGCTACATCGGCATGACCCTGGGCAGTTACCGGTGGCTGCGGCCCAGCGGCCGGCGCTCGGCCAAGGAGATCGCCGCGGAGTTCAGCACCGCGCTGCTGCGTGGACTGATCCGCGACGAGGCGATCCGCACCACCGCTCCGCTGGGGCCCTGACGGTCAGTTGAAGATCGGCGGGATGATGTCCAGCACATCGCCCAGCACGCCGCTGAGCATGGACAGCGCGGTCACCGGCGGCTGGCTGAGTTGCGGGCCGAAGTAGAAGTTCAGACCGGGGTTGGTCGAGGGCACCCACGGATAGGCGTTCGGGAAGTATTCCGGCCCCCACAGGCCGGCCTGCACCCCGATCTCGACCGCGGCGCCGTAGGGCGCCTGCAGAAGTCCCTGTCCCAGGTAGTACGCGACGTTGAACGGGTTGGGAATGTTGATCAGCCCGGCCGGGGTGGGCAGGTCGGCGTAGCCGTAGTTGTAGCCGAGGTCGACCATCACCCGCAGCGGCGGCTGCAGTAGATCGGCGATCACCGGACCGGCGTAGGGGATGTCCCGGATCGGCTGCAACAACGGCAGGTTCTGGGTCGGGAACATGAAGTACTGGGTGTGGCCGGCGTATCCCGGGGAGGTCGGCAACTGCACGGCGTTGCTGGCCGACCAGATCGGGTAGTCGTGGTGCACATAGAAATAGCCCATCAGCGCGTTGACGTCGGCGAGCACGTTGAGCGGGTACTGCGGTACGTGCGCGATGCCGTCGTACTGTGCGGTGTAGACGTAGGTCTCGTAGGGGTTGTTGGCAGGCAGCGCGCCGTTGAACGGCGCATCGAGAATCGGGATATAGAAGCCGGGGAAGCGGGACAGCAGACCGCCGTTCGGGTTGTTGCCCGCCGCGGCCAGGATGAACGCCAGACGATCGGTATTTGGCGAGCCGGCAGCCATCAAGTTGAGGATCTCGTTGTTGATGATCGAGGCGCTCTCCGAGTAACCGAAGACGGCAACGTGCTTGGTGGCATCGGCCAGTTGGGTGTTGATCGCCGTATTGAGCAGTGACACGCCCTTGGCGACCGACTGGGCATACGTCATGTTGCCGAGGACGGGAGTCACCGGCCAGAACTGTTCCGGGGTGAACAGCCCCAGCGGGCCGGCGCCCGGGAAGATCTTCTGAATGTAGTTCTTGTTGATATCGGTCACGTACTCAGCGACCGGCAGCGGATTGTTGGTGCCGCCCATGATCAACGCAGTGATCGGGTTCGCCAGCGTCGCAGCGGGGCCCGCGGCGGTCGGTGGCTGTGTCAGCAGCGATTGAACCCCGTTGAGCAGTGCGCCGTTGAGGGCTTCCGCCTGGGTATAGGCGCTCGCGGCATTCGACAGAGTCCCGGTGAATTGGCTCTGGAACAGCGACGCCTGCTTGACGACGGCCTGGTATTCGTCGCCGTACGCGCTGAACAGGTTCGCGACCGCAGCGGAGACTTCGTCGCCGGCGGCGGCGAGCAATCCTGACGTCCGGCCCGCCGCGGCCGCATTGGCGGCATGGATCGCCGCGGCGATTCCGTTCACGTCGGTCGCCGCCGCCGCGAGCGTCTCAGGGGCAGTGAGCAGGTACGACATCTCCCCGTCCTTCCCGTTGACCGGTCCCCATCCCGGTCCGGCACGAACTACCCGCAACCGCGGGTATTAGGTATGAACCAGAGAGTAGAACTGTGCGGGCGGGAATTCCGGCGTTTCGGCAGTTAATTGCCGGCGGGCCGCAGGTGCTTGTCCAGAAAGGCGATCTGGTCGGTGACCACGCGCTCGAACGCGTCGTCGACATAGATGGCGAAATGGCCTTCGGGGTACGTTTTGATTTCGCCGCGGGGCGCCTTGCCGGCATACCGCAGCGTCGGTCCCGCCGGTGCCACCGAATCGGTTTCGCACACACAGAACAGAATCGGGCACGAGATTTTCGCGGCGCTACGGCCCGGCCGGTAGATAAGCACCTTCAACCCGATGCGGGCGGCCACCTCGTTGCGCAAATCCACACCCTCGGGCACCAATCTCAAATAGCCCGGGTAGGCGTCGGGTGCCGTCATCAGGGCGACCTCGCCGGGCATGCCCGCGGTCGGAATCATCACCGGCGGCTTCCCTCGGCGGGCGCCCAGCAGATCGCGTACCGCCAGCGCGGTGACGCGGGTGGCGGTGAGCGGGTTGATCGCCCCGATGGACGCCAGGCCGTCGGTGAACGGGCACTGTGCCACCGCGGCGGCGATGCCGGGCAGGCGGGCCGCGGACTCGATCACATGTCCGCCGCCGAAAGACGTGCCCCACAGTGCAATTCGTTCCGGGTCTATGCCGGGCAGGGTGCGGGCGAAGTCGACGGCCGCGGCCCAGTCGGCGAGTTGCATGTCGATGTCGAGGAGCTGACGGGGCTGCCCGTCGCTGTCGCCGAAGTTGCGGTAGTCGAACACCAGGCAGGCGTACCCCGCCGCCCGGAACCGCTCGGCGTAGGCGTCCAGCCGCATCGTGCGCACCGCGCCGAGCCCGTGAGCCATCACCACCAGCGGGGCTGGGCCGTCCGTCTCGGGTCGGTACAACCAGGCGCTGATCCGGGTGCTGCCGGAAAGGAACGAGACGTCTTCGCGCTGCGGCATAGCGCAACAATAGTGCCGCCGAGACCCCCGAAAAATTATGGACTACTGTCTAGAAAAGCTACAGCGTTGTGGGGACGGAAGGACACTCATGGCGATTCGCGTCGCCCACGTGGGCACCGGAAATGTCGGCGGGCTGGCCCTTGCCCAGCTCATCACCAACCCCGCGTTCGAACTCACCGGAGTGTGCGTGTCCAGCCCGGAGAAAGTGGGACGCGACGCCGGCGAATTGTGCGGAGTGGGTCTGGATTCAGCCGTGACGACTGGCGTGCGGGCGGTGAATGACCTCGATGCGCTGCTGGCCACGCGACCCGAGTGCGTTGTCTACTGCGCGATGGGGGATACCCGGTTGCCGGACGCGATGGCTGACGTGATGCGGATTCTGGCCGCCGGTGTCAACGTCGTCGGATCGTCGCCGGGGCTGCTGCAGTATCCGTGGGGCGTGATGCCGGAGAAATACATCGCCCGTGTGGAAAAAACTGCGCAGCAAGGCAATTCGAGCATCTTCATCACCGGCGTCGACCCCGGCTTCATCAACGACCTCATCCCGTTCGCCCTCGCCGGCACCTGCCAGCGCATTGAGGCGGTGCGGTGCATGGAGATTCACGACTACGCGAGTTACAACGGCGCCGAGGTCATGCACTACATGGGGTTCGCCCGGCCGTTGGACGAGATCCCGATGCTGCTGCAGCCGGGGGTGCTCAGCATCGCCTGGGGAACGGCGATCAGGCAGCTGGCGGCCGGACTGGGCATCGAGATCGATGAGATCACCGAGTCTTACCAGCGCGAGCCGGCACCGGAGGACTTCGACATCGCGGTGGGCCGCGTGGAAAAGGGCACCCTGGCCGTGCTGCAGTTCGAGATCCGCGGCATGGTCAACGGCCGCCCGGCGATCGTCATCGAGCACATCACCCGCCTGCGTCCCGATCTGCGCCCCGATCTGCGCCAGCCCGCGGCGGGCACCGGCTCGTACCGGGTCGAGATCACCGGGGAGCCGTCCTACGCGGTGGATATCGTGCCGAGCAGCCGCAAGGGCGACCACAACCATGCGGCGATCGCCGGTGCCGCCGGCCGGATCGTCAATTCCATTCCGGACGTGATCGCGGCACCGCCCGGCATCAGGAGCACGCTGGACCTGCCCTTGGTCACCGGAAAAGGGTTTTTCACACCCAACGACCTAGTGGTCACGTAAGCGAAAGGAACCGGCTGCGATGGAACGACCGGGACGGGTCGAGGGCAAGGTCGCGCTGATCAGCGGAGGCGCCCGCGGAATGGGCGCCGAGGACGCGCGGCTGCTGGTCGAGGAGGGCGCCCGGGTGGTGATCGGCGACGTCCGTGACGACGAGGGCAAAGCGCTGGCCTCCGAATTGGGTGACGCCGCACGCTACGTCCATCTCGACGTGACGCAACTCGACCAGTGGGAGGCCGCGGTTGCGACGGCCACGGGCGAGTTCGGCAAGCTCGACGTGCTGGTCAACAATGCCGGCATCGTCGCGGCCGGGCCGCTGCGCGAGTTCCGGATGGACAAGTGGCAGCAGGTGCTCGACGTCAACCTGACCGGCACCTTCCTGGGCATGCGCTCGGTGGTCGACCCGATGACCGAGGCCGGCGGCGGTTCCATCATCAACATCTCCTCGATCGAAGGGATCCGCGGAGCGCCGATGGTGCATCCCTACGTCGCGTCGAAGTGGGCGGTGCGCGGCATCACCAAGTCCGCGGCCCTGGAACTCGCGCCGGTGAACATCCGGGTGAACTCGGTGCACCCCGGCTTCATCCGCACCCCGATGACCGCGCACCTGCCCGAGGACATGGTCACCATCCCGTTGGGCCGGCCGGCCGAATCCCGCGAAGTCGCAACGTTCGTGGTGTTCCTCGCCAGCGACGAAGCCTCCTACGCCACCGGCAGCGAATTCATCATGGACGGCGGGCTGGTGACCGACGTGCCACACAAGCAGTTCTGACGATGGTCTCGAGCCTGCCCGCCCTCCTGGCCGAGGTGGTGGGCTCCAATCACGTCGTCACCGACCCCGACGTACTGGCGGGCCGCAGCATCGACCACACGGGCCGGTATCGCGGCAAGGCCGGCGCGCTGGTGCGGCCGGGCTCGGCCGACGAGGTCGCCGCGGTACTGCGGGTGTGCCGCGACGCCGGTGCCTACGTCACCGTGCAGGGCGGTCGCACCTCGCTGGTGGCCGGCACCGTGCCGGAACACGACGACGTACTGCTGTCCACCGAAAGACTTTCTGCCGTCGGCGATGTCGACGTGGTCGAGCGCCGGGTTTGTGTCGGGGCCGGTGCCACGTTGGCGGCGGTGCAGGGGGCGGCAACGGCGGCGGGCCTGGTGTTCGGTGTCGATCTGGCCGCCCGCGACTCCGCGACGGTGGGAGGCATGGCCTCCACCAACGCCGGCGGCCTGCGCACGGTCCGCTACGGGAACATGGGGGAGCAGGTCATCGGCCTGGACGTGGCTCTGCCCGACGGCTCGGTGCTGCGCCGGCACAGCCGGGTGCGCAGTGACAACACCGGCTACGACCTGCCGTCGCTGTTCGTCGGTGCCGAGGGCACCTTGGGGGTGATCACCGCCCTGGATCTGCGATTGCACCTGGTGCCGTCGCACTGGGTGACCGCGGTGTGCGGGTTCGCCGACCTGGAAGCGTTGGTCGAGGCCGGCCGGCTGTTTGCCGAGGTGGACGGGATCGCGGCGCTGGAGCTCATCGACGGCCGCGGGGTGGCGTTGACTCGCGACCAGCTGGGGGTCGGGGCGCCGGTCGACGGCGACTGGTTGCTGCTGGTGGAGCTGGCCGCCGATCACGACCAGACGGAGCGGCTGGCCGGATTGCTGGACCGGGTGGGACTGTGCGGTGAGCCGGCGGTGGGCGTGGATGCCATTGCGCAACAACGGTTGTGGCGGCTCCGCGAAGCGCTGACCGAGGTGCTGGGGGTGTACGGTCCGCCGCTGAAATTCGACGTTTCGCTGCCCTTGCCGGCCATCGGCGGGTTCGCCCGCGACGCGGTGGCGTTGATCGGTGAGCGGGTGCCCGAGGCGCTGCCGGTGCTTTTCGGTCATGTGGGCGAAGGCAACCTGCACTTGAACGTGCTGCGTTTCCCGACGGAGCACGAGCCCGCGCTGTACGCGGAGATGATGGATCTGATCTCCGGTTGCGGCGGCAATGTCAGTTCCGAGCACGGCGTCGGCACTTTGAAGAGGCCCTACCTCGGCATGTCCCGGCAGGCCGCCGACATCGCCGCGATGCGCGCCGTCAAGGCGGCGCTGGACCCGACCGGCTACCTCAACGCGGCGGTGCTGTTCAGTCGGTAGGCCCCTTGATGCCGACGGCGTGACGCAACTGAGCAAGGAACTGATCGGCGTCGTCACTGCGAACGACATAGTGCGAGATCGCGATTCGGATCGCGGTCGCCGCTTTCACCGCGGCGTTGGGTCCCGGCAGGAGCCGTTGTAAGCCCTCCCGCATCTCGGGGATGACACCGGACATCATCGGGATGACGTGCTCGGGTTCGATGTCGACCATCCGCACCCCGGAGTACGAGTACTGATAGTCGACGATGAATCGCAGTGCGGCATCCAGCCTTTCGACGCCCTTGAGCCCCGCGGTCGCCTTAGCCAGTCCCTTCTCGAAGTTCTCACGTTCATATCGGGAGAAGGCGGACATCAACTCCTCTTTGGACGCGAACCAGCGGTAGAGCGTGGGGCGCGACACCCCGGCCTGTGTCGAGACCTCGGACAGGCTGAGTTTGGTCTTGCCGCTGCGGGCCAGCACCTCCGCGGTGGCCGCGAGGATCCGCTGACGGGTCGAGGTGTCGTTGTCGACGCTTTCGCTCACCGGCGATGGCTGGCTCATGAGTTCTTCTCTCCCAATGGGTTTGGGTCTGCGTTCGGCTCGGGCTTGGGCTCGGGCTTGGTCTTGGCCCTGGGGGGCCTCGGGCGGACCAGCACCGATTGCTGGATGGCCCCGACCGCGCCCTGTTCGTCGAACAGTGTCCCGATCGTGGCGCCGATGCCGTCCGGGCCGTAACTGGTTTCCGCGCGGATGCCGACCCACTCACCTTCGGGAACCCGGAAGACGTGCACGGCCAGGTCGGTGTTGACGAAGGTGAACTTGGTGATGTCCAGCTTGCTGCCGATGCCGTTGGCGCAATCGGCCACTGCGAACAACCGCTCCAGCGGCGTCATCGTCTCACCGGCGACGAGGTCCGCGATCGGCCTGATCCATGATTCACCCGGGCCCGGCGTCAGCGGCACGGTCAGCCACAGCCACTCCAGGCTGTGCACATAGTTGCGGTCCCAATTCCGCGCCTTGAGATCACGGTTGCGCGCCTCGGACACCGGGCGCGGCAGCGGCGCGGGTGCGTGCGCGACGGCGGCCGTGTCGACCTGCTGCAACCGCCATCCGCTGGCCCGGGCCACCGGGCGCGGTTCGCCGTCGGGTCCAAGTGCCAGCATCTCCGCGGTGACCAACTCGATCTGCTTTCCGCCGCGGTCCAGACTCGAGCGGACCCACAGATCCCCTTCCACCGGGACGGCGCCGAGTAGGTCGATGACCACCCGGCTCAAACGGGTGTCGTCGCGCCGCTCGCATCGTTCCAGCGCCCGCGTCAGCAGCGCGGACACCGGCGCGCCGTGCTGTATGGAGGACGACCAGGTGCCGCGGGCCAGATCGGTGGCGCGGAACTTCTCGCCCCGCGCATCAGCACTGTCGATCAGCTCGTAGTACGAGTCGGTCATCTTCCCCCTCGGGTCAGGGCAGGCCGGCGCCCGGAATGTCCACCTGCACCGCGTCCAGCCTGGCCAGCCGGGTGCCCGCCAATCGCTTGGGATAAGCATCGGTGCTCGACAGCAGGAATAGCGTGCGCCGCTCCGGTCCGCCGAGCGTGCACGCGATAGCGACCCGGTCACCGATGTCGATGCGGTCCGTCACCTCGCCGCCTTCGGTGATCCGCTCGAACTGATGAGCCAGCGTCATCGCCACCCACACGCCGCCCCGGGCGTCGAGCGCGATGCCGTCCGGCGGGCCGTCGAGATTGTCGGCGAACGGCCGGCGGTCGGTGAGCTCGCCGTCTTTCCCGATGGCGTATGCCGTGAGGCGGCGGCCCATCGACTCGGCCACGATCAGGTTGCCGCGATCGGCGGTGATGACCATCCCGTTGGGGAAGTCGAGATCGGTTGCCACCACGGTTGCGGTGTCGTCGGTGTCGAGCCGGACGATGATGCCGCCGTCGAACGCCTGCGAGCCTATATAGGCACGCCCGAGGTCGTCGATGACCATATCGCCGAGGCTGGCCGGTACGAGATCGGACAGGTCGGCCACAGCCGACACGGTCTCGCCGTCATACCGGAGAACCTGCCTGTCCTCGGCGGAGACGATCAGCAGTGATCCGTCGGGACGGAAACCCAGCCCCGAGGGTGTGTGGCCGGGCAGCGGCAGGGTGGTGAGCGAGCCGCGCAAGTCGCAGGTGTGGACGGCTTCGCCGAGCATGTCGGAAAACCAGAGCAAGCCCTCGAACCATCGCGGACCCTCCCCGAAGCAAAAGCCGTCGGCGAGCGGTGTCGGCGCCAGCGTGCCTTTACAAATCACTGCCAAAGTGTCATGCACCGCGGGCATTGCTGTCAACGCGGGCGCGGGTTCGCGCGAGCTTTACAAATAATGCCTGAAATGTCACGCTGGGCCGTGAGCTGCCGGAACAAGGGGTGAGCGCGTTGACGACAGAGTCTGAACAGGTCCAGTGGTCGGTGGAGAGCCTGCTGGATCTCTTCGAGGTGCGACCCGACGGGCCCGACCGGTTCATCGCCGAAACCGGACTGGCCGGCCAGGACGGCCGGCAGGTGGTGGAAGGCACCCAGGTCGTCGCTCAGGCGATTGTGGCCGCGGCGAACCGATTTGAGGGCAAGTCCGTGCGTTCGGCGCACGCCGTGTTCGCCCGCGCCATCATGGTGGGCCCGCCGATCGAGCTCGTGCTCGACGTGCTGAACGAAGGACGCTCCACTGCGACGGCGATCATCTCGGTGCTGCAGAACGGCAAGCGGTGCGTGAGCATCACGGTGCTCACCGACGTTCCGACCGGCGACGTCATCCGCCACCACCTGACCCGGCCCGATGTCGCGGCGCCGGCCGACGCCAATGCCGTCGAGATGCCGATGACCGGCCGGGAACTGCGCCTGGTCGACGTGGTCGACGTGAACAGCCCCGACGAGGTCGGTCCGCCGGAGCTGTACGCTTGGCTGCATTACGACCCCATCCCTGAGCGCGACGACCTGGCCAAGGCCTTGATCGCGTATTTCACTGGGCACCTGGGCATTTCGACGACCATGCGGGCACATCCGGGCATCGGCACCGCCCAGGCACACCTCACCGTGTCGACCGCACCGATGTCGATCTTCGTTTCCTTCCACGAACCGGTGCGCTGGGATGACTGGCTGCTCTATAGCCACGAGAGCACCCAGGTCGGTGCGGGAATGTCCTACGTGCGCGGAACCGTGCACACCGAGGACGGCGATCTGCTGTGTTCCTTCGCGCAGGAGGCGCTGATCCGCCCGCTGCGCACCACCGACACCTCGATCAACGCTGCGGCCCGGTTCTGAATCCCGTGCGTTTCACCATCACTCACCCGATGCACAGCCATCCGTACAACCCGGAGCTGGTCAGCGGGGACGGCATCGCGACAGTGGCGGCAGCGGCCGAGAAGGCCGGATTCCACGGGTTCGGGTTCACCGACCATCCGGCCCCGTCGCAGCGCTGGCTGGAAGCCGGCGGGCACGACGCGCTGGATCCCTTTGTGGCCCTCGGCTTTGCGGCGGCGCGGACTTCGATGCTGCGGCTCATCCCGAATATTGTGGTGTTGCCCTATCGGAATCCGTTCGTGGTCGCGAAATCCGGTGCCACACTTGATCTGTTGTCCGATGGCCGATTCACCCTCGCGGTGGGGGTGGGTTATCTGCGGCGGGAATTCGCGGCACTGGGTGTGGACTATGACAAGCGCGCCGAGTTGTTCGAGGAAGCGCTGCAGGCGATCCGGGCCATCTGGACGTCCGACGACGTCACATTCGAGGGGCAGCATTTCACCGCGCGGGGGATCACCGCGCATCCGCTGCCGGTGAGCCAACCGCATCCACCCATCTGGATCGGCGGCAATACCGGTATGGCCCGCCAACGGGTCGCGCAATACGGAGACGGGTGGTGTCCGTTCCCCGCTCCGGCAGGGCTGGCGCGCACCGCGGGCACTGCCGTCATCGATTCGGCGGAGGCGCTGGCCGCCGGGATCGACGACCTGCGGCGACGGTGCGACGCGGAGGGCAAGGACTGGTCGACGGTCGACATCACCTTCAGCAATTTCGAGGGCGGCAATCCGGCCAGTGACGACTTCAATGCCGACGCCTACCTGGGCGGGCTGGAAAAGCTTGCCGCACTGGGTGTTACGTGGGTATCGGCGCACCTGCCCGGCGACAGTCTGGCGCACGCGCTCGAGGTGATGGACCGGTTCCGGTCTCTGGTGATCGATGTGATGTGAATGGACTTCTCCGCGGTGCCGTTGTCCGACGAGGATCGGGCATTCCATGACCAGACGCGCGCGTTCATCACCGAACACGTGACGGACGAGGTGCGTCGGCGCAACCGTGAGTTCGGTGAGAACTTCGATGAGCGAGTGCATTTGGCGTTGGGCGCAGCGGGCTATCTGGCCTCGGACTGGAAGCTGGAATCCGAGGGAGGTTTCAGTGCCGTCCGTCGTCGCATCTTCAACCTGGAGATCGCCCGGGCGCATACGCCGTGGTACCACTGGGGCACCACGTCGGTGGTCGCGCGCCTCGTGGAGCAGTTCGGGCCGCCCGAACTCGCGGAGATGGTGTTGCCGGGGGTGCTGTCCGGGGAGGTACGCCTGTGCCTGGGGTATACCGAACCCGAAGGTGGCTCGGACGTGGCGACCTGCAAGACCCGCGCGGTACGGGATTCCGACGGCTGGATCATTAACGGCTCCAAGATGTTCACGTCGAATGCGCAGAACGCGAAGTACGTCTTCCTGCTGACCAACACCGACCCGCAGGGCCCGAAACACCGCAACCTGACCATGTTCCTGGTGCCGCTGGATTCGCCGGGTATCGAGATCCAGGGCATCCGCACCCTGGACGGCGACCGGACCAACATCGTCTTCTACAGCAACGTGCGCGTCGACGACCTGTACCGGATCGGTGACGTCAACGCCGGTTGGACGGTGATGCGGTCCGCGCTGGACTCCGAGCACGGGTTGACCGAACGGGATGCCGAAGGTCTGCAGGATGTCGCCGCGATGTCCGGGCACGGCATGGTGATGGCCGAAGCGGTCGACCGGGTGGCCGCCCTGGCCCAGATTGACGACGAAGCTGTGATGTACCGGCTGGGGCGGGATTTCGCGCGGACAGAGGCGGCTCTGACCACCCCCGGCATGTTCGGCCGCGTCGCGATCGGACAGACCATGCGCGACATCTCCGCGGACCTGATGGACATGCTGGGCCCGGCGGCGGCGCTGCCGACAGATACCGAGGGATCCGCCGACGACGGCTCGGCGGAGCATCTCTTCCGGCTTGCTCTGCCGATGGGGATCTACGGCGGTTCACTGGAGGTGTTCCGGAACATGATCGCCCAGCACGAACTGCGGCTGGGGCGGCCGGCTTACGGAAGTTCGGCCTCCGCCTGAACTTTGGTGGGATCGAAGCTGAAAAATGTTGCGATGAGACTGCTTTCGGGGTACGGATCGTCGTAGCTCCAGGCGACGTCGATGTCTTTGTCGGGGCTTTCGCCGACTTCACCGTCGAGAGGCGCCCAGTACGTGGCGTATCCCTTGTAGTTGCAGTAGGTCGACGTCCCGGTTTGCCGCAGCAGGTCGGTCCGCACGTGCTTGGGCGCTACGTAAAGCCTTGGCTCCAGAGCGGTTTCAAAGACGATCACGGTGTCATCGGTGTCGACCAACAGGGTGTCGTTGAGAGTTACCCGCAGCCTCCTGTTGGTCGGGCGGCAGTCGACGCGGTGATACGGGTTGGGTGGATAGTGGACGAGTTTGCGCCCTTCCTCGAACCAGGCGTCGACCGCGTCCCAGGGCACATGAACGAAACCCGGCGCCTCCGGCTCGGGTTCGGTTGGTAGCCCGGTGATTACGTCCTCTGGGAAGACGTAGCTGAGTGGGTGGTTGCGCCGGTGCACCATGAGGGCCATCTCGGTGTCGATGACGGTGCGGCCGTGGTGTGTGGCCTGAATCCGGCGCGGGTGCGGCTCGATGTAGACGACGCTGTCTGCTATCGGGGGAGTGAACCGGCCGGCGGGATGACTGCTGAGTGGGCCGCGGCCGGCTGTGAGACTCATTCTCCGAGGGTACGGCGATGGCCAGGTCGAAGACGCCATCGGCGTCAGACTCACCGATCTCTACGCCCGCCCGGCAATCCGGGGGAAAGTAAATATTGACGCTGGCGTAGGCGTAGCGTGCTCTGCGGGTACTCGAGAGTTCCGCCTGACAGGGGGTCAATCGTGGCAAACTTCGTTACCTTTCCGCCGGAGATCAATTCTCTGCTGATGTTCAGCGGTGCGGGCTCGGCGCCGATGCTGAGTGCGGCGGCCGCCTGGGAAGGGCTGGCATCGGAGTTGGGGACGGCAGCGTCGTCCTTCTCGGCGGTGACCACCGACCTGACCGGCGCCTGGTGGCAGGGAGCGGCGTCGGCGGCGATGGCGGCCGCGGCCGCACCGTATTCGGAGTTCCTGACCATGGCCTGCGCCCAGGCGGCCGGGGCCGCCGCACAGGCGCGATCGGTGGCCGGCGTTTTCGAGGCCGCCCGCGCGGCGACGATCCACCCTCTGGCGGTGGCGGCCAATCGCAATGCCTTTGTCCAGCTCATCCGGTCCAATTGGCTCGGGCTCAACGCGCCGGCAATCATGGCCGCCGAGGGGCTCTACGAGCAGATGTGGGCCGCGGACGTCGAAGCGATGACGGGCTACTACGCCGGGGCGGCGGCCGCGGCGGCGCAGTTGCCCGCTGACCTGCAGCAGCTTCTGCAGAACCTGCCCAGCTTGGGCATCGGCAACAAGGGCAACGCGAACATCGGACACGGCAACACCGGCACCGGAAACATCGGCATCGGCAACAGCGGCACCGACAACAGCGAGTTGGTGCCCCCGCAATCGGGCAACTACAACGTCGGCGGCGGAAACAACGGCAATTTCAATGTCGGCGCCGGAAACAACGGCAACAGCAACTTCGGCTTCGGCAATTTCGGCAATGGGAACATCGGCTTCGGCAACGGCGGCCCGACCGATTTGTCCAACCCCAACCTCTACACCTTCCAGACAACGGCCGGCAACAACAACGTGGGAATGGGCAACACCGGGAGCAACAACATCGGCCTCGGCAACCTGGGCACCGGAAATATCGGCGGCGGGAACACCGGCACCTCAAACGTCGGGGCCGGAAACACCGGGATCGGAAACTTCGGTTTCGGTAACACCGGCAACGGAAACATCGGGATCGGGCTGACCGGCAACGGCAGGGTGGGCATCGATCTCGCCGGGGTGTTCAACTTCGGCAACGGCAACATCGGCTTGTTCAATTCGGGCGACCACAACATCGGCTTCTTCAACTCCGGCAGCGGCAACGTCGGCGTCTTCAGCTCGGGCATCAATACCGTTTTCCCGGGACACATCAACAGCTTTGGCTTCGGGAACTCCGGCACCGGCAGCCTCGGCTTCGGCAACTCCGGCGCCGGCAACGTCGGCTTCTGGAACTCGGGCCTGCTCAACACCGGCTGGGGGAACGCCGGCTCGATCAACACCGGTGGCTGGAACGGGAACAACCTCAACACCGGCCTGTGGAACTCAGGCGAGACGAACACGGGCTTCGGCAACTCGGGCCACGTCAACACCGGCTTCGGCAACGCGGGCAACGTGAACACCGGCTTCGGCTTCGCCACCGACGCCGGCGACGTCGGCATCGGCGCGGTCGACAATTCGGGGTTCGGCAACACCGGTGCCGGGATCTCGGGGTTTGGAAACAACGGCGGCAGCGACGGCCACGGAGTCTCCGGCTTCTTCAACACGATCGTTGCGGCGCTGCAGTCCTCCGGCGTCAGCTCGGGCTTCTTCAACACCGCTGTCAGCGGCGCGGTGGGCCCCTTCCCCGCTGGCGTGCTGAGCGGCTTCAACTCGGGCTTGTTCAACATCGGGACCGCAAATTCGGGCATCCTGAGCCTCGGCCAGTTGGTGATGAAGCTAGGCTGACCGCGATGGCGGGACCGATGGAGGGCGTCAAAGTCGTCGAACTCGGCGTCTGGGTGGCCGGTCCGGCGGCGGCCGCAATCCTTGCCGACTGGGGCGCCGACGTGATCAAGATCGAGCCGCCGACCGGTGACCCCGGACGGATGTTCGGCCGGATGCTGGGCTGCGACCTCGGCGTGAACCCGCCGTTCGAGATGGACAACCGGTCCAAACGCAGCGTCGTGCTGGACCTCACCACTGCCGAAGACCGGCAGATCGCGCTCGAATTGCTCTCGGACGCAGATGTTTTCATCACCAACGTGCGGCCCGGGGCGTTGCGGCGGCTGGGTCTCGACTACGAGACGCTGGCCGCCGATCACCCCCGCCTGGTCTACGGTCTGATCACCGGCTACGGCGAATCCGGGCCGGATGCCGACCGCGCCGCCTACGACGTCGCGGCGTTCTGGTCCCGGGGCGGCATCGCCCACCTGTTGACCCGGCCCGGCGACACACCGCCGTTCCAGCGCGGCGGCATGGGGGATCACTCGGCAGGCATGACCCTGGCCGGGGCGGTCTGTGCGGCTTTACTGGCCCGCGAACGCACCGGCGCGGGGCAGCTGGTGTCGACCTCGCTGTACCGCCAGGGCGCCTACACCGTGAGCTTCGACCTGAACACCTACCTGCTCACCGGCCAGCCGATCGCGATCGGCCAGCGCGCCACCATGGCCAACCCGTGCATGAACAACTACGCCGCCGGCGACGGGCGCCGGTTCTGGATCGTCGGACTGGAAGTGAACCGGCACTGGCCGGCCCTGTGCCGGGTAGTAGGCCGTACCGAGTGGCTGACCGATCCGCGCTATGCCGATGCCCGCGGCCGCGCGGCCAACGCGGTGCAACTGATCGCCGCGCTCGACGAGATCTTCGCGACCCGTTCGCTCGACGAATGGGCGGACCTGTTCGCCGCCGAGCCGGATTTCTTCTGGTCCCCGATCAACACACTCGAGGACGTCGTCGCCGACGAGCAATTCCACGCGGCGGGCGGAATCGTCGATGTGCCGGACGGCGAAGCGATCGTGCCGATGGTGGCCACACCCGCCGATTTTCACGGAACGCCCAGCTCACCGCGTTCCGTGGCGCCTCAACTCGGCCAGCACACCGACGAGGTCCGGGCGGAACTCGACGCCCGCCGACAGTCTTGAACGCACCGGGGAGCTTTACAAAACTGAGCTAAAGTGTCACGCTGGTGACGGCCCATGGCAACCGCGACGAGCCACGCTCCGGGGGTGTGGCAAGAGGAACGGATCGATGGTTACTCCAACGTTCGACATTCATCCGGGCAGGGGCACGGCCCGCAGGGCCAACCCGGAGATCATGCGTCACCGCCTCGACGTGATCGCCGTCGGCACCGGCGACGTCGTCCACACCGCCGGTGGCTGGCTGTATGACCGGGTGATGGCCGGCTGGCAGGTGAACGTGCTGTTGCCGCGCGGCTGCGATACCCGCCCGTTGCGCGTGCTGGGGGCGCAGGTCGTGGACGCGGCCGCAGGTCTGGACATGTCCGGCCCGATGAGTCAGGGTCTGGCCGTCAGCGTCGAGGCGTTCGTGGCCGACGACCGGGTTCGCGCGCTGGTGCGCAAGGCGGTGGCGGGCCGGTTGACCGAAGTCGCGCTGTGGGGCGAGGGCTGGCCGCTCGGCGCCGACCGCGGCCTGACCAGGACCCACTACACGCTGAGTGCCGCGGCCCGCGCGTTCAAAGCCCAAGCGTTGCGTGCCGCTGGAATGCATTACGAGACAATAGATTCCACTGAGACTCTGATTACCGACTCGGCCTGGCTGGGCTAGCCGGACAGCATGAAGAAGTACCACCGTCACGCGTTGCTCTACCTGCACGAGACGATCGATCTGGGATCGGGACGCAGCGACGATTTCACCGAGATCTTCGTCGACACCTATCAGCCGATGATGGAAGAACTCGGCGCCCGGCTGTACTCGATCTGGGAAACCACTCCCTACAACGGCCATTGGCCGCAGGTCACGATCATCTGGGAGATCGACGCGTTCGCGGACTACGCCCGGATCGGCGCCGCGCAGGCGCGCGGCGGCAGCCACGAGGCGGCGGCCGGGAAATGGTCGGCCTACCTGGCCGACATGGGCGCCTCGGGAGAGGGCCGCATCATGTACGCCGGTCCGAGCAACAGGAGCCTGGCCGCGCTGCGCGACGCCAATTTCAATGCCTCCCTGGTGATTCAGGAGATCATGCAAACCAAGCCAGGTCGGCAGGACGACTACATCCGCGAGCTGGAACGGCTCTACGTGCCCTGGTCGGAGCGCACCGGTAAACACTGGCTCGGGTCCTTCACCACCACCTTCCGCTTCAACGAGGTCATCCACTATTGGGCACTCGAAGGCGGCTGGGAGTGCTTCGCGAATCACTATCCGTCGTGGAAGGACAGCCCGCCCGCGGAAATCGTCACCTGGATGAGCGTCGCGCCGGCGCTGCGCGACGGCTGGGAAGACTCCATTCTGCAGGCTCTACCGCCGTCGCCACTGCAGTGACGCGGGACTTCTCCTACGATCCCTTCGACGCGGACGTGATGGCGAATCCGCTTCCCTACTACCGCATCCTGCGCGATGAGTACCCGGTGTACTACATGCCGCAGTGGGATACCTTCGCCGTCTCGAGATTCGAAGACATCTGGCAGATACTGGAAGTCAGCGACGGCACCTTCGTCGCCTCGGAGGGAACTCTGCCGCCGGCATCGGTTCTGGCGCAGCACAATAACGGCCCGGTCGCCGACCCGCCGTTGCATCCGCTGCCGTTCCATGCGGTGTTCGACACGGACCTCTACGGTGAGATCCGCCGCGCACACTCCCAGCCGCTGCGGCCCAGGTCCGTCACGGCACTGCAGTCACGAATCCGCGAACTGGCCAACGAACGACTCGACCTGCTGTTGGCGCGGGGGTCTTTCGACCTCACCCAGGACTACGGTGGCATCGTGGCGGCCTCGATGGTGTGCGAACTGTTGGGACTGTCAACGGATCTCGCGCCCCAGGTGTTGGCGGCGGTCAACGCCGGCAGCCTGGCCGAGCCCGGCGAGGGTGTCGACACCGCCGAGTCCAGGCCGAACTATCTGCAATTCCTGGTGCCGGTGGTGCAACGTCGCCGCGACGGCGAAGCCGGCGACCTGCCGGTGGTCGACGGACTACTTGGCTATCACCTGCCCGACGGCAGCGCGCTCACCGACGTCGAGGTGGCCACCCAGATGCTGTGCATCTTCATCGGCGGCACCGAAACGGTGCCGAAGATCGTGGCGCACGGGCTGTGGGAGCTCAGCCGACGGCCCGAACAGATGCAAGCGGTACGCGCCGACCCAGCCGCCACTGTGCCGCTCGCGCGGGAAGAGATGATCCGCTACTGCGCGCCGGCGCAGTGGTTCGCCCGGACGGCACGCAAGCCCTTCACCATGCACGGCAAGACGATCGAGCCCGGACAGCGGGTGATCACGCTGCTGGCGTCGGCGAACCGCGACGAACGCGAGTATCCCGAACCCGACGAGTTCATCTGGGACCGCCCGATCAAACGGTCGCTGGCATTCGGCCGGGGCCAGCATTTCTGCCTCGGCTATCATCTGGCGCGACTGGAAGTTGCTGTGCTGCTGGAAGAATGGTTGCGACGGGTGCCCGAATTCGCGATCGACGGCGACCGGGCCACCCGGCTGCCATCCAGCTTCCAGTGGGGCTGGAACAAGATTCCGGTGGAGGTCTGAGGTGTGGTCCTACCGGATCGTCGCGCCGTACGAGTTCGAGCGCACCTCGATACCGGACAAGTCGGCCGAGCATCTCACGGATCGCCAAGTGCTGCTGCGGTTTCAGGCCGCGGGGGTGTGTGGCAGCGATCTGCCCGGATTCCGCGGCGCGAAGGGCCCCCTGTCCGGTGACGACGGCCGCAGCGCCGCGGAGAAGGACGGCTTCCCGATTCACGAGGTGGCCGGTGAAGTCCTTGCCAGCAGGCACCCCGACCACCGGCCCGGCGATCTGGTGGTCGGCTGGGCGTCCGGATTCGACGGCATGATGGAGCGCGTGGTGAGCGACGGTGACGGCCTGGCGCCCTACGATCCGGCACTGAGCCCGGCGCAGGCGGTCGGCCTGCAGCCGTTGGCGTGCGTGCTGTATGCGTGCGAGCAGTTGCCGGATCTGGCCGGCCGGCACGTGGCGATCATCGGCCAGGGGTCGATCGGCCTGTTGTTCTCCTACGTCGCCAAAGCCGCCGGGGCGCGACGAATCACCGGCATCGACCCCGTCGATCGCGAAAACCTCGCGCCCACATTCGGTGTCGACGATCCGATGCGTGCCACCAGTGACAGATGGGTCAGTCAACTCGCAGCCGGGGACCGGGCGGACGTGGTCATCGAGGCCGTCGGTCATCAGGTGGCCACCCTGGGGCACGCGATCGACGCGGCCGCCCCCGGGGGCACCGTGCTCTACTTCGGCGTCGCCGACGACGACGCCTACCCGATCAACATGCGCGCCATGCTGCGCAAGAACCTGACCCTGAAATCCGGTGTCACACTGGACCGGCGGCGCATGTTGGACCTGGCCGGAAAGTTCGCCGCCGAACACCCCAACCTGCTCGCCACGTACCTGACGCACACCTTCGCGATCGACGACGTTCAGGCAGCCTTCGAGCTGGCCTGCCGGCCGGACCCGCAGCGCGTGAAGATCGCGATCGCCGGATGAGCGTCTTTCGGCAAGATCTCGACAGGCCCCGCTGGGGCGGCTGGGTCACCGCTCCGACCCTGATCGGGCCCGAGGAGTTTGCCCGGGCCGGCTACGACTACGTCGGATTCGACGCTCAGCACGGCTATCTCGACGACGCCGGTATCGCCGCCATGCTGCGGCGCCTGGAACATGTTCCGATCGCCACCGCCGTCCGGGTGCCCAACGCCGACCCGGCGCCGATCGGGCGGGTGCTCGACGCCGGTGCCGACGCCGTCATCATCGCCATGATCGAATCGGCTGACCAGGCCGCCGCGGCGGTGGCTGCCACCCGGTACCCGCCCGCGGGCGTTCGCAGCTACGGCCCGCTGCGAGCGAGCCTCGGGCACGACCCCGCCGCGCTGGCGGCCAGGGCCGGCGTCTTCGCCATGATCGAGACAGCCGCGGCGGTTTCCGGCATCGAGGACATCTGCGCGGTCGACGGGCTGACCGGAATCTATGTCGGGCCGGCCGATCTGGCGATCTCGATGGGCGCCGATGTGGTCGGCGCGACCCGCAATGACCGGGTCCTCGAGGCGATCGGCCGCATCCATCACACCGCCACCGCCGCGGGACTGGTCACCGGCATTCATGCCGGCGACGGTGTGACCGGAAAGCGGATGGCGCAGCTCGGTTTTCGGATGATCACCCTGGCATCCGAATCGCAGACGCTGCGCCGCGGTGCCGCCGAACACCTGCGCGAGGCGACTGCGGAGACAAAGATATGAAGATCGCGTTGGTCACCGGCGCCGCCGGTGGACAGGGCCGGGCGATCGTGCACAGGCTGCTCGGCACGGGTTACCAGGTTGCCGCGTGCGACGTGCGAAGCGGCGAACTCGATTCTGCGACAAGCGAATCGGGTGTATTGCCGATACCCATGGACGTGACGAATCCCGAACACTGGGACGCGGCCGTCTCCACCACCGTCCAGCGATTCGGGGGGCTGTCCACCCTGGTGAACAACGCCGGAGTGCTGCACCGGGCGTCGCTCGCCGACGAGACGGTCGCGGACTTCGAAAACTCCTGGCGGGTCAACTGTCTGGGCGCCTTCCTGGGTATGCGTGCCGCGCTGCAACACCTGCAAGCGGCCGACAACGCCGCGATCGTCAACATCTGCAGCACCGGAGCGATCCGGCCCTTCCCGCAGCACTGCGCCTACGGGTCGGCGAAATGGGCCTTACGCGGTCTGACCCAGACCGCGGCGGCCGAACTCGCGCCGGCCGGGATCCGCGTCAACGCGGTATTCCCCGGGCCGATCGCCACCCCGATGCTCGACGACAGCATCCAGCAGCGACTGGCAGCGGTGGCGATGTTCGGCCGGCTGGGCCGGCCCGCCGAAATCGCGGACGCCGTCGCGTTTCTGGTCTCCGAGCAGGCATCGTTCATCACCGGATCCGAACTCGTCGTGGACGGTGGGCAATGCCTGCAGATCCGTTGAGCTTCAGTGACCTTCTCGACCCCGAACTGCGCGCCGTCGCGGTCAACCGAACGGTGTTCACCGCCGAAGCGATCCCGCTGATCCGGGACTCGATGAACCAGCGTCGCTCCGAGGCGCGCAGCGACACAACCGGGGTGTCCATCGACCACGCGGCCGCCGAGGGTGTGCCGGTGCGCATCTATCGCGGCGGCACGGTGCCGGCACCCGCGGTCGTCTATTGCCACGCAGGCGGTTTCGCACTCGGCAACCTCGACACCGACCACCGGCAGTGTCTGGAACTGGCGCGCCGCGCCGGATGTGTGGTGGTGTCGGTCGACTATCGCCTGGCGCCGGAGCACCCCTGGCCGGCAGCGCGGTACGACGCGGAGAAAGTGCTGAAGTGGTTGCACGGCAACGCGTCTGAGCTGGGTATCGACCCGGGCCGGGTGGCAGTGGCGGGCAGCAGCGCCGGCGGTGCGCTGGCCGCCGGCCTGGCACACGGCGCCGCCGACCGCGAACTGCCGCCGCTGGTGTTCCAACTGCTGCACCAGCCGGTGCTAGACGACCGCCCCACCTCTTCGAGGACCGAATTTCGCGCTACGCCCGCGTTCGACGGCGAAGGGGCTGATCTCATGTGGCAGCACTACCTGGCCGGGCAGCAGCCGTCACCCGCGGCCGCGCCCGCCCGGCGGGAGAACCTGGCGGGCCTGCCGCCGGCCCTGATCACCTGCGCGGAGGTCGATCCGTTCCGCGACGAGGCGGTGGAGTACGCGCAGCGGCTGCACCGCGCCGGGGTGCCGGCCGAGCTGCACGTGTTCTCCGGCGCATGCCACGGATTCGACTCGCTGCTGCCGGAATGGACTCAGTCCCAGCGGTTGTTCGCGCTGCAAGGCGCCGCGCTGACGGCGGCGTTCAGAATCTGATCAACTGCCGCACCGCGATGCCGTCGGCCAGGTGGTCCATCGCCTCGTTGATGTCGCCCAACCCGATCGTCGACGACACCAGCGACTCGACCGGCAACCGGCCGGACTGCCACAGCGCCACGAACCGGGGAATGTCGCGGCTGGGCACCGCCGACCCGAGATAACTGCCGATCAGCGAGCGGCCCTCGGCGACAAAACCCAACGGCGACAGGCTTATTCGAGCGTCCGGCCGGGGCAGCCCGACGGTGACGGTGCGCCCGCCCGGGGCGGTCAGCGCGATCGAGGTCTCCAGCGCGAGGGGATGACCGACGGCTTCCACCACCACATCCGCCTTGACGCCCGCGGCCCGGTCCGGCGTGTACGTCTCGTGCGCGCCCAAAGCCTCTGCGGCGCGCAGCTTTTCGGGCAGCTGATCGACGCCGATCACGCGGACCGCGGGATAGGTCAGCGCGGTGATCACGGCAGCCATGCCGACGCCGCCGAGTCCGACGACGGCAACGGTCTGGCCGGGTCGTGGGTCGCCGACGTTGAGCACGGCACCGCCTCCGGTCAGCACCGCACACCCGAGCAGGGCGGCCACCTCGGGTGGCACATCGTCGGGTACGGCAACGGCACTGGCCCGATTGACCACCGCATGTGTGGCGAACCCGGAAACGCCGAGGTGGTGGTGAACGGGGCTGCCTTCCCGGCTCAGGCGAATGCCGCCACCGAGCAGCGTTCCCGCGTTGTTGGCAGCGCTGCCCGGCTGGCACGGCGTCAGGCCGTCGGTCGCGCACGCGGCGCAGTGGCCGCAGCGCGGCAGGAACACCAACACCACCCGCTGCCCGATGGCGAGGTCGTCCACCTCGTCACCGAGCGCTTCGACGATGCCCGCCGCTTCATGGCCCAGCAGCATCGGCACCGGCCGCACCCGATTACCGTCGACCACCGACAGATCCGAATGGCACAGCCCGGCCGCCTCGATACGCACCAATACTTCGCCGGGACCGGGGTCCTGCAGCTCCAGGTCGGCGATACTGATCGGCCGGGACCGCGCGAACGGGCGTGGCGCACCGATGCGCTCCAGCACCGCGCCGCGGATGTGAATCATGTTGGAATACAACCATGAGCTCAATGCCAGCCGCCCCGGACGGCCTGACCAGCGCGGACTTCCCGGTGCTGTGGCCGGTGCTCACTCGCTGGGCCGACAACGACATGTTCGGCCACCTCAACAACGCGGTCTATTACCAGCTGTTCGACACCGCGATCAACGCCTGGATCGCCACCGCGGCCGGCGTCGATCCGCTCACCATTCCCGAGCTGGGCATCGTCGCGGAGTCGGGCTGCCGTTATTTCGCCGAGCTGGCCTTCCCGGAGCGGCTCGCCGTGGGTCTGGCCGTGACCCGGCTCGGCCGCAGCAGCGTCACCTATCGACTGGGCGTCTTCAGGGCGGATCCGTCCGATGACTCGCCCCGGCCGATCGCCGCGCTGGGCCACTGGGTGCATGTCTACGTCGACCGCGGCAGCCGCCGACCGGTGCCGATTCCCGACTCGATCCGGTCGTTGTTGTCGAGCGCCGTAGTGAATTGAGCCCGGCCAGGCGCACGTATGCTTCGCCAATGGCAGTTATGAGCAAGACAGTCGAGGTCGATGCCGAGGCCGGCTCCATCATGGGCATCGTTTCCGACATCGAGCGGTACCCGGAATGGAATGAAGGCGTCAAAGGCGCCTGGATCCTCGCCCGCTACGACGACGGCCGCCCCAGCCAGGTGCGCCTCGACACCAATGTCAATGGTTTCGAAGGCGTCTACATCCACGCCGTGTATTACCCGGGTGAGAACCAGATTCAGACCGTGATGCAGCAGGGAGACCTGTTCACCAAGCAGGAGCAGCTCTTCAGCGTGGTGGCCACCGGCGCCAACAGCCTGCTGACCGTCGACATCGACGTCGAGCCCAGCATGCCGGTGCCCCCGCCGATGGTGAAGATGTTGCTCGGCAACGTCCTCGACCAACTGGCCGCCAACGTCAAGCAGCGCGCCGAGCAACTGGCCGGCTAAGAGCCGAAGATCCCCGTCCGGTCCAGTGTGTCGGTGAGGCGGCGGGCGGCGTCGGTGAACTGCCAGACCGTGTGCTCGATGACGGTGACCGCGTCGCGGTCGCGCAACGCGGCGATCAACCGGCGGTGGTTGTCCACGGTGGATTCGCCCCACAGCGGGTCGGCGGCGTACAGCTGCGCGGGCATATAGCGGGCGGCGTTGAGCAGGAACCAGGCCAGCTTGATCCGACCGCTGGCCTGGTTGAACACCCGGTGGAAAGAGAACTCCAGTGAGGCGATCGCCTCGGCGTCACCCCCGGTGACGGCCGTTGCCAGCAGATCGTTGATGCGTTCCAGCTCGGCGATGTCGCGTTCGGTGATGCGTTCGGTCGCGGTCGCGGCCAGCTCCCGGGCGATGGTGGATTGCAGCCAGAAGATGTCCTCGATGTCCTGGCGGGTCAACGGGAGCACCACGTGACCGCGATGCGGCTCCAGCTGCACCATGCCCTCGCCACGCAGCTTCAACAGGGCCTCGCGCACCGGCGTGATGCTGACTCCGAGCTGGGCGGCGGTCTCGTCGAGACGGATGAACGTGCCCGGGCGCAGCGTGCCCGACATGATCGCGGTCCGCAGGTGCCCGGCGACTTCGTCGGACAGTTGCGCCCGGCGCAGCGGGCGGCGCCTCCGAGGCTCGGACCCTACGGCCGATAACGGTGCATTCACGGGGCCTGCCAGGCCTTTCAGCGACATTGCGGTATTGGCTCAAGTCGTGGCTAAGGGCTTGTTAGCGACCTCAGCGGCCGTTAGTGTGACCCAGACAACACATGTTTTATCAAATATCAGCCTGACGCAAGCGGTGCGCGAGTGAAGGGAAGGCATATTTGACCGCCCAACTGGCCGGCCACCGGACGCAGGCCCAAACCGAAGCGCTCGAGCAGCCGTATCTTGCTCGCCGCCAGAACTGGGTGAACCAGCTCGAGCGGCACGCGATGATGCAGCCGGACGCGGCGGCGCTGAGGTTCCTGGGCCGCACGCTGACGTGGACGGAGCTGCGGCGCCGGGTGACGGCGCTGGCCGGCGCACTGAGCCGCCGCGGCGTCAGCGCCGGCGACCGGGTCATGGTGTTGATGCTGAACCGCCCCGAGTTCGTCGAGTCGGTGCTGGCCGCCAACATGTTGGGGGCGATCGCAGTCCCGCTGAACTTCCGGCTGACCCCTGCTGAGATCGCGTTCCTGGTCGAGGACAGCGGAGCCCGGGTGGTCGTCACCGAAGCGGTCCTCGCGCCAGTGGCGACCGACGTCCGGAACATCGCTCCACTGCTGGACACGGTGGTGGTGGCGGGGGACACCGCCGATGACAGCGTCGTCTTCTATGAAGACCTTATGAATGAGGCGGGCGAGGCGCCCGCCCCGGTTGACATCCCGAACGACTCTCCGGCGCTGATCATGTACACGTCGGGAACCACCGGGCGGCCCAAGGGCGCGGTGCTGACCCACGCGAACCTGACCGGTCAGACCATGACCATGCTGTACACCAGCGGTGTCGACCTCAACAACGACGTCGGCTTCATCGGCGTCCCGTTGTTCCACATCGCCGGCATCGGCAACATCCTCTCCGGGATGCTGCTCGGCCTCCCGACCGTGATCTACCCGCTCGGTGCGTTCGAGCCCGGGCAGTTGCTCGACGTGCTGGAGGCCGAGAGGGTCACCGGCATCTTCCTGGTCCCCGCACAGTGGCAGGCGGTGTGCGCGGAGCAGCAGGCAAGGCCGCGCGACCTGCGGTTGCGGGTGATGTCCTGGGGTGCCGCGCCGGCGCCAGATGTGTTGCTGCGAAAGATGTCCGAGATATTTCCGGGCACCCAGATCCTGGCCGCGTTCGGCCAGACCGAGATGTCGCCGGTGACGTGCATGCTGCTCGGCGACGACGCCATCCGCAAGCGGGGCTCGGTCGGCCGGGTGATCCCGACGGTCGCCGCCCGGGTCGTCGACGACGACATGAATGACGTGCCGGTCGGCGAGGTGGGCGAAATCGTGTACCGCGCACCGACATTGATGAGTGGGTACTGGAACAACCCGGAGGCCACCGCGGAGGCGTTCGCCGGCGGCTGGTTCCATTCCGGTGACCTGGTCCGGATGGACGCCGACGGCTACGTGTGGGTCGTCGACCGCAAGAAGGACATGATCATCTCCGGCGGCGAGAACATCTACTGCGCCGAGGTCGAGAACGTTCTGGCCGGACACGAGCGCATCGTCGAGGTCGCGGTGATCGGCCGGGTCGACGCGCGATGGGGCGAGGTTCCGGTTGCGGTCGCCGCTGTAACGGAAGGCCACCTCCGCATCGAAGAGCTAGATGAGTACCTGACCGAACGGCTTGCGCGGTACAAGCACCCCAAGGCGCTCGAGATCGTCGAGGCCCTGCCGCGCAACCCCGCCGGGAAGGTGCTCAAGACTGAACTGCGTTTGCGCTACGGTGTCGGCGACGACTCCGGAAGTCGTTCTGCCACAACGAAATCTGCCACCGGAGAGGAAAGCTGACGAGGTCGACATGTTTGCTGGGTGCTGACGTGATGTCAATTGTCGAGTTGCTATACACACCTGAGCGGCCATCGGGTACATTCCTGTGGTCTCCGTTACTACCTGCGGGTAGGGAGCCGTTGGTCACACACGTAGGGTCGGGGCAAGGAGGAGGCGTGCGACACCATTCGCCGCGGCGCCGCGACACGAGCGGCCCCATTTTCAGGGGGCAATCGTGACGACATCCACTCGACCGCACCTGGTCGGATACCTGCGCGATCAGCTCCAGACGCCGCTGACGATGATCGGCGGGTTCTTCCGGATGTGTGTGTTGACCGGAAGGGCTTTGTTCCGCCGGCCGTTTCAGTGGCGCGAGCTGATCCTGCAGTGCTGGTTCATCATGCGGGTGGCGTTGCTGCCGACGATCATGGTGTCGATCCCGCTGACGGTGTTGCTGATCTTCACCCTCAATGTGCTGCTGGCTCAGTTCGGCGCCGCGGACCTCTCGGGTGCGGGCGCGGCGATCGGCGCGGTCACCCAGCTGGGTCCGTTGACGACGGTGCTGGTGGTGGCCGGCGCCGGGTCGACGGCGATCTGCGCTGACCTGGGTGCGCGGACCATCCGCGAAGAGATCGACGCGATGGAGGTCCTCGGCATCGACCCGATCCACCGCCTGGTGGTGCCCCGGGTGATCGCCGCGACCGTGGTCGCGACGCTGCTCAACGCCCTGGTGATCACGGTGGGGCTGGTCGGTGGCTACCTGTTCGGGGTGTACCTGCAGAACGTCTCCGGTGGGGCTTATCTGGCGACGCTGACCACGATCACCGGTCTGCCCGAGGTCATCATCGCCATGATCAAGGCGGCGACGTTCGGCTTGATCGCAGGTCTGGTGGGGTGTTACCGCGGGTTGACCGTGCGCGGGGGCTCCAAGGGCCTGGGCACGGCGGTCAACGAGACCGTGGTGTTGTGCGTGGTGGCCCTGTATGCGGTGAACGTCATCTTGACCACGATCGGCGTTCGATTCGGGACGGGGCACTAACGATGTCGACAGCAGCAGTAGTCCGCCAGCGGTTCCCGAAGGCGGCGGCCAACGTCAACCGGTATGCGGGGGCGGTGACCCGGGGGCTGGACGAGACCGGGCAGCTGGCCTGGTTCTTTCTGACCAGCCTGGGCCAGATTCCGCACGCGCTGCACTACTACCGCAAGGAGACCCTGCGGCTGGTCGCGCAGATCGGGATGGGCACTGGCGCGATGGCTGTGGTCGGCGGTACGGCCGCGATCGTCGGCTTCGTCACCCTGTCCGGTAGCTCGCTGGTGGCCATCCAGGGGTTCGCCTCCCTGGGCAACATCGGTGTCGAGGCGTTCACCGGGTTCTTCTCGGCGCTGATCAACGTGCGTATCGCCGGTCCGGTGGTCACCGGGATCGCGCTGGCGGCCACGGTCGGCGCCGGAGCGACCGCGGAGCTGGGTGCGATGCGGATCAGCGAGGAGATCGACGCCCTGGAGGTGATGGGCATCAAGTCGGTGTCGTATCTGACCTCCACGCGCATCGTGGCCGGCCTGGTGGTGATCATCCCGCTGTATGCGCTGGCGATGATCATGTCGTTCCTGTCACCGCAGATCGTCACCACGGCGCTGTACGGGCAGTCCACTGGCACCTACGAGCATTACTTCCGGACCTTCCTGAGACCCGACGACGTGTTCTGGTCGTTTCTGGAGGCCATCATCATCGCGGCGATCGTGATGGTGACCCACTGCTACTACGGCTACAACGCCGGCGGCGGCCCCGTCGGCGTCGGTGAGGCGGTCGGCCGGTCCATGCGGTTCTCGCTGGTCTCGGTCCAGGTCGTCGTCCTGTCCGCCGCGTTGGCGCTCTACGGCGTCAACCCCAACTTCGCATTGACGGTGTAGCGCCATGACGAGTCCGGGAAAGGTCAACAAGGTCAAGCACCCGCCGTACAAGCTGATCGGCATCTCTTCCTTCGTTGTCCTGTTGCTGGTGTTTTCGGTGGTCTACCTGCAGTTCCGCGGTGATTTCACGAAGAAGACCGAACTGACCATGTACAGCGACCGGGCCGGCCTGGTCATGGACCCGGGCTCGAAGGTCACCTACAACGGCGTGCAGATCGGCCGTGTCGGCAAGATCCAGGAGATCAGCCGCGACGGTCGGCCGGCCGCAAAGTTCACCTTGGAGATCTACCCGGAGTACCTCGGCTCCGACGGCGTGGTGCCGGAGAACGTCGACGCCCAGATCAAGGCGACGACGGTGTTCGGCGGCAAGTACGTGTCACTGACCACCCCGAAGGATGACAAGGGCAACATCACCTCCCGCGGACACCTGGGGCCCAAGAGCGTCATCAACGCCTCCGGCGTGACGACCGAAATCAACACGCTGTTCCAGACTTTGACCTCGATCTCGGAGAAGGTCGACCCGGTCAAGCTGAACCTGACACTCAGCGCCGCCGCGCAGTCCCTGACCGGACTGGGTGACCGGTTCGGCCAGTCGATCGTGAACGGCAACGCGATCCTCGACGACGTCAACCCGCAGATGCCGCAGGCCCGACGGGACATCCAGCAGCTGGCCGCGCTCGGCGACGTCTACGCGGATGCGGCGCCGGATCTGATCGACTTCCTGAACAACTCGGTGCCGACAGCCCGCACCATCAACGCCCAGCAGAAGGACCTGGACCAGGCGCTGCTGGCCGCGGCCGGATTCGGCAACACCGGCGCGGACATCTTCGAGCGGGGCGGTCCGTACCTGGCCCGCGGCGCCGCCGACCTGGTGCCCACTGCCCAGCTACTCGACACCTACAGCCCGGAGCTGTACTGCACGCTGCACAACTACCACGACATCGAGCCCAAGGCCTACCAGTTCCTGGGCGGCAACGGCTACTCGCTGAACAGCCACACCCAGATCCTCTCCGCCCTGGGCCTGATGCTGAACCCGGTGTCGCTGGTTCCCCTGCTGCTCTCGCAGGTCGGCGGGCTGGCAGCCGGAGTGATCGGCGGCGCGCCGAACCCCTACACCTACCCGGAGAACCTGCCGCGGGTGAACGCCCACGGTGGACCGGGCGGGGCGCCCGGTTGCTGGCAGCAGATCACGCGGCAACTGTGGCCGGCGCCGGAACTGGTGATGGACACCGGCAACAGCCTTGCGCCTTATAACCACTTGGAGGTCGGGTCGCCCTTTGTGAACGAGTACGTCTGGGGCCGTCAGGTAGGGGATAACACGATCAACCCATGAAAATCACCGGTACGCTCGTCAAACTCAGCGCCTTCGCTCTGGTGCTGCTGATGTTCAGCATCATGATCATCATCGTGTTCGGTCAGATCCGATTCGACCGGACCAACTCCTACTCCGCCGAGTTCAGCAACATCAGCGGGTTGCGGGCCGGCCAGTTCGTGCGCGCTTCCGGCGTGGAGATCGGCAAGGTCAGCGATGTCCAGCTGGTCGACGGCGGCAAGCGGGTGCGGGTCAACTTCAACGTCGACCGCTCGATTCCGCTGTACCAATCGACGACCGCGTCGATCCGCTATCTCGACCTGATCGGCAACCGCTACCTCGAGCTCAAGCGCGGTGAGGGCGACGGCCAGGACAAGGTCATGCAGCCCGGCGGGTTCATCCCGCTCGCACGCACCACGCCGGCGCTTGACCTCGATGCGCTGATCGGTGGTTTCAAGCCGATCTTCCGGGCGCTGAACCCGGACAAGGTCAACACCATCGCGTCTGCGCTGATCACCGTGTTCCAGGGCCAGGGGGGCACGATCAACGACATCCTGCAGCAGACCGCGCAGGTCACCTCGCAGTTGGGCGAGCGGGACCAGGCGATCGGCGAAGTGGTGACGAACCTGAACAAGGTGCTGGACACCACCGTTCGGCACCGCAAGGACTTCGACCAGACAGTCAACAACCTGGAGGTGCTCATCACCGGGTTGAAGGACCACGGCGATTCCCTGGCCGGCGGGACCGCGAACATCAGCAACGCCGCCGGCACGGTGGCCGACCTGCTGAGCGAGGACCGGGCGCTGCTGCACAAGGCGATCAACTACCTCGACACCGTCCAACAGCCGTTGATCGATCAGCGTGAACAGCTCAACGACTTCCTGCACAAGGTGCCCAGCGCGCTGAACTCCATCGGGCGCGCCATCGGCTCCTACGGCGACTTCGTGAACTTCTACTCCTGCGACATCAGCCTCCGGATCAACGGTCTGCAGGCTGGTGGGCCGGTTCGCACCGTCCGCCTCTTCCACCAGCCGACCGGGAGGTGCGCGCCGCAATGAGAACGCTGGAACCGCCCAACCGCCTCAAGATCGGCCTGATGGGCATCCTGGTGACACTCCTGGTCATCGGGGTGGGTCAGAGCTTCACCAGTGTGCCGATGTTGATGGCCAAGCCCAGCTACTACGGGCAGTTCACCGACACCGGTGGCATCAACAAGGGTGACAAGGTCCGCATCGCGGGCATGGATGTCGGCAAGGTCGAGGCCATCAGCATCGACGGCGACCACATCCTGATGAAGTTCTCCATCGGCACCGAGAGCATCGGCACCGAGAGCCGGCTGAACATCCGCACCGACACGCTGCTGGGCAAGAAGGTTCTCGAGATCGAGGCCCGCGGCAACCAGCCGCTACGTCCGAACGGCACGTTGCCGCTGGGGCAGAGCACCACGCCCTACCAGATCTACGACGCGTTCCTCGACGTCACCAAGGCGGCGACCGGCTGGGACATCGACACGGTCAAGAAGTCGCTGCACGTGCTGTCGGAGACCATCGACCAGACCTACCCGCAGCTCAGCCCCGCCCTCGACGGCGTGGCCAAGTTCTCCGACACCATCGGAAAGCGCGACGAGGAGATCAAGCACCTGCTGGCCCAGGCCAACCAGGTGGCCAGCGTCCTCGGTGACCGCAGCCAGCAGGTGGACCGGTTGCTGGTCAACGCAAAGACGCTGCTGGCCGCATTCAACGAGCGCGGCCGCGCCATCGACGCGCTGCTGAGCAACGTCGCCGCCTTCTCCCAGCAGGTATCGGGCTTCATCAACGACAACCCCAACCTCAACCACGTGCTCGAGCAGCTGCGTACCGTCAGCGACCTGCTCGTCGAGCGCAAAGACGACCTGGCGAACGGCCTGCTGATGGTCGGCGGGTTCCTGCCGTCGCTGAACGAGTCCATCGCGTCCGGACCGTTCTTCAAGGTCGTCATCCACAACCTCGTTCCGGGCCAGATCATCCAGCCCTTCATCGATGCCGCGTTCAAGAAGCGCGGTCTGAGCCCCGAGGACTTCTGGCGTAGCGCCGGACTGCCGGCCTACCGGTTCCCCGACCCCAACGGCACCCGGTTCCCCAACGGCGCACCGCCGCCGGGACCGCTGGTGCTGGAAGGCACCCCGGAGCACCCGGGTCCGGCCGTGCCACCCGGCTCGCCGTGCTCGTACACCCCGGCCGCGGACGGCATCCCCAGCCCGGCCAACCCGTTGCCCTGCGCGGGCACCGCCATCGGTCCGTTCGGTGGTCCGGGCTTCCCGGCTCCGCTGGACGTCCAGGTGTCGCCGCCCAACCCGAACGGGGTGCAGGACGTACCCGGCATCCCGATCGCCGGACGGCCGGGCGAACCGGCTCCCAACGCTCCCGGTACGCCGGTTCCGTTGCCGCCCAACGCTCCTCCGGGTGCTCGTACCGAGCCACTGGGACCGGCTGGACCGGTGGCACCACCATCGACATTCGCTCCGGGGCTGCCCCCGGGTCCGCCGGCCCCGCCCGGGCCGGGGAACCAGTTACCGGCACCGTTCATCAACCCCGGCGGTTCGGGCGGTAGCGGCGCAGCGGGAGGTAGCCAGAATTGAGCACCATCTTTGACGTCCGCAACATCCGGCTGCCGAGGATGTCCAAGGTCACGGTCATCGTCGGAACGCTGATCGTGGTGCTGGCTCTCGTCGCCGCGTTCGTCGGCTGGCAGCTCTACAAGAAGCTGACCAACAACTACGTCACCGCTTATTTCTCGGCCGCGAACGCCCTCTACGCGGGGGACAAGGTCCAGATCATGGGCATGAAGGTCGGGTTGATCGACAAGATCGAGCCGGCCGGCGACAAGATGAAGGTCACCTTCCACTACGAGAACCAGTACAAGGTTCCGGCCAACGCCTCCGCGGTGATCCTCAACCCCACCCTGGTGGCATCGCGTGCCATCCAGCTGGAGCCGCCCTACAAGGGCGGCCCGGTGCTGGCCAACAACGCGATCATCCCGATGGAGCGCACTCAGGTGCCGGTCGAGTGGGACGAGCTGCGGAACAGCATCACCAACATCATCTCGAAGCTCGGTCCCACCGAGGCGCAGCCGACCGGTCCGTTCGGTGAGGTGATCAACTCCTTCGCCAACGGCCTGGAGGGCAAGGGCAAGCAGCTCAACACCACGCTGGACAGCCTGTCCCGGGCGCTGACAGCGCTCAACGAGGGCCGCGGCGACTTCTTCGCGGTGGTCAAGAGCCTGGCGCTGTTCGTCAACGCGCTGCACCAGGACGACAAGCAGTTCGTCGCGCTCAACCAGAACCTCGCCGACGTCACGGGCCGGCTCGCCAGCTCGGACCAGGCGCTGGCCAGCGCGCTGCGGCAGCTCGACAGCCTGCTTACCACGGTCCGGCCGTTCCTGGACAAGAACCGCGAGGTGCTGACCCACGACGTCAACAACCTGGCGACGGTGACCAACACCTTGCTGCAGCCCGAGCCGCTGAACGGGCTGGAGACCGCGCTGCACGTGCTGCCCACGGCCGCCGCCAACGTCAACCAGATCTACCACCCGGCCCACGGTTCGGTGGTCGCCGTGCCGGAGATCACCAGCTTCGCCAACCCGATGCAGTTCATCTGCAGCTCGGTGCAGGCGGGCAGCCGGCTGGGGTACCAGGAATCCGCCGAACTGTGCGCGCAGTACCTGGCGCCGGTGCTGGACGCGATCAAGTTCAACTACTTCCCGTTCGGGTTGAACACGTTCAACACGACCGAGATCCTGCCCAAGCACGTCGCGTACTCCGAACCGCGGTTGCAGCCGCCGAACGGATATAAGGACACGACCGTCCCGGGTATCTGGGTGCCGGACACCCCGACGTCGCACAAGAACACCCAGCCCGGCTGGATCGTGGCTCCGGGTATGCAGGGTCAGCAGGTCGGCCCGATCACGGCGGGCCTGATGACCCCCGAGTCGCTGGCCGAACTGATGGGTGGACCCGACATTCAGCCGGTTCAGTCCACCCTGCAGACACCGCCGGGACCACCCAACGCGTACGACGAGTACCCGGTGCTGCCGCCCGTCGGCTTGCAGGCGCAGGTACCGGTGCCGCCGCCGGCGCCGGGCCCGAACGTGATCCCCGGACCGGTCGCCCCCACACCGGCGGCGCCCGGACCGGCCGCAGCGGTCGGCGCACCGCTGCCAGCTGAGGTAGGAGGGGGTCAGTGATAGGGATGCTTGGCAGGATCCGCCGCGGCACCTGGCAGGTGCTGGTGCTGCTGGTGGCCACCCTGATGCTGAGTTCCTGTGGCTGGAAAGGCATTTCGCAGGTCGCCATCCCCGGTGCGCCGGGCAGCGGGAGCGACGCCTACACCGTCTACGCGCAGGTGCCGGACACGCTGGCGATCAACGGCAACAGCAAGGTGATGGTCGCCGACGTCGAGGTGGGTTCGATCCGCAAGATCGAGCTGAAGAACTGGATCGCGACCCTGACGCTGGGGCTGAAGAAGGACACCAAGCTCCCGAAGAACGCCATCCTCAAGATCGGCCAGACCAGCTTGCTGGGGTCCCAGCACGTGGAGTTGCTGGCGCCGGAGAACCCGTCGAAGGAACTCCTGCGCAACGGCGACACCATCCCGCTGAAGAACTCGTCGGCCTATCCCAACATCGAGCAGACCCTGGCGGTCGTCTCGCTGATCCTGCGCGGCGGCGGTATCCCCAACCTGGAAGTGCTGCAGAACGAGATCTACGCGATCTTCCACGGCCGGGGCGACCAGATCCGGGGCTTCCTCAACCGGCTGGACACCTTCACCCGGCAGCTCAACGAGCAGCGCGACGACATCACCCATGCCATCGACTCGACGAACCGGCTGCTGAGCTACGTGGGCAACCGCAACGACGTGCTCGAGCGGGTGCTCACCGACTTCCCGCCGCTGATCAAGCACTTCGCGGACACCAAGAACCTGCTGATCAATGCGGTCGACTCGGTGGGCCGGCTCAGCGGTGCCGCTGACCAGTACCTGTCGGAAGCCCGCGGCAACCTGCACACCGACCTGCAGTCGCTGCAGTGCCCGCTGCGGGAACTCGGCCGTGGCTCGCCGTACCTGATCGGCGCGCTGAAGCTGATCCTGACGCAGCCGTTCGACATCGACGCGGTGCCGAAGATCTTCCGCGGCGACTACCAGAACGTGTCGGCCACGCTCGACGTGACCTACAGCGCGATGGACAACGCGGTGCTGACCGGTACCGGATTCTCCGGAGCTCTGCGGGCCCTGGAGCAGTCGTTCGGGCGTGACCCGGAGACGATGATCCCCGACGTTCGCTACACGTCGAACCCGAACGACGCACCGGGCGGGCCGTTGGTGGAAAGGGCGGAGCGAGGCCAATGCTGACACCCTTCATCAAGCGCCAGCTGTGGATGTTCCTGACGCTGACAGTGGTCGCGCTGTCCGTGCTGGGCATCTACTACCTGCAGATTCCGACTCTGGTCGGCATCGGGCGCTATGAGTTGACCGCCAACCTGCCGGCCTCCGGTGGTCTGTACCCGACGGCCAACGTGACCTACCGCGGTATCACGATCGGCAAGGTCACCGAGGTGGAGCCGACTCCCGCGGGCGCGAAGGCGACGCTGAGCATCGACAGCCGCTACAAGATCCCGATCGACGCCACCGCGAACGTGCACTCGGTGTCGGCGGTCGGTGAGCAGTACCTGGACCTGGTCTCGACGGGTAACCCAGGAAAGTTCTTCGCGTCCGGTCAGACCATCACCAAGGGCACCGTGCCCAGCGAGATCGGGCCGGCGCTGGACACCGCCAACCGTGGCCTCGCGGTGTTGCCCAAGGAGAAGATTCCGAAGCTGCTCGACGAGACGGCGCTGGCGGTCGGTGGCCTCGGGCCGGCCCTGCAACGGCTGGTGGATGCGACGCAGGCGATCGTGGGCGACTTCCACACCCAGATCAACGACGTCAACGACATCATCCAGAACTCCGGGCCGATCCTGCAGAGCCAGGTCGACTCGGGCAGCGCGATCGAGCGCTGGGCGCGCAACCTGAACACGTTGGCCGCCCAGAGCGCCCAGGAGGACCAGCACCTGCGCAGCGTGCTGACCCAGGCCGCTCCGACGGCAGACCAGGTGAACGAGGTGTTCACCGATGTCCGTGACTCGCTGCCGCAGACGCTGGCGAACCTCGAGGTCGTGTTCGATCTGCTCAAGCGCTACCACAAGGGCCTCGAGCAGGTCCTGGTGTTCCTGCCGCAGGGCGCATCGATCGCACAGACGGTGGCCGCGCGGTTCCCGAACATGGCGGCCCTGGACCTGGCGCTGGCGATCAACCAGCCGCCCCCCTGCCTGACCGGCTTCATCCCGGCCGAGCAGTGGCGGTCGTTCGCCGACACCAGCACGCAGCCGCTGCCGGTCGGGACGTACTGCAAGATCCCGATGGACACCCCGTCCAACAGCGTGCGTGGTTCGCGCAACATTCCGTGTGTGGACGTGCCCGGCAAGCGGGCCGCGACTCCGCGCGAGTGCCGTAGCACCAAGCCGTATGAGCCGGCGGGTACGAACCCCTGGTACGGCGACCCGAACCAGCTGCTGACCTGCCCGGCGCCCGCCGCGCGGTGTGATCAGCCGGTCAAGCCGGGCCTGGTGGTACCCGCGCCGTCGGTCAACAACGGGATGAACCCGGCCCCGGCCGACCGGCTCCCACCGGGCGGCACACCGCCGCCGATCAGCGACCCGCTGACCCGTCCCGGCACCGGTGCGGTGCAGTGCAACGGACAGCAGCCCAACCCCTGCGTCTACACTCCGGGCGGGCCCCCCTCCGCGGTCTACAGTCCGCAGAGTGGAGAGCTGGTAGGGCCCGACGGGGTCAAATACTCCGTCGCAAACTCGATGAAAACAGGAGACGACGGATGGAAGGAGATGCTGGCACCAGCCGGCTGAACCCCATCAATAAGGACGATTCGCTGGGCACCAAGGCGGAGGCGACGGATTCCACCGAGTCCGCAGTTGAGGCCAACCCGACCGACACTCAGGTGACGGCCGAGGATTCGAAAGGATCCGAGGCCGGAGCCGAGTCGACCGACACCGCGGTCTCGGCCGAGGATTCGACAGAACCCGAGGCCGGAACCGAAGCGGAAGCCATCGCAGAGGCCGAACCGTCCGGAACCGAAACTGCGGGAGACCCGGCCGTCGAGCGGGGTAAGTCCCGGCTTGGCCGGGCGTGGCTGATCGGCGTCGCGGCCATCCTGGTGATCCTCTCCGGCTGCATCGGTTTTGGCGGCTACTACGCGCTGCGTGCGCACCGGGACATTGCGGCCTTGCAGCACAACGACGCGGCAGCGCTAGCCGTGGCCAAGGACTGCGTCGCCGCCACCCAGGCGCCGGACATCAGCAGCATGGCGGCCAGTGAGCAGAAGATCGTCGACTGCGGCACCGACCAGTACCGCACCCAGGCGCTGCTCTACAGCAGCATGCTGGTGCAGGCCTACCAGGCAGCCAACGTGCATCTGAAGGTGTCCGACATGCGCGCGGCCGTCGAGCGCAACAATCCCGACGGCTCGGTCGACGTACTCATCGCCCTGCGCATCAGCGTCTCCAACGACCAGCAGCAGAACCAGGAGACCGGTTACCGGCTGCGGGTCCGAATGGCCCCGACCGAAGGGACCTACAAGATCTCCAAGCTCGACCAGGTGACGAAGTGACGGTGGTGGCCGAAGACACCCGGACCGCCACCCAGGACTTACCCGAGAAGGCCTTGGCGCCTTGGCATGTGCGCGTCGCGGCGTTCTCCGTCGACGTGCTTGCCGGCCTGGCCGTAGCGACCACGATGGCTCTGGTTTCGCTCGCGCTGCCGCCCTACCGCGTGTGGTGGTGGGTGTGCATGGTGGTGTGCGCGCTGGTGATCCTGGCGGTGCTGGTCAACCGACTGCTCCTGCCGACGGTCACCGGCTGGAGTTTGGGACGCGCACAATTCGGCATCGCCGTGGCCCGGCGCGACGGTAAGGAAACCAGCCCGTGGTGGCTGCTGTTGCGCGACCTGGCGCACCTGATCGACACCGCGGCGCTGCTGGTGGGCTGGTTCTGGCCGCTCTGGGATTCGCAGCGCCGCACCTTCGCCGACATGCTGCTGCGCACCGAGGTGCTGCGGGTCGTCCCCCACGAGCGCGCCGAGAAGGTGCGGAAGTGGACGGCGGTGGCCCTGGCTGTGGCGGCGCTGCTGTGCCTGGGCGGTGCCGGCGTGGGCTACGGCGTCGTCTACGCCCGGGCGCAGGCCACCGACCGGACCCGCGCCGAGATCTCTACGCAGGGCCCCAAGATCGTCGCCCAGATGCTGACGTACGACCCGAAGAATCTGAAGGACGATTTCGCCCGCGCCCTCAATCTGACCACCGACAGGTATCGCAAGAACCTGGCCGCTCAGCAGGAGGTGGTCCAGAAGGGCCATCCCGTCATCAACGAGTACTGGGGCTCCACCAACTCGGTGCTGGAGGCCACTCCGAACAGCGCGACGATGCTGCTGTTCCTGCAGGGGCGCCGCGGCGAGGGACCGGACACCCGATACATCACCGCCAGCGTCCGAGTGAAGTTCCTCAAGAGCGACGAAGGCCATTGGCTGGTCGACGACCTCACCGTGCTGGCCAAGCCGAAGCCTGCCGGGGAGGGCAAATGAGCCCGCGGCGCAAGTTCGAACCCGGCGAGGAGTCGCTGCTCGTCCCGCAGTCCATCCCGCCGAGACGGTGGGCACTGCCGCTGGTTTCCTCGATCGCCCCGGTGGTGATGGTGGCGGCGATCGCGTTGTCCACCTTCGTGCTTGTCGACCATCAATCCCGTGAGCATGTCGCGGAGCGGGAGGTCCAGGCGGTCAACTACGTCAAGTGGTTCATGACCGGCTTCACCTCCATCGATCCGTTCCATGCCAACGAGTACATCGACCGGGTGCTGGCCCAGGCGACGGGCGACTTCGCCAAGCAGTACACGGACAAGGCCAACGAAATCCTGTTCCAGGTCGCCCGCGCGGAGCGTTCGACCGGGACGGTGTTAGAAGCCGGCGTGGAACGCTGGAACGACGACGGCAGCGTGACCGTGTTGGTAGCCACCGACGTCACCTCCAAGTCACCGGACGGGAAACAGGTCTTCGAGAACACCAACCGTTGGTCGGCGACCGCTACGCAGGAAGGGAATCAGTGGAAGATCAGCAACCTGCAGCAGGTGATCTGACCGACTCCGAGACCGTCGAGGCGGCGGCCCCGGCGGCGGAAACCGAAGCGGCAGAAGGTGATTCGCCGGAAGAGGACGACGCCGCTGGTGGCGACGAGGCGGCCGACGCCGACGCAGGCGACACCGAGGCCGGCGAGGCCGGCGCGGCAGGCGAGGCCGGCGAGGCAGGCGCGGCAGCCAAGCCGGCCAAGCGGACCAGGCGGGCCAAGCGGGCAAAGGCGGCCAAGCCGGCCAAACCGGCCAAGCCGAAGAAGAAGCGCAAGCCCGGGCGACTGGCTGCCGTCGTCGTCGCGCTGGTGGCGGCGTTGTTCGTCGGGTCCGCGGCCTTCGCGGCCGCGGTGGTGCAGCCCTACCTCGCCGAGCGGGCCACCATCGAAGTCAAGGTGAAGGTGGCCCGGGCCGCGGCCAATGCGATCACCACGCTGTGGAGCTACACGCCGGAGAACATGGACACCCTCGCTGACCGCGCGGGCCGATACCTCACCGGCGACTTCGGCGCTCAGTACCGGAAGTTCGTCGAGGAGAAGGTCGTCGGGCCCAACAAACAGCTGAAGATCACCAACTCCACCGAGGTCACCGGCGTGGCGGTGGAATCCCTCGAAGGCCCGAACGCCAGCGTGATCGTCTACACGAACACCACCGCCACCACCCCGCTGAAGAAGAACATCCCGTCGCTGCAGTACCTGTCGTACCGGATGTCGATGAAGCGCGAGGGCGACCGCTGGTTGGTGACCAGGATGACCACCATCACCTCGCTGGACGTGACGCCGCAGCTGTAGGCCCGTTCGCCATGGCCGTCATCTCCCCGGTGTCCTACCGGTCGACCGTCACGGCGCTGCTGCTCCTGACGTTCGCCACCGGGTTGGCTGACGCCATCGCCATCCTGAAGCTTGGGCATGTGTTCGTGGCCAACATGACGGGCAACGTGATCTTCCTGGGCTTCTGGTTCGCGCCGCGATCCACCGTCGACCTGACCGCCGTCGTCGTAGCATTCCCCACCTTCGTCGCCGGCACCATCCTCGGTGGCAGGCTGATGCGGTACTTCGGGGAACGGACCCGGCACTGGATCACCACGGCGTTGAGCATCGAAGTGGTGCTGTTGAGCATTTTGTCGGCGATGGCGGGCACCGGTGTGTGCCGCTACGTCGACAACACAAAGCTGTTCCTGATCGGCGGCATGGCGATCGTTTTCGGACTGCAGCACTCCACCGCCCGCCAGTTCGGCATCCAGGAACTCACCACCACGGTCCTGACGTCGACGATCGTCGGGCTCGGGGTCGACAGCCGGTTGGCCGGCGGCACCGCCGACCGCGAAAAGCTGCGCTACGGCGTGATTTTGACGATGTGCGCTGGAGCGACGGTGGGCGCGACGATCACCCGGGTGGCGGTGGCCCCGGTGCTCGGACTCGCGGCCGCCGTGGTCGGCACCAGCATGCTGATCTTCCGGTTCGGCCCGAAAGCTAGTTGAAGGCCAGCCAACTGGGCAGTGCCCGCTCGTGGGAGTCGCACAGCACCTGCCGGGTATCGCACGAGCCCTTCGGCGCCCCGGCTCCGGCCCACATGCCCCCGGTGTCGCGGCGCAACACGATCGCCGACGAGCCGCCGCCGTCGAGCAGGATCGCGGTGTCGCTGCCCAGGCCGCGGAACAGGTCCTGAATGTTGTCCGGGGTGTAGCTGCCGCCCTCGAAGACGTACATCTCATCCTTCTGCTTCGAGTAGGCCAGAGCGGTGCGCGCCGCGCTGGGACCGCCGTCGTGCAACTGCGCGGTGTTGCCCGGTGACAGCAGCCCGATGCCGGCCACCGCCACGAACTTCGCGTTCTTGTTCAGCAGGTCGGCGATCACCGGCGTGGCCAGGTCGTAGTCCTCTCTACCCTTGGGCCGCAACACATATGGCGTGCCGCCGGCCGGCAGGATCATCGTCGTCAACGACGTCCAGGATTCGTCGCCGCCGGACAGGCCCTGCTTGCCGGGGTAGGCGACGGTGCCGGTGACCGCCTGGTTCGCGCGGCCCTGGCCGTGGGTGTTGTCCACGAATGCGCCAAGCGGTGAGCTGCACCCGGTTTCGCGCCAGGAACCGGCCTTCTGGCCGCGAACGTCGAAGAAGTTGGCGTTGATCGCGATGGTCGGTTGGCCCATGCGCTGCCACGCCTGCAGCGGGGCATAGATCTCGGACGCCTGCATCAGGCCTTCACTGGTCCGCGCGCCGGTGTTGTTCTCGCAACGGGCCTGGTCACCCTGGTGGCTGTCCACCAGCAGGTGCGGCTGCAGCCGGCTCGAGGCCTGCTTGATGATCATCAAGTGGCCGCCGTTGTTCATCTCGTATCCGTGGCCGGCGCCGTCCAACAGCGGCATCGAGTGTCCGCCGCCGAAGTTGTAGACCAGATACGAGCCCTTGGTGTTGGCGATGGCCTGCTCCAACAGTTCCCGGGCATCCGCGGCGTGTGCGACGGGCTGCCCCGTGGTGCTCGCCAGTGCGACACACAACGCCAGGGCGGCACAACTTGCCGTGAGTCTGCGCAGGACGGCAGCTGGCGTCGGCACGAGAAGCCCTTTCGGCCAATATCCGGAGAAGCAACTCTCCCAGGATCAGCCACATCCGTCACACTGTCAACTTAAGTAACAGGCCGGTGACGGTCCGGGCGCGGTCGAATTACGTTTGCCCGCTTGCACTTTCGGAAGCGGGTTGCGGCATGGGCGCGGGGCGAGTCTCGGACTCGATCGCATCCCCGGGTGTCACCTCAGTTGCCACCTCGGTCGGCTCCTCGGTTGCCACCTCCGTCGCACCCTCGTTTTGGGGGACGCCCTCGCGCGCCTTCTCGCGCTGGTGGTGCGCCTGATGCTCGGCGGCGATGGCGTGTTCGATCGCACCGGGAATGCGGTGGAAGCCCTTGCGGTCGTACATGCGGGTGATGATGCCGCCCACCAGAACTCCGATCACGAGGCCGATGCCCGTCATGATCAGCGCCTGGCGCAATCCGGCGTCCCCGTGACCGTTGAGATAGAGCAGCGAGCGCACCCCGAGGAAGACCTGGTGCATGGGCTCGAATTCGGCCAGCCAGCGGAAGAACGGCGGCACGGCCTCCAGTGGCACCGTGGCACCTGCCGACGGCAGGCCGAGGATCACGAAGATCAGCATGCTGAACAGCAGGCCCATCGAGCCGAGTACCGCGATCAGCGAACTCGAGGTGATGCCCACCGCGCTGATCGCGAAGACCCCGAAGAGCCACAGTTGCCAGCCCAGCGTGATGGGCATTCCCAGCCCGTGGGCGATGGCCATGTACACGCCCGATGTGGCCAGCGCGAGGATCACCATCAGCCCCCACTTGACCAGCAGGGTGCGGAATCGCGAGATGTTGACCTGCTCGGCGAAGCGGTACACCGGGCCGAATTCAGCTGGTACATAACCCAACATCGAATCGACGAGGGTGCTCACCACGATGCTGCCGGTGAAGCCGGCAAGCAACAACAACAGCGCATAGTAGAAGGCCGACAACCCATTTCCGGTGCCGTTGGGCAGCGGGTTGTAGACGGTCGACTTGATGTCGATCGGACTGTTCAGGGCCAGCACCGAAGCACCGGCCAGTGGCGCGCCGCCGGTCTGAGCCGCTACGTCGGCCGAAAGTCGTTCACCTACTTTGCTGTTCGCGATCGAGGCGGCCTGGTTCAGGGTCTGGCCGGCGATACTGGAGCCCAGCGTGCCCGCGCGCGGGTTGGTGGAGATCGTGATCGTCGGCCGTTCGGCACGGTTGGCGGTCACCGCGCTCTCCCCGAGGTCGCGCAGCTTCGACGAGAAACCCGGCGGAATCACCATCTCGCCGTACACCTGCGCGCGGTCCAGCAGTTGTTTGGCCTCGGCCGCGGAGACCACACGGACGTCGAACTTCTCCTTATCCAGGCCGGCCACCACGCCGTCGCTGATCTGCTTGCCGTACGGCCCGGCGTCCTGATTGACCACCACGACGGGGAAATGGCGCAGGTTGGTCGTCGGGTTCAGGATGCCGCCCAGGTACAGCGCGGACAGCGCCGACATGAGGGCCAGGGTGATCAGGATCGGCGCCAGCCAGAACCGCACCTTGCGAAGCTGCCGGGTGTTCCGGTTCGGCTTGGGTGCTGCGTGGCGGGGCTGCTTCTGAGACATGAGAGCTCCTGTCTGTCGAGCCCACTCTAGTGTGTCGGTCAGCCACCCAGCTTCGCGTGCATCTCCCAGACCAGCACTTCAGCGGGCTGGTGCGCGGTGAGCCGCCGGCCGTCCGCGTCGGTGCAGCGAGCCGCGTCTCCTTCGGTCAGCTCGCCGCCTTCCTCTAGGGTGAGGCGGCCGCGAGCCGCGAATACGTGCAGGTAGGGCGCCGGCGGCAGCGAAATGGAGTCACCCGCCGACAGTCGTGCGACATGCAGTGCGGCAGCTCGGTTGTGCAGGCTTAGGGCCGCGTCACGTCCCGGGATGCCGGAAGCGACAGTGACCAAGCCGACGTTGTCCAGCTGATTGCCGATTTCGTCCTGTTGGTAGCCCGGTGTGATGCCTGTCTCGTCGGGAATAACCCACATCTGCACGAAATGCACTGGCCGCGTGGGCGAACCATTCTTCTCCGAGTGCAGGATGCCGCTGCCGGCCGACATCCGTTGAGCCAGACCGGGGTAGATCACTCCCCGGTTGCCGGTGGAATCCTGATGTGCCAGTTCACCTTCCAGTACCCACGTGACGATCTCCATATCGCGGTGCGGATGAGTGTCGAAACCCGTTCGCGGCGCGACGATGTCGTCGTTGTTCACCAACAGCAAGCCGAAATGCGTGTTGTCCGGCTCGTAATGGTCACCGAAGGAGAAGGAGTGCCGGGACTCCAGCCACGGTGTGGTGGTGAGGCCACGGTCGGCTGCGCGCCGGATATCCACGGTGGCAGGCATGGCCTCCACAGTAACGGCCGCTACAGTCCGGCGGTGAGCAGTTGTTGCGCATGCCGCAGCGCTGCATCGAGCTCGGCCAGCGTGAGCCCTGGCGCGCCGCCCAGGTGGATTTCGATCTGGTACTCGGGCTGCCGGTCCCGGCCGAAGATCGGTAAGACGACGAATTCGGCTGTCGCCAAGTCGGTTTCGAGCGCATCGGTGACCGACTGCAAGGTCACCATGGTGATCAGCCCGCGGAGCTGACGGGTGACCGCAGCGGTGGGCTCGAGCGACGCCAGCACGGTCGCCACCCGGTCGTGCAGTGACTGGTGGGTGTCGTCGAACCGCCAGGCGCCGTAGCCGCGGGCCCGGATGTCGGCGAGTACCTGCTGATACCGCTGCACTTCGGCGGCGGCCGGCCGCGGTGTGACCCGGCGCAGCCACTCCGCGATGGCCTGATCATCCCGCCAGGCCATGGCCACCAGCCCGAACGGCGGGTCGATCGGGAAGCGCTGACCGACGGCGTGTTCGCCATCGGTGCCGTGCCCTACCGCATCGACGGTGGTGAGGTTTCGCGCGCCGATCTTCGACATCGAACACCCCGCGCCCAGCGAGTCGTTGAGGAACTGCAAGGCGTCGCGGCCGCGGTCCAGGAGCGGAAATTGTCGCCGCAGCCCGTGCACCAGCCCGAACAGCCCACTGCCCAGGCTGTAGCGGCGGTCTTCGTAGCGGGTCACCCACGCGCGCCGCTCCAGTTCGGCGAGGATCAGCGAACACGTGGAGGTGCTGATCCCGCAGCCCTTCGCCAGTTCGGCCGCGGTCCGGCCGTGCGGTGCGTCGGCCAGCGCGGCGAGCACGTCCATCACGCGTCCGGTCGGCGGCGACTTGGCGGTTGACGCCGCCATCAAGACCTCCTTACCATCCGTCCAAAATCTGAAGATAGTCGTCCTAATAATAGGAGAACAAGTGCTGAAGGTGGGGGTATGGGGGCCGGGTTCGATGGGATTGATCGCCCTGCGCGGGGTCATCGACCATCCGCGGCTGCAATTGGTCGACCTGGTGGTGCACAGCGACGCCAAGGCCGGCCGCGACGCCGGTGAGCTGTGCGGCATCGAACCCGTCGGTGTCGTGGCTACGACCGATCCCGCGGCAATGCTGGCCGGGGATGCCGACGCGGTGGTGTACGCCGCTGCCGCGAACCTGCGGCCGTTGGAGGCCGTCGAGGACATGGCGTCGATCCTGCGCGCCGGCAAGAACGTGGTCTCCTGCTCGGTGGTGCCGCTGGTGTTTCCCGACGCGGTGGAACCCGGGTTCACCGAACCGTTGCGACACGCCGCGCTGGCCGGCGGCGTGTCGTTCTTCACCACCGGCATCGACTCGGGGTTCGCCAATGATGTTCTGCCGCTTGTTCTTTCGGGCGTTGCCCGGTCCATCGAGTCGATCCGGGTGACCGAGATGTTCAACTACGCGACCTACCCCGACAAGGCCGCGGTGTACGACATCCTGGGATTCGGTCAGCCACCCGAGGTGACCCCGTTCGCCGCCGCGCCCGGGATCTTCAGCTTCGGATGGGGACCGGTGCTGCACCAACTCGCCGCCGGGCTCGACATCAAGCTGGACCACATCGACGAGACCGTGGAACGGGTGGCGGCCGACGAGTCGTTCGACACGCCCACCGGGCATATCGCGGCCGGCACCATCGCGGCCATGCGCTCCACGCTGACCGGATACGTGCAGGACGACGCCACCCTCGTCCTGGACCATGTGACGCGGATGCGCGACGACATCGCGCCGGACTGGCCACAGCCGAACATCAGCATCCAACCGAACGACCTGGGCTATGGCGCGGCCTCGGGCCGGGGCCTGTACCGCGTCGAAATCGAGGGTTCCCCGACCATGCGGTGCGAATTCGAGATGGCCGAAGATCACGACCACGATCTCGGTGCGCGCATCGCCGGAGCATCCCGGATGGTCAATGCCATCCCGGCGGTGTGCGCGGCGCCCCCGGGTCTGCTGTCCGCGCTGGACCTGCCGCTGGTGACCGGAGGGGGCTTGGTGCGTTCGGTGCCGGGGCCGACGCCGGACAGTCGGTTGTTCTAGGCGCGCGGGTAGGTGGCGCCGGCCAGTTGCAGGATCTCCTCGCGGTCGGCGGCCAGGATGAACCCGGACCCGATCGCGGCGTCGAGCGCAGCGGTGAACTTGCCCAGGTATTCGTCCGCGCCTCCTGGGTAGAGGCGCCGCACGGTGGCGTCGTCGAAAGGCTCGCCGGTGCCGAATATCGAGGACATGATGCTCTCCTCGGCGGCGATGCCGGAGGTGCGGGCGACTGGGACATCCACCCACGGAGTGCGCACGCCGCCGGCGGCTATGCCGTGGCCGTCCAGCACCGGCTCCGGATGTGGGGATTCGCGGACCTGCAGCGGCGGGCCACTGGGCGGCGCCGTCCCGGTGCGCACCCAGTCGGTGAGCGCCGCCAGCGCCGCCTGCACGACGTAGTGGTGCTGCGGGCCGAAGTTGATGTGGTGGTCGAGTTGCTGACCCATCAGGTTGTCGGTGGGTGCGTAACCGGCCGCCAACTCCTCGATCGACGCGGAACCCGAGTCGATCGGCGCTACCTGGATCGTGTAGTTGTCGGCGTGCGCGGCGCCGGCGATCTCCCACACCCGCAGCAGGTCGTGGTCGGGTTGGCGGGCGGCGTAATAGCCCTGCCGTCCTGCGCCGTACAGGTCGGTCTCGGTGATGATCGTCATGAGCGGCACCCGCAGGTCCGGACGGAATTTGACCGCTTGTGAATTGCTGGACTGCAGTTCGTCGAAGATGGACCCGTCGTGCAGTGGTGCGGCAGGCCCGAACCGGGAATGCACCAGGAACCCGTCATACGTCCGGGCCAGCGGATCGACGGCGTTGATATAGCTGGTGAGGAACATCGCCGATTGCGATTCCCCAACGGCGACAACATGTTCGGGGCTCAGATCACCCAGGATGCCACCGGTTTCACGAGCCAGGCCGCCGACGTGGGAGAACATGTCGTAGGCGAACACGTCACCCGGATGGCTGAGGCCGCCATAGCGTTTGGGGTTCTGGCTCTTCAAAGACATGTCGATGCCGAGCAGGCTGACCCCGCCGTCCACGCCCACCTTCTGGGCCGAGACCATGACGTAGGCGTAGCCGGCGCGGATCACTTCCCGGTGGGCCATCATCCACACTGCCGGGGCGTCGATGCCGCCGCTGACATTGAGCCACTCGACCAGCACGGTGCCGTTGAACTCCGCCGCATCGCTGGGAGTGAGCACCACCACCCGGGTGGTGTAATCGGCTGTGTCCGAGGCGGTCACGCGCCACCGGCCGTCCGGGCCCAGCGTGTGCTCCGGGGTGTAGGACGAGGCGCTGCCGGAGACGAAGAACTCTTCCGCGCGATAGCCGATGCCACCGATGTCGAAGGCGCCCAACAGGATTGCGGGCCGGCCGGGCACCGGCGTGACGGCGGTCGGGGCGGTCACAGCGCGTCCGGCAGGCCGAATCTGGCGAACAGCGAACCGTCGAGGAATGCGACCACATGGGACACCCCGTCCGGCCGGACGTCAAGGACGTGCAGCTGGAAAGGCACATGCCGGTCGCCCGCGCGCATGTACATGGCCGCACCGGGTTGGCCGTTGGCCATGATGGGGATCATCCGCATGTCGCCGGGATGCTCGGCCGGGCACTGCGAGTGGATGAGCGTGATGATGTCGGGCGCGCCCTGGTACCAGCCGGTGTAGGGCGGCATCTCCCAAATCGCTTCTGCGGTGAAAAGATCCACCAACCGGTCGATGTCGTAGGTCTCGAACGCGTCGATATAGCGGGCCAGCAGGTCCTGCGTCTCGGAGGAATCCGGCGCGGCCAGCCGGTCGTCGGCGCTGGGCGCGACGGCGTCCAGCTGGGTCCGGGCGCGCTGCAGCAGACTGTTCACCGCGACTGTGGTGGTGCCGATCGCCTCGGCGACCTCGGCTGCCTTCCACTGCAGCACGTCGCGCAGCAGCAGCACCGCCCGTTGCCGCGGCGACAGGTGCTGGAGCGCGGCGATGAAAGCCAGCCGCACCGATTCCCGCGACTCGGCGATCACCGCCGGGTCGGCGGGGTCCTGGGTGTCGGGCAGTGGCTCCAACCAGGGCACTTCGGCTCGTTCGATGAGTTCGGCCGTCGGGTCCGACCGGGTGTTGCCCAGCCCCGTCGGCAGCGGGCGGCGCCCGCGGCCTTCCAGGGCGGTCAGGCAGGTGTTGGTGGCGATCCGGTGCAGCCAGGTGCGGACCGAGGACTTGCCCTCGAACCGGTCATAGGCCTTCCAGGCCCGCAGCAGTGTCTCCTGCACCAGGTCCTCGGCGTCGTGCAACGACCCGGTCATCCGGTAGCAGTGGGCAAGCAGTTCGCGCCGGTAAGGCTCGGCGTGGGCGGAGAAATCTCCGTCGGCACTGGATGGCGAATTCTCGGTGAGCACACTCACCCGTCTGAGACTACGCAGACTGTCTGACAACATGCCGTGAGGAGTGTCCGTGCAGGCCGTAAGCTGCCGGTGATGACTACCACCCGCACTGAACGGAATTTCGACGGCGTCGGTGGCGTCCCCATCGTCTACGACGTGTGGACCCCGGACGCTCCGCCGCGCGCGGTGGTCATTCTCGCCCACGGCTTCGGCGAGCACGCCCGCCGCTACGACCATGTGACGCAGCGGCTGGGCCAGGCCGGTCTTGTCACCTACGCGCTCGATCACCGCGGGCACGGCCGTTCGGGCGGCAAGCGCGTCATGGTCCGCGACGTCTCGGAGTTCACCGGAGACTTCGACACGCTGGTGGGCATCGCGAGCCGGGAGAACCCCGGGCTGACCCGCATCGTGCTCGGGCACAGCATGGGCGGTGCCATCGTGTTCGCCTACGGGGTGGAACGCCCGGACAACTACGACCTGATGGTGTTGTCGGCGCCGGCCGTCGCCGCGCAGGACATGGTGCCGCGGGTGGTGGCGCTGGCCGCCAAGGTATTGGGTGTCCTGACGCCCGGCCTGCCGGTGGAGGCCCTCGACTTCAACGCGATATCGCGCGACCCCGAGGTGGTCAACGCCTACAACACCGACCCGCTGGTGTACCACGGCAAGGTGCCCGCCGGGCTGGGCCGCGCGTTGCTGCAGGTGGGCGAGACCATGCCGCAGCGGGCCCCGGCGTTGACGACTCCGCTGCTGGTGGTGCACGGCACCGGCGACGCGCTGGTGCCGATCGAGGGCAGCCGCCGCCTGGTGGACTGTGTGGGTTCCCCTGATGTCGAGCTGAAGGAATACGCCGGCCTCTTCCATGAGGTTTTCAACGAGCCCGAGCAGAATCAGGTGCTCGACGACGTGGTGTCCTGGCTCAACCTGCGCCTGTGAATACTCGACCGGGATTGTCGTGCCGCTGCGCTAGTTTGGCGGCATGACCGACGACAAGATGCTGTCCCGTATTGCGGCACTGCTGCGTCAGGCGGAGGGCACCGACAACTCGCACGAGGCCGAGGCTTTCATGACTGCCGCGCAGCGGCTTGCGACGGCATCCTCCATCGATCTCGCGGTGGCGCGCTCGCACTCGGCGAACCGTTCGGCGGCCCAGGCCCCCACCCAGCGCACCATCACGATCGGTGCCGCGGGCACCCGTGGACTACGCACGTACGTGCAGCTTTTCGTGCTGATCGCGGCGGCCAACGACGTGCGCTGTGACATCGCCTCGAATTCGACGTTCCTGTATGCCTACGGGTTCGCCGAGGACATCGACGCCACGCACGCCCTGTACGCCGGCCTGGTGGTGCAGATGGTCCGGGCCTCGGATGCCTACCTCGCCACGGGTGAGCACCGGCCGACACCCACCATCACCGCCCGGCTCAACTTCCAGCTGGCGTTCGGCGCGCGCGTCGGTCAGCGGCTCGCGGAGGCCCGCGAGCAGGCCAAGCAGGAAGTGACCAAGGACCGTCGCCGTGCTCCCGGAACCGCTATCGCGTTGCGGGACAAGGAAGTCGAGCTGCGCGACCACTATCGGGAGGCCTCGAAGGCGCGCGGCACCTGGCAGGCCAACCGGGCCTCGGCCGGGTATTCGTCGTCGGCGCGACGCGCGGGCGACCGGGCGGGGCGCCGGGCGCGCCTGGGGAACAGTCCCGAGCTGCCCGGGGCGCGGACCGCGCTGGGCCGTTGAGCCGCGATTCCCAGCGCGCCAAGGTCTACGCGGCTGAGGAATTCGTGCGGGTCATGTTCGACCGTGCCGCCGAACACGGGTCACCCAGCGTCGACTTCTTCGGCACCCAGTTGACGCTGCCGCCGGAGGGGCGGTTCGCCTCGATGGCGTCGGTGCAGCGCTATGTCGACGAGGTGCTGGCGCTGCCGGCGGTGCGCCGGCAGTGGCCGGACGTGCCTTCGCTGCGGGTGCGGGCCCGGCGCGGAGCCACCTCCGCGCACTACGAGAACCGGGACGGGGCAGGCACTATCGCCGTTCCCGATCGCGACACCGCGGACTGGGCGATGCGTGAGCTCGTCATACTGCATGAGGTGGCGCATCACCTGAGCCGGGTGCCGCCGCCACACGGGCCGGACTTCGTCGCGACGATGTGCGCGCTGACGGAGCTGGTGATGGGTCCCGAACTCGGCCATGTGCTGCATGTCGTGTACGCCAAGGAGGGGGTGCGGTGAGCCCGGATCCGGACGCGCGGGCGCGCGAGGTCGAGGCCGCGCTGACCGACGACGAGCGTTTCTCGCTGCTGGTCGGTGTGATGGGCGCCGGGGACATGTGGCCGCTGCACGACGAACGGATCCCGCCGGACGTCCCGATGAGCGCGGGGTATGTGCCGGGGATCGCCCGGCTGGGGATACCGGCACTGCGGATGAGTGACGCCGGACTCGGCGTGACCAATCCCGGGTTCCGCGCGGGTGATACCGCGACGGCGCTGCCTGCGGGACTGGCATTGGCGGCGACCTTCAAACCCGAGTTGGCCCGGGCCGCGGGCTCGGTCATCGGTGTCGAGGCACGCAGTCGCGGGTTCAACGTGCAGTTGGCGGGCGCGATGAACCTGTGCCGCGATCCGCGCAACGGCCGCAATTTCGAGTACTTCTCCGAAGACCCCCTGTTGAGCGCCGCCATGGCCGCCGAACAAATCATCGGAATTCAGCAGCACGGCGTCATCTGCACCGTCAAGCACTTCTCGCTGAACTGCAACGAAACCAACCGGCACTGGCTGGACGCCGTCATCGATCCAGACGCACACCGCGAATCCGACCTGCTGGCCTTCGAGATCGCCATCGAGCGGGGCCGGCCCGGCGCGGTGATGGCCGCCTACAACAAGGTCAACGGCGACTATGCCGCCGCCAATGACGTCCTGCTCAACGAGGTACTGAAAGGCGCCTGGGGATACCCCGGCTGGGTGATGTCGGATTGGGGTGGCACGCCGAGCTGGGAGTGTGCGCTGGGCGGTCTCGACCAGGAGTGCGGCGCGCAGATCGACGCCCTGTTGTGGCAGGCCGAGACGTTCGGGGCCCCGCTGCGGGCCGCCTTTGCCGACGGCCGGCTTCCGAAGCAGCGGATGTCGGACATGGTCCGGCGGATCCTGCGGTCGATATTCGCGGTCGGCATCGACCGGTGGGGACCCGCACCAGAACCGGACCTCAACGCGCACAACGACATTGCCCTGGATATCGCGCGGCAGGGGATCGTGCTGCTGCAGAACCGCGGTGCGCTGCCGTTGCAGGCCGGCCGCATCGCCGTCATCGGCGGATACGCCCACCGCGGGGTTCCGGCGGGATACGGCTCGAGCACCGTGCTGCCGCCGGGTGGCTACGCAGGCGTGATCCCGATCGGCGGCGCGGGCCTGGAAGCGGGCATGCGCAATCTGTACCTGCATCCGTCGAGCCCGCTCGAGGAACTGCGAAAACTGCTGCCGCAGGCGCACATCGAGTTCGATCCCGGTATCAGCCCGGCCGAGGCGGTGCCGGTGGCGCGGGCGGCCGACGTCGCGATCGTGTTCGCGACCCGGGCCGAAGGCGAGGGATTCGACGCGGCCGACCTGTCGCTGCCGTGGGGACAGGACGCATTGATCTCCGCGGTCGCGGCGGCCAACCCGAACACCGTGGTGGTACTGGAGACCGGCAACCCGGTGGCGATGCCCTGGCGTGATTCGGTGAGCGCGATCGTCGCGGCCTGGTATCCGGGCCAACAGGGCGGCCGGGCGATCGCGGAAATCCTTGCCGGACAAGTGAACCCGTCGGGCCGGCTGCCGATCAGCTTCCCGGCGGATCTGGGTCAGACGCCGCGTCCGTTGCTGGGCTCGCCGACGGCCATCGACTATTCGGAGGGCGCCGACGTCGGGTACCGCTGGTTCGCCCGCACCGGGCAGGCCCCGCTGTTCGCGTTCGGACACGGCCTGTCCTACACCAACTTTGAATATCGCGACCTGGAGGCGACCGGCGGCGACACGGTACGAGTCGCGGTCACCGTCGTCAACACCGGCGACCGCAGCGGAGCCGATGTCCCGCAGGTGTACCTGGCCGGGGCGCCGGGCGGGGGCCGGTTACGGCTGTTGGGATTTGAGAGGGTCGACCTCGAACCCGGGCAGTCCCGCCGGGTGAGCATCGAGGCGGATCCGCGCCTGCTGGCGCGCTATACCGACGGGAGTTGGCGCATCGCGCCGGGGCGGCACACAGTAGCTGTCGGTGCGTCGGCGGTGGCCCTGACTCTGTCGGCCGAGGTCGAGCTGGCCGGCCGTACGTTCGGGCGCTGAGCGGCGCGTCCGGACGCACGACCGGCCGGCGGTCCTACTGGACCGGGACCAGGGCCTCGCCGCAGGTGCAGCGGTACGGCTCGGTGGCGCCGGAGCAGTGGCAGGGGACCTCGATGCGCACGCGGCAGCCACAGCCCTCGTGGCCGCAGGTCAATTCGGTTCCAGCTTCGTGAGTTGCCATTTCGATATCACCTTCATCTCTGTGGACGGTTGATCCGTCACCCAGCATATACCCCTTGGGGGTACGGGTAAACAGTCTGGGGCCGGGTATTTCGAATGCGCCGGTCTGGCCAGGAGTTAGCGTGGTTTATGCCTGCAGAAGCGAACCCGCAAGCGGTCGACGCATTCCTGGACAGCACACTGATCGGACCGGATCCGGCTTTGTCCGCGGCCATACAGGCCAGTGACGCGGCCGGCCTGCCGCGAATCGCGGTGTCGGCGCAGCAGGGCAAGTTTCTGTGCCTGCTGGCTTCGGCGATGCAAGCGCGTCGCATTCTCGAACTCGGCACGCTGGGCGGCTACAGCACTATCTGGCTCGCGCGCGGGGCGGGCCCGCAGGGACGGGTGGTCACGTTGGAGTTCGACCCGCGGCGTGCCGAACTCGCCCGGGCCAACCTGGAGCGGGCGGGTCTGAGCGACCGGGTTGAGGTGAAGGTCGGCGCGGCGCTGGACACCTTGCCCACGGTGACCGGAGGCCCGTTCGACCTGGTGTTCATCGACGCGGACAAGGAGAACAACGCCGCCTACCTGGAGTGGGCGATCAGGCTGGGGCGTCCCGGCACGGCCGTCGTGGTCGACAATGTCATTCGCGGGGGCAAGGTGCTGACCGAGTCCGACGACGTCAGGGTTGCCGCGACCCGCGGGACACTGCAACTGATGGGCGAGCACCCGCGTCTGGACACCGCGGTGTTGCAGACGGTCGGCGGCAAGGGGTGGGACGGCTTCGCGATGGCGTTGGTGCGCTAGCTTTCGCGCCGATCATCGAGTGTGCGCTGACCGCATTGGGTGTGCGGCAGCTGTGCGGAATTCGCGATTTTGGCGCGGTGGACGCACATCCGACGAGGTGGACGCACATCCGACGCGGTGGACGCACACCCGACGCGGTCAGCCGCAGACGGCTCCGTTCGCGGCCGAGCCCACCAGCTTGACGTACTTCGCCAGCACGCCGGTCTTGTAGCGCGGCGGCGGGGGAGTGAAACCCGTTTGGCGCGAAGCGAACTCGTCGGGGTCGACCAATACGTCGAGGGTGTGGTTGGCCACGTCGAGACGGATCTTGTCGCCGTCGCGCAGGAACGCGATGGGCCCGGCGTCGACGGCTTCGGGCGCGACATGCCCGACGCACAGCCCGGTCGTCCCGCCCGAGAACCGCCCGTCGGTGAGCAGCAGCACGTCCTTGCCCAGCCCGGCGCCCTTGATGGCGCCGGTGATCGCGAGCATCTCGCGCATGCCGGGGCCGCCCTTGGGTCCTTCGTAGCGGATCACCACCGCGTCGCCGTGGGTGATGGTGCCGTCCTCGAGCGCGTCCAGCGCCGCCCGCTCGCCGTCGAAAACCCTTGCGGTGCCCTCGAACACGTCGGAATCGAAACCGGCCGACTTGACCACCGCGCCCTCGGGGGCCAGCGAGCCGCGCAGGATGGTGATGCCCCCGGTGGGGTGGATCGGGTTGTCCAGGGCGCGCAGCACCTTGCCGTCCGGGTCCGGCGGGGCGATGTCGGCGAGGTTCTGCGCGACGGTCCGGCCGGTCACGGTCAGGCAGTCGCCGTGCAGCAGGCCCGCGTCCAGCAGGGCCTTCATCACCACCGGCACCCCGCCGATGTGGTCGACGTGCGACATCACGTGCCGGCCGAACGGCTTGACGTCGGCCAGGTGCGGCACCCGCTTGCCGATTCTGGTGAAGTCGTCCAGCGACAGCTCGACCTCCGCCTCGCGGGCGATGGCCAGCAGGTGCAGCACCGCGTTGGTCGAGCCGCCGAACGCCATCACCACCGCGATGGCGTTCTCGAACGCCTCCCGGGTGAGGATGTCGCGCGCGGTGATGCCCTGGCGCAGCAGTTCGATGACGGCCTGACCGCTGCGGCGGGCGAACCCGTCGCGGCGGCGGTCGGTCGCCGGGGGCGCGGCGCTGCCCGGCAGCGACATGCCCAGGGCTTCCGCGGCGCTGGCCATGGTGTTGGCGGTGTACATGCCGCCGCAGGCGCCCTCGCCGGGGCAGATCGCCCGTTCGATGGCGTCGACGTCCTCGCGGCTCATCAGGCCGCGCGAGCATGCGCCCACCGCTTCGAACGCGTCGATGATGGTGACTTCGCGTTCACTGCCGTCCGACATCTTGGCGACCCCGGGCAGGATCGAACCCGCGTAGAGGAACACCGAGGCAAGGTCCAGGCGGGCGGCGGCCATCAGCATGCCGGGCAGCGACTTGTCGCAGCCGGCCAGCAGCACCGAGCCGTCGAGCCGCTCGGCCTGCATCACCGTCTCGACGCTGTCCGCGATCACCTCGCGTGACACCAGCGAGAAGTGCATCCCCTCGTGTCCCATGGAAATGCCGTCGGACACCGAGATCGTGCCGAACTCCAGCGGATAACCGCCCGCGGCGAAAACGCCGTCCTTGACGGCCTTGGCCAGCCGGTCCAGCGACAGGTTGCACGGGGTGATCTCATTCCACGACGAGGCGACCCCGATCTGCGCTTTCGCGAAGTCTTCGTCGCCCATGCCTACCGCGCGGAGCATTCCGCGGGCGGCGGCCTTCTCCAGGCCGTCGGTGACGTCGCGGCTGCGGGGCTTGATGTCGGGTTCAGGCATGCAGCAAGTATGCGGTGCGGCGTCATCCCGCCAAAATCGTTTATGATCGAGAGGTAATACCCCGTCGGGGTATGACATGGCGTTTGGGAGACTTGATGACGGCAGCACACGGATACGCGCAGCAGAAGGACAATTACGCCAAGCGGCTGCGTCGCATCGAGGGTCAGGTGCGCGGCATCGCGCGCATGATCGAAGAGGACAAGTACTGCATCGACGTCCTGACCCAGATCAGCGCCGTCAACAGTGCGATGCGTTCGGTGGCGCTGAATCTGCTCGACGAGCACCTGAACCACTGCGTCACCCGTGCGGTGGCCGATGGAGGCCCCGAGGCTGAGGAGAAGCTGGCCGAAGCCTCGGCCGCCATCGCACGCCTCGTCCGTTCCTGACCGGGCGTGTTGACACCCAATGTTTGGGTAAAGCCCGGATACGTTGCGTACGGTTGTCACGGCGCAATGTGTCCGTAAGCCGCCTCGGCGCACGGACGATGTGTCACCACAACACCATGACTGCCGAATCGGGAACCATCGCCCCAACCGCTCGAACGTGGACGCCACGGATCGCGGTTCAACTGGCAGTGCTTGCCGCGGCGGCCTTCATCTATGTGACCGCGGAACTGCTGCCCGTGGGCGCGTTGTCGGCGATCGCGCGCAACCTGAACGTCAGTGTGGTGCTGGTGGGAACGTTGCTGTCCTGGTACGCGTTCGTCGCGGCCTTGACCACCGTTCCGCTGGTGCGCTGGACCGCGCACTGGCCGCGGCGCCGGACGCTGCTCCTTAGCCTCGTATGTCTGACCGTCTCGCAACTGATTTCGGCGTTGGCGCCCAGCTTCGCGGTACTCGCCGCCGGCCGGGTGCTGTGCGCGGTGACGCACGGCCTGCTGTGGTCGGTGATCGCTCCGATCGCCACCCGCCTGGTCCCGCCCAGCCACGCCGGCCGCGCCACCATGTCGATCTACGTCGGAACCAGCCTGGCGCTGGTGATCGGCAGCCCACTCACCGCGGCCCTGAGCTTGATGTGGGGCTGGCGCCTGGCGGCCGTGTGCATCACCGTCGCGGCCGCCGTGGTGACGGTGGCGGCCCGGTTGGTGCTGCCCCCGCTGACGCTGTCCACCGACCAGTTGCAGTACGTGGGCCGACGCTCGACGCATCACCGCAACCGGGCGCTGATCATGGTGAGCCTGATCACCATGATCGGCGTCACCGGCCACTTCGTGTCTTACACCTACATCGTGGTGATCGTCCGCCAGGTCGTCGGGGTGCGCGGGCCCAACGTCGCGTGGTTGTTGGCCGCCTACGGAATCGCCGGGGTGCTGGCGGTGGCGCTGGTGGCGCGGCCGCTGGACCGCCGTCCCAAGGGGGCGATCATCGTCTGCATGGGGGGCCTGACCGCCGCGCTGGCGCTGCTCAGTGCGCTGGCCTTCGGCTGGCACCGCTCCGCGACGACGGCGCTGGTGGTCGGCACGGCGGCGATCGTGCTGTGGGGCGCCATGGCCACGGCGGTGTCGCCGATGCTGCAGTCGGCGGCGATGCGCGCCGGCGCCGACGACCCAGACGGCGCCTCGGGCCTGTACGTGACGGCATTCCAGGTGGGAATCATGGCCGGCTCGCTGGCGGGCGGCCTGTTGTACGAGCGCAGCGTGGCGATGATGCTGACCGCATCCGCGGGTCTGCTGGGCGCCGCGTTGTTGGCGATGGCAGCGATTCGTCCCATCGTCGATACCCCGGATCCGGCAATTTCACAGGTCGACTAACGGCGCAGGTCAGCGGCCTGAACTGGGCTCGGTAACGGTCGCGATGGGTTCGCCGAATGGCTAATTAGGGGTTCTGCTGTGCCACACTGGGGCCAGTTCAGGTCTTGAAGTATGTGACCGGAAGGAAACGGTATGTCGCGCTCGAAGAGGGGCCGCACGAGGGCTGGCCTCGTCGCCGCTCTCAACGCATTCGGAGTCGCCGCGGTGCTCATGATGGGCGCCGGCCCGGCGCTGGCGGACCCGGACGAGGCACCCGGCGACCCGGGGCCGGTGGTGGCGCCCGCGGACCCGCCCGCACCCGAACCGATCGCTCTGCCGCCGCTGCCCCCGCTGGCCGACCCGTTCGGCGTCCCCCCGGGTGACCCGGCGGCGGTCCCGGTCGCGTCCGGTCCGGTGGCCGGACAGGACCCGACACCGTTCACCGGCGAACCGCCGTTCCGCCCGCCGACCTTCAACCCGGTCAACGGGGCGATGGTGGGCGTGGCCAAGCCGATCATCATCAACTTCCAGGTGCCGATCGCCGACCAGGCGATGGCCGAGCGCGCCGTCCACATCTCGTCGATCCCGCCGGTGCCGGGCAAGTTCTACTGGATGACGCCGTCGCAGCTGCGCTGGCGCCCGCTGTCGTTCTGGCCGGCCAACACGGCGGTGAACATCGACGCGGCCGGTGTCAAGTCGAGCTTCCGCACCGGTGACTCGCTGATCGCGACGGCCGACGACGCCACGCACCAGATGACGATCACCCGCAACGGCGTGGTGCAGCAGACCTTCCCGATGTCGATGGGGATGGCTTCCGGTGGGCACCAGACGCCGAACGGCACCTACTACGTGCTGGAGAAGATGCCGACGGTGGTGATGGACTCCTCGACCTACGGGGTACCGGTCAACTCGGCGAACGGCTACAAGGTGACCGTGTCGGACGCGGTGCGCATCGACAACAGCGGCAACTTCGTGCACAGTGCCCCGTGGTCGGTGGCCGACCAGGGCAAGCGCGACGTCAGCCACGGCTGCATCAATCTGGCTCCGGCCAACGCGAAGTGGTTCTTCGACAATTTCGGCAGTGGCGACCCGATCGTGGTCAAGAACTCCGTCGGGACCTACAACAAGCCCGACGGCGCCTCGGACTGGCAGCTGTAGGCCCTAGGCCGCCAAGCAGTCACAAAAGCCCCCTTTCCGCGCTGGGAAAGGGGGCTTTTGCGTCTGGTCGCGAGCCGAGATTATGTATAGCATCATACATATGCGTAGCCCCCGAGAGCGGATGGTGGTGTCTGCGGCCCTGCTGATCAGGGAACGCGGCGCGCGGGCCACCGCGATATCCGACGTCCTGGCGCACAGCGGGGCGCCACGCGGGTCGGCCTACCACCACTTCCCGGGTGGGCGTACGCAACTGCTGTGCGAGGCGGTCGACTTCGCCGGCGACCACATCGCCTCGCTCATCGCCGATGCGGACAGCGGTCTGGCGCTGCTGGACACGCTGATCGAGAAGTACCGCGAGCAGTTGCTGGCCACCGAGTTCCGCGCGGGTTGTCCGATCGCTGCGGTGTCGGTGGAAGCGGGGTTCGACCAGGAGGACCGCGATCGCATGGCGCCCGTGGTGGAACATGCGGCCGTGGTGTTCGACCGCTGGTCGGACCTGATCACCCAGCGCTTCATCGCCGACGGCTTCGCCGCGGAGCGGGCAGGCGAGCTCGCGGAGTTTGCAACGGCAGCGCTCGAGGGCGCGCTGCTACTGGCCCGGGTACGGCGCGACCTGGCGCCGCTGGATCTGGTTCACCGCCAGTTACGCGAGTTGGTCGAAAGGAACTTGTCCCATGAGTGATTGGCAGCCCACCGCGTGCATCCTGTGTGAGTGCAACTGCGGCATCGTCGTGCAGACCGAAGGCCGCACCCTCGCCCGCATCCGGGGCGACAAGGAGCACCCGGCGTCGCAGGGATACACCTGCAACAAGGCGCTGCGGCTGGATCACTACCAGAACGGCCGAGGCCGGCTCACCTCACCGCTGCGCCGCCGCGCCGACGGCAGCTATGAGGAAATCGACTGGGAGACAGCGATCGTCGAGATCGCCGAGGGTTTCAAACACATCCGCGACACCTACGGTGGCGACAAGATCTTCTACTACGGCGGCGGTGGGCAGGGCAACCACCTCGGCGGTGCCTACAGCGGAGCGTTCCTCAAGGCGCTGGGTTCCAAATATCGGTCAAATGCGTTGGCGCAGGAGAAGACCGGCGAGGCGTGGGTCGACGCGCAACTTTACGGTGGTCACACGCGCGGCGAGTTCGAGCATGCCGAGGTTTCGGTGTTCGTCGGTAAGAACCCGTGGATGTCGCAGAGCTTCCCCCGGGCTCGGGTGGTGCTCAACGAGATCGCCAAGGATCCGCGGCGCTCGATGATCGTGATCGACCCGGTCGTCACCGATACCGCCAAGATGGCCGACTTCCACCTTCGGGTGCGGCCGGGAACCGACGCGTGGTGTCTGGCCGCACTGGCCGCGGTCCTGGTGCAGGAAAAGCTCTGCGACGAAGCGTTTCTCGCCGAGCACGTACACGGTGTGGACGCCGTGCGGGCGGTACTGAACGATGTGCCGGTCGCCGAGTACGCGCAGCGCTGCGGAGTGGACGAGGAGTTGTTGCGCGCGGCGGCCCGGCGGGTCGCGACGGCCGGCAGCGTCGCGGTGTTCGAGGACCTCGGGGTGCAGCAGGCGCCGAACAGCACCGTGTGCTCCTACCTGAACAAGATGTTGTGGATCCTGACCGGCAACTTCGCGAAAAAGGGCAGCCAGCATCTGCATTCATCGTTCGCCCCGTTGTTCAGCACCGTGTCCGGCCGGACGCCGGTGACCGGCGCACCCGTCATCGCCGGATTGGTGCCCGGCAACGTCGTGCCAGAGGAGATCCTGACCGACCACCCGAACAGGTTCCGGGCGATGGTCGTCGAAAGCAGCAATCCGGCACACTCACTGGCCGACTCGGCCGCGTGCCGCGCGGCGTTCCAGTCACTGGAGTTATTGGTGGTCGTCGACGTCGCGATGACCGAAACCGCCCGACTGGCGCACTACGTGCTGCCGGCGGCGTCACAGTTCGAGAAATGCGAGGCGACCTTCTTCAACCTCGAATTCCCGCACAATTCAATGCAATTGCGGCACCCGCTGTTCCCGCCGTTGCCCGGGACATTGCCGGAACCCGAGATCTGGGCGAGGCTGGTGCGCGCGCTGGGCGTCGTGTCGGACGAGGATCTGCGGCCGCTGCACGAGGCCGCCGCACAGGGCCGCCAGGCGTACACCGAGGCGTTTCTGGGTGCGGTCGCAGGAAATCCAACGCTGGCCCGGGTGCTGCCGTACGTGTTGTACGAGACGCTGGGCCCGACGCTGCCGGACGGGCTGGCCGGCGCGGCGGCGTTGTGGGGGCAGGCGCAGAAGACGGCGATGACCTACCCCGACGCCGTGCGGCGGGCCGGGCACGCCGACGGAAACGCGCTCTTCGACGCGATCCTGGGCAGCCCCTCCGGCGTGACGTTCACCGTGCACAACTACGAGGACGACTTCGCGCTGATCGGTCACAGCGACCACAAGATCTCTTTGGAGATACCCGAAATGCTCAGCGATATAAGGGCTCTGGCGGCCGGGCCGGATCGGCTGACCACCGACGAGCTGCCGATCGTGCTGTCGGTGGGGGAGCGGCGCGCCTTCACCGCAAACGACATCTTCCGCGACCCGTCCTGGCGCAAGCGCGACGCGGACGGGGCGCTGCGGGTCAGCGTCGAAGACGCTCAGTCGCTGGGTCTGCACGACGGCGGCCGGGCGCGCATCACCACCGCGGCCGGCAGCGCCGAAGCCACCGTGGAGATCACCGAGACGATGCTGCCCGGACATGCCGCGCTGCCCAACGGTTTTGGGCTGGATTACGTCGGCGAGGACGGTCGCACCGTGGTGCCGGGCGTGGCACCGAACGCGTTGACGTCGACCAAGTGGCGCGACCCCTACGCGGGTACGCCCTGGCACAAGCACGTGCCGGCGCGGGTCGAGGCTTGCCCGGCCTAGTTCCAGATGCGGACGCGGCGGGGCGGGTCGAGGAACAGCTCGTCGGACTCCGACACGTCGAAAGCATCGTAGAACGCGTCCACGTTGCGGATGACACCGTTGCAGCGAAACTCCGGCGGCGAGTGCGGGTCCACCGCGAGCCGCCGGATCGCTTCGGCGTCACGGGATTTCGTCCGCCACACCTGGGCCCAGCCGAAGAACACCCGCTGCACGCCGGTCAGGCCGTCGATGACCGGAGCGGGCTCACCCTGCAGTGACAACTGGTAAGCCAGCAGCGCGATCGACAGACCCCCCAGGTCACCGATGTTCTCCCCGACGGTGAACGCGCCGTTCACGTGGTGATCGCCGTCCAGAGCGCGCGGCGTGTATGCCTCGTATTGCTCGATCAGGGCTTTGGTTCGGGCGCCGAACTCGGTGCGGTCGTCGTCGGTCCACCAGTCGACCAGGTTGCCGTCGCCGTCGTACTTGGCGCCCTGGTCGTCGAAGCCGTGGCCGATCTCGTGGCCGATCACCGCGCCGATACCGCCATAATTGGCCGCGTCGTCGGCTTCGGCGTCGAAGAACGGCGGCTGCAGAATGGCTGCGGGAAAGACGATTTCGTTCATCCCGGGGTTGTAGTAGGCGTTGACGGTCTGCGGTGTCATGAACCACTCGTCACGGTCGACGGGCCCGCCAAGCTTGGCCAGTTCACGGTCGTGGTTGGCGGCGTAGCCGCGCTGGAAGTTGCCGTAGAGGTCGTCGCGGTCGATCACCAGCGCGGAGTAGTCCCGCCAGGTGACGGGATAGCCGACCTTGGCGGTGAACTTGTCGAGCTTGGTCAGCGCACGGGTGCGGGTCTCCGGTGTCATCCAGTCCAGGTCGCTGATGCTGATCCGGTACGCCTCGCGCAGATTGGCCACCAGGGTGTCGATGCGGTCTTTGGCTCCCGGCGGGAAATGCCGTTCCACGTAAAGCTTTCCGACGGCGTCGCCCATCAGGGTTTCCACCAGCGCCACCGCGCGCTTCCATCGGTCCCGGATCTGCTCGGTGCCGGTGAGGCGGCGGCCGTAGAACTCGAAGTCGGCCTCGACCATCTCACTCGTCAGCCACGGCGAGCGGGCCCGGATCAACCGCCAACGCGCCCAGCTCTTCCAGTCTTCGAAGTCTTCGCCGCTCCACAGATCGGCGAAGGCGGTGAGGTAATCCGGTTGGCGGACAACGAGTTCCGCGACTGCCTCCGGCGTGGTGCCCAGTCCGCTGACCCAGCCGGACCAGTCGAAGCCCGAGGTGTCCTCCAGCTCGGTGAAGGTGCGCAGGTTGTAGGTGAGCTCGGCGTCACGGCGCTTGACCACGTCCCAGTGAGCGGCGGCCAGTTTGCTCTCCAGGGCGACGATCCGGGCGGCGGTGTCGGCGTGGTCGTCCGCGCTGCCCCCGAATACCAGGCCGAACATGGTGGCGATGTGGCCCGGATAGGCAGCGAGCACGGCGGCATGCTGCTCGTCGCGGAAGTAGGACTCGTCGGGAAGCCCGATGCCCGACTGCGAGAAGTGCACCAGATAGCGGCTCGAGTCTTTGGAATCTGTGTCGACGTAAAGTCCGACACCGCCGCCCACCCCGGTGCGTTGCAGGGTGCCGACGACGGTGGCGAGCGCACTACGGTCAGCGGCGCCGTCGATCACGGTCAGTTCGTCGAGCAGCGGTTGCAGTCCGCGGCGCTCGACGGTGTCCTCGTCCAGAAAGCTCGCGTACAGGTCGCCGATGCGCTGCTCGTCGGTGCTCGGCGCGGCCTGACTCTGGCTGGCCTGGATGATCAGGTCGCGCACCTGCTCCTCGGCCCGGTCGAACAGCGTCCGGAAGGCGCCGTCGGTCGCGCGGTCGGCGGGGATGTCGTACTCGGTCAGCCAGCGGCCGTTGACGTGGCCGAAAAGGTCGTCCTGGGGGCGGGCGGCTGGGTCGACGAAGCTCAGGTCGATCCCCGAGCGGATGGCCTCTACTGTCACCCCGCCATCCTTCCATCTCCTTTCGGGTGCAACGATCGCACCATGCCTGACCAGGACGCCGAAGACTTCGACGACAAAGAAGACGACGCAAAAGACGACACCGAAGACGACTCGGACACCGACGACGACGACACCGACGACGACTCAGATACCGACGACGACACCCGGGTGTTCTCCACCTTCGGCATCGCGTCGACCGTGCTGGGCCTGATCTCGGTCGCGGCGCTGGTGCTTGGCGGGCTGATCTGGTTCGGCCATCGCGACGACTCCGCCGAGCGGGTCTACCTGTCCCGGGTGATGTCGGCCGCGGCCGACTGGACGGAAATCCTGATCAACATGAATGTCGGCAACATCGACGCCAGCCTGCAGCGGCTGCACGACGGCACGGTCGGCCAGCTCAACACCGACTTCGAGGCCGCGATCATGGATTACCGGAAGGTGGTGGAGAAGTTGCAGGCGCGCAGCGCCGGCCAGATCGAGTCGGTCGCGATCGACACCGTGCACCGCGACCTGGACACCGTGCCCGGCTCGCCGCGACCCGTGGTGACGACGAAGCTGCCGGCATTCGCCACCCGCACCGACTCCGTGATGCTGGTCGCGACCTCGGTCAGCGAGAACGCCGGCGCCAAACCGCAGGTGGTGCACTGGAATCTGCGCCTGGACGTGTCCAACGTCGACAACAAGATGATGATCTCCAAGCTGGAGTCGATCCGATGAGGAACGCATGGCGGCTCGCGGCGTTCGACGTGCTGGCACCGCTGGCGGCGCTCACCGCGTTGTTCGGCATCGGCGCGGTGCTGGCCTGGCCCCGCTGGTGGGTGGCGGTGGCCGCCGCGCTCGCGCTGCTGATCGTCGAAGGCGTCGCGATCAACTTCTGGCTGCTGCGTCGCGACGCGGTCACCGTGGGCACCGACGACGACGCGCCCGGGCTGCGACTGGCCGTCGCGTTCCTGGCCGCGGCGGCCCTGTGCGCGGCCGTATTGACCGGGTACACGCACTGGACGACCAAGGACGACGACTTCAAGCGGGACTCGGTCGCGGTGGTTCAGGTCGCCACGGGGGTGGCCGAGGCGGTCGCCTCGTTCTCCCCGACGGCGCCCGGCGCCTCCATCGAGCGCGCCGCGTCGATGATGGTGCCGGACAAGGCGGGCAAGTTCAAAGAGGAGTACACCAAGACCAGCGCGGACCTGCTGCAGCGCAAGATCACCGCGCAGGCCTCAACCCTGGCGGCCGGCGTCGAGGCCATCGGGCCGTCGGCGGCCAGCGTGGCGGTGATCATGCGGGTCACCCAGAACGCGCCCGGCCAGCCCGCCAGTCAGGCCGCCCCGGCGGTCCGCGTCACCTTGTCCAAACGCGGCAACGACTGGCTGGTGCAGGACATCGTTCCGATCAATTCCCGCTGAGCTTTAGTTGGAGTTGGCTGAGCGCTCGTTCTTCACCCGGACGAACCGGTCGGACAGCCTGCGCATCCGGATCATCAGCGACGCCGACGGGCTGACGCTGCCATCGAGGAAGGTGGCCAGGTCCTCCGGAGCCACCCCGATGCGGGAGGCGAACTCCTGCTGCACCAGGCCGGACCGGTCCATCAGGAGCTTGACGTGCCGCGCCACCTCGGCGCGTTCGTTGGCCTCGAGGTGGGTGCGGGCGCGCTCGAGCACCTCCCACAGCGCCTTGGCGATGCCGACGGGTCGTGTTCCGCGCAGGATCTCTTCCACCTGGCGGGCGGTCCGGCCGTAAGGGTCGCGTTTGAGCGCACCCGCGATGCGCTTCCAGGTGGCGATGTCCCCGCCCTGCAGGGCGGAGTGGATCGCCGCGGTGGACCAGAACTCCACCGGTTGATCAGGGTCGGGACGCCGCACCTGCGGAGCAGACGCAGGATTTCGCTGGTCGGCAGTCAACGTCACCTCGCCTCCTCCAGCATTGCTACAGCCACGGACAGGCAGCGCTGCCTGACCTCCTCCCAGTCTGCCCTCGCATCGGTTTCGGGCCAATCGTCGTTGAGGTCGGACGGATCGGGATCCGCGAGCCGGCGAACCAACTCGGTGGCCATCCAATGCGATCGCGAAGACGAGCCGAGAGGCTGACAACAGTAATACCTATCCATCCCGGCCAGCACCACCGCGACGGTCTCCGGATCCATTGCGTCGACCATGTCAGCAAAATCGGCGTAATCGCGGCTGCTGTTACGGCTCATGATCAGGTAGCCCTTGAACCGCAGCGTTTCGGCCCCGGTGGGGATCAGCAAACGGTCACCGGTCGGCAGTTGCACGTTGGTGGTCTCCACCGGGCTGCTGCGGCGGAAACCGTTCCTGGTGCCCCGGCTCTCCAGCGCGTCGAGTGCGACGGACAGCCGTCCGCGCCACAAGGTCACCGGGTGGATCGGGCGGTCGGCCAACGACATGGCGCGGGCGATGCCGCTGCGGTACGCCAGACTGACCTTGCCGACCGGACCGGTGGCCAGCGCCACCGTGTCGGCCTCCGCCGATTCCGGCTCTTCCTTGCGCGCGCAACCGGAAAACGCCAGCGGGTCCGCGACGCAAATGGCATCGGGGGCAAGGTGTTTGAGCTTGGCCGCGGACTTGATCACCACCCGCAGATCGGCGCTGGGGGCGATGGCGGCGGTGATGTCCTCGGGGATGACGACGACGCCGCCGAGGTCGACGTCGGGCAGCGGACGGTCGAAGTCGACGGACGGCAGGATCCGGCCCAACCAGCCCGGTAACCACCAGTTCCACTTCGAGAACATCGCCATCAGCGCCGGCACCATGACCAGTCGCACCACCGTGGCGTCGACCGCGATCGCGACGGCGCACGCCACCCCGATCTCAGCCACCAGCGGCATGCCCGCAAACGCGAAGCCGCAGAACACCGCGATCATGATCAGCGCGGCGCTGGTGATGGTGCGGGCGCTGGTGCTGACGCCGTAGGCCACCGCGTCGCGGGTGTGGCCGGTCTGCAGGAAGCGTTCGCGGATGCGGGTGAGCAGGAAGATCTCGTAGTCCATGGACAGCCCGAAGGTCATCGCCAGGACCAGCGGCGGCACCGTGCTGTCGATCGACGTGAGGTGCGGGAATCCGAGTTTCTCGGCCCAGCCCCACTGGAAGACCATGACCAGACTGCCGTAGGCGGCCGCCACCGACAGCAACGTCATCAGCACACCCTTGAGCGCCAGCAGCACCGAATGCACCGAGAGCAACAGCATGAGGAACGCGATCAGAGCGACGAACGCCAGCACGATGGGCTGGGTCTGCGCCACCTGGTCATCGAAGTCCTTGATCAGCGCGGTCGAGCCGCCGACCGAAACCTGGGCGTCGCCCCCGACCCTGGGCAACTGACTGCGCATCCAGTCGACGGAGTGCCGTGCGCGCAGGTCTTCGGGGTCGACCGACAGCACCGCGTTGAGCAGGGCGCTCTTGTTGTCGCCGGCGTATTGCGGGGGCGACACCGAGGCGACGTTGGGCCCCTGGGCCATCTTGTCGCGGATCGCGGCGAGCTTCTGTGCTCGCACCGGGACCGCGTCCTGTCCCTGCGGCCAGTCGGGGAACGTCACCAGGACCTGAACGGGACCCAGCGCGCCGGGGCCGAGGGCCTGCGACGCCGAAGCCACCCCCGCCCGGATCTCGTGGGAGGAGTCGAACTGCCGCAACAGGCTGTTGCCCAACACCATTGACAGCGCCGGCGCCGCCATCAGCAGCAGTACCGCCGAGGCCGCCAGCGCGGAGATCCACGGCCGGCGCATGACCCAGGTGACCCACCGTGTCCAGAACCGGGACACCGTGCTTTCCGGCCGGCGGGACCAGTGCAGCAGTGGTGACCTCTTGGCCGCCGCCCGGGAGAACGTCGCCAGCAACGCCGGCGTCAGCGTCGCCGACGTCAGCATCGCGACCGCGACCGCGAGGATCGCGCCGGTGGCCATCGACCGCAGCGCCGGGGTGTTGATCACGTAGATGCCGCTCAGAGAGGCGATCACGGTCATCCCGGACAGCACCACGGCCAGACCCGAGGTGCCCATCGCGGCATCGACGGCCTCTTGCGGCTGACGGCCGGTGCGCAGTTCCTCCCGGAAGCGCATCAGGATGAACAGCGAATAGTCGACGGCCAACGCGATGCCGAACATCGACACCGTCGAGGTCACGAACACCGACATGGGCGTGTGCATGGACAGCGCATAGACCAGTCCCATGGTCACCACGACCGTGCAGACACCCAGCGCCAGCGGGATCGCGGCGGCAGCCAGCGAACCGAACACGGCCAGCAGCACGACCAGGATGATCGGCAGGTTCCATTCCTCGGCCTTGGCGATGTCGTGCTTGGTGTTGGCCGCGGCGGCGGCGCTCAGAGCTCCCTGCCCGATGACGTAGAGCCGGACGCGGCCGTTGGCGGTCTGCCCGGACTGGTCGCCCTTCACACCGACCCGTTCCCGCAGTTTCTTGGCGACGTCGCTGGTGCCGGGGTTGCGGGCGTCCAGACGCAGGGTGACCACGTAGGGCCGGTCGGGTTGCGGTGGCCGCTGAGTGGGGTTGGGCGCCTCGGTGACTCCCGGAAGCTCACCGGCGATCCGTTTGAGCTCGGCGACCGCGTCGTTGATGTCCTGGTAGGTGGCGTCGGGACGGGGGGCGGCCACCAGCGCCAACGGCGACGCCCCCAGCTCGGGGTATTGCTCGACGAGTTGATCGTGCACGGCCAGCGACTGGGAACCGGCAACCTCGAACCCGCCGCCGGTGAGATTCCCCGACTGCGTCATGGCCAGATAGACCGCCGGTACCAGGGCGAACAGCCAGCCTGCGAATACGAACCAGCGGAATCTGCGCAGGTTGCGGCTCAGCCGCATCATGAACTGCTGGATTTTCTATCTCCCCGTGTTTCTTGCGCTGCGCGTGCCCGCGAGCCTACCGGAGTGTGCTGTGCCCTAGCTCTGCTTATCGGTTGCTGAGCTGCGACGACACCGGTTTGCCAGGATCGTTGTTAAGTCGTGATGGAGGTGGGGTCATCCGCTTGAGTTGGCGGGCCCGCCGGGCGGGATGGCAGGATGTCGGTGGCCGCCGGTGGGGGGACTTCGGGCGGCGAATCGTGAGGAGTCAGCCATGTTTTCCCCGTTTTCCAAGCCACGGACGCCTTCTTTGCGCCAGGGACTGTTCGCCGTCCTGGCCGCGACCGGATTGTCCTGCGCCGGCAGTGCGGTGCTGGATGCGCCCGCGGCGACCGGTTCGACGGACCCGTGCGCGGCCAGCGAGGTGGCCCGCACCATCGGTTCGGTGGCCAAGTCGACGGGCGACTACCTGGACTCGCACCCGGAGACCAACCAGGTGATGACCAGCGCCCTGCAGGACCAGGCCGGCCCGCAGTCGCTCGGCACGATCAAGACGTACTTCGAGGCGAATCCCAAAGTGGCCCTGGACATGCAGGGCCTGGCCAACCCGCTGAACAAGCTGGGCACCCAGTGCAAGCTGCCGATTTCGCTGCCGCAGGCGCTCAGCATGGTGCAGGCGGCCCAGGGTGGCGGGGGTCTGCCCGGTGGTCTGCCGGCCGGCGGTGCTCCCGCCGCGCCGCTGCCGGGCCCCGCGCCCGCCGCCGGCACGGCGCCGGTGCCGGGCGTGCCCGCCGTCGCGGCGCCGACCACCGCGCCGAAGCCCGCGCCGAAGCCGGGTGGCTAACTAGCCGGATCGAGCGGCGGCAGCGGTCCCTGCAACGCCGAATCGGCCGGGTCGGCCCGCTCGTCGGCCGTCGCCCGCAAGTCCGTCGCCCGCAGGTCCGGCACCCGTAGTTCGGGATCGGTGGGCGGGTCGTCGTCGCTGTCCGCGGCGAGTTTCTCGGTGCGGAACATGAAGAAGAACACCACCCAGCCGATGGCGGCGATGAACAGCCAGCTGATCAGCCGGTAGATCAGCATCGCCGAGATGGCATTGGGCAGGCCCATGCCGCTGGATACCAGCCCGGGGACCAGCACCGCCTCCACCACCAGCAGCCCACCCGGCATCAGCGGGATCGTCCCGACCGCGCGGGCCGCCGCATACGCGACCGTCAGTCCGGCGACCGAGGCATGGTCTCCGGCGGCGTAGGCCGCGAACCCCAGGCACGCCACGTCGGCGACCCAGTTGAACAGCGACCAGCTGAACGCCACACCCAGGTCGCGCCGGCTCAGGCTGACCGACTCCAGCTGCATCAGGATTTCGCGCCACTTCTCCAGACCCGTGTCGGCGGGTTTGCCACGAATGGAATTGACCCACGACAGAACCTTGCTGCCGATTCCTTCGATCAGCTCCGGGCGGGACGCCACCGCCTGCGCCAGCAGCAGCAGCGCGATGAAACCACCGAGCGTGAACAGCAACGAGAACGGGTTGTTCCGAGCGCCCAGAAAGAACGCGCCGCCCAGCCCGAGCACGGCCAGCCCGACCGCCTGCAACGCGCCCGACATGACCAGCTGCCAGGACGCCACCACCGTCGAGGCGCCCCAGATGCGCTGCTGCCGCAGCAGGAACGTCGCCGAAATCACCGGGCCCCCGGGCAGCGTGGTGCTCAGCGAATTGGCCGCGTAGAAGGCCGCTTCCGAGCGCAACTGCTTGACGTGCACGCCGGCGGAACGCAGCAGCGTGCGCTGAATCTGGGCGAAGCTGTGCATCGACGCCGCGGCAGCCGCCATCGCGGCGACCAGCCACCACCAGTTGGCTTCGAACAGACTCGTCCACGCTTTGGCGAGCTGATCGCGCACCAGAATGACCTCGACGCCGAGCACGATCGCGACGACGGACAACACCACCCACCGCAGCCACCAGTGCTTGCCGCGCGCCGCCTTCTCACCCCGGGCGAGGCGAATGCCCGCAAACTTGCGGGTGGCGGCGTCAGACGACATCGCATTAGGGTAGCCGGGCCAGTGTCTGGCGCATCGTTGCACGTCGCTGACGTGTCGGCCTTGTTCTGAGGTCGTAACCGGATCGTGGCGGCCGGATTTGCGGGGGATCCCGGTTAGGCTGACTTGATGCCGGCAAATTCGGACGACGAAGCGGTAAGCCCCCTGGTTCGCAAGGCCGCCGCGTGGTCCTGGCGACTGCTGGTGATCGTGGCCGCTGCCGTGGCGTTGCTGTGGGTGGTCGACAAGCTCGAAGTCATCGTGGTGCCGGTGTTGCTGGCGCTGATGCTCAGCGCTTTGCTGGTGCCGGCGGTCGACTGGTTGGACGAGCATGGCCTGCCGCGCGGAGCCGCGGTGACGGTGGTGTTGCTGAGCGGGTTCGCGGTGTTGGGCGGCATCCTGGCGTTCGTCGTCAGCCAGTTCATCGTCGGGGTGCCCGACCTGGTCAAGCAGGTGGAGCACAGCATCGACAGCAGCCGGAGGTGGTTGATCGAGGGGCCGGCGCACCTGCGCCGCGAGCAGATCGACAACGCGGGCAACGCGGCGATCGAAGCCCTGCGCAACAACCAGGCGAAGCTGACCAGCGGCGCACTGTCCACCGCCGCCACGATCACCGAGCTGGTCACGGCGGCCGTCCTGGTGCTCTTCACCCTGATCTTCTTCTTGTACGGCGGGCGCAACATCTGGCAGTACGTGCAGAAGATCTTCCCGGCCCACGTCCGCGACCGAGTGCATGCGGCCGGCCACGCCGGGTACGGCGCCCTGACCGGATACATCCGGGCCACCTTCCTGGTCGCGCTGACCGACGCGGCCGGAGTGGGCGCCGGGTTGGCGATCATGGGGGTGCCGTTGGCGCTGCCGCTCGCCTCCATCGTCTTCCTTGGCGCCTTCGTGCCGCTGATCGGTGCCCTGGTATCAGGTTTGCTGGCCGTGGTGGTGGCTCTGCTGGCCAAGGGGATGCTCTACGCGCTGCTGACGCTCGGTCTGCTGATCGTGGTGAATCAGCTCGAGGCGCACATATTGCAGCCGCTGGTGATGGGCCGTGCGGTGTCGATCCACCCGCTGGCGGTGGTGCTGGCGATCTCGACCGGCGGCGTGCTGGCCGGCATCGTCGGAGCTTTGCTGTCCGTTCCGACGGTGGCATTCCTGAACAACGCGATGCAGGTTCTGCTGGCCCGCGATCCGGAGGCCGAGGCGGAAGAGCAGGCCAATGACGAAGAGGTGTCCGCGATTCTGCAGGCGAAACCGGATAGACCGGACAAACCGGAAAGACCGGATAAACCGGACGACTAAGCCACCAGATCCCAGCCCTGGTCGACGTCGCCGCCGCAGAACCGGGTGGACACCCACGTCCCGGGGTTGGGACCGCCGAGCACGGTGAGGCACCCGTCCAGGCTGATCATGATGTGGCCGTTGGGCTGCGGGCTCCAGTGCTGGTTGTACCAGTTCAGGCAGGGTCCCAGGTGTGCTGTCCAGCGGTCCTCGTTGGGCGACGTCAGGCAGTTGCCCGCAAACGCGACGCTCTCCAGCTGCTCGCCGTTCTGATTCCAGCGCTGGGAGTCCGACCCGTTGCAGGGATTGACCACCACCGCGGTCAACCAGCTGCCGTCCGGCGCGTCCAGGCAGACGTCGCCCATGCGGCTTTTCACCTGTACCGGGCCGTCGGCGTGGGCCGGCGCGGCGCTGAGTCCGGCGATGCCCGACACTGCGGCGGCTGCGGCAACTGCAACGAAGGCACCGCCGATCGATCGAAAGTTGCGCATAGCCAACGATTCTCAACTACGCGGCGGCGAATGCGCGCGCCTAGGTGCGGCAATTGCGGCGTGTCGTCATACCCACCGCGCACGGCTCTGGTGGCGAGGGCGCGCAAATGTACGCCGGACGCGGCGTGTTGTTGGCAACATGCGGGCGCTCGCCGCGAGGGACGCTCCCTAGAGCCGACCCTCGCGACGCAGCAGGTCCTGCGCCGACAGGCCACCGCCGCCGGTGCGCCGCCGGCGCGACGTGTCGCCGTTGCTGTCCTCCTGGATACCGCGGGCGTTGCGCTTTTCGGTGGCCGTGTCGGAGTCGTCGCCGTCGGGGCGCTGGACCGGCAGGGCGGCGGTCTTGTCGGCCGCCTCGGGTTCCGGGGTGGGCTCCGGCCGGCTGCCCGCCACCGGCATCTTGTTGGTCTCGCCGGCAGAGGGCGGGGTGACGTTCTTGGGAGCCGGGCCACGACCGGCCGGACGCGGTGCCGGGCCGTTGCGGGTGGCCCCGGGCGCCGACAGGCGCGCCGTGGGCGGCTCGGCGGCGGGAGTGGCCCGCACCGGAACCTGCGGCGACGGCGCCGCGGGCGCGGGTGTCAGCTCGGGCTGGGCCGCCCGGGTCAACGCGGCCGGGTGTGTCGGGTCGTGCGGCTTGCGCGACGCCCCGGCGGCGACCAGTCCGGCCGTCACCGGCGGCCGTGTCTTGGTGGCGGGCCGCTTGCGCTCGTCGGGCAGCTGGATCTCGCCCAGGCCGATCCGGTTCTGCAGGCGTCTCATCCAGCGAGGTGCCCACCAGCAGTCGTCACCGAGCAGCTTCATCACCGACGGCACCAGGAACATCCGGACCACGGTCGCGTCCAGCAGCAAGGCTGCCATCAGGCCGAACGCCAGATACTTCATCATCACCAGATCGGAGAACACGAACGAGCCCGCAACCACGGCGAGGACCAGCGCGGCCGCGGTGATCAGGCGACCGGTGGTGGCCGTACCGATCCGGATCGACTCCTGGGTGGACATGCCGTTTTCGCGGGCCTCGACCATTCGCGAGACCAGGAAGACTTCATAGTCGGTGGCCAGGCCGTAACCGACCGCGACCACCAACGCGATGATCACCACCATCAGTGGCGTGGGCGTGAAATTCAGCAGCCCGGCGCCATGGCCTTCGATGAATATCCACGTCAGGATGCCCATGGTGGACCCGAGCGTCAGCACGCTCATCACCGCCGCCTTGATCGGCAGCACCACCGATCCGAATGCCAGGAACATCAGCACCATGGTCGTGCTGATCAGCACCAACACCATCAGCGGTGCCTTGTCCACCAGGCTGTGAATCGAGTCCTGTTCCAGGGCGGGCGTACCGCCCACGAGTATCTCGATGCCCTTGGGTGGCGTGATCGCGCGTAACTCTTCGAGCTTCTTGGACGAGTCAGCGGGGTTGAGCAGTCCGTTCTGTATCACCCGGACGGACGGGTCCTTGGAGCCGCCCGGCGCCTGCGGGCGTTCCTGCCACATGTTCGACGGGTCGTTGTCCTGCTCGATGAACCCGCTGATCTGCATCGCTTTGCTGCGGACGTCGGCAACCTGCTGGTCGGTGACCGGCTGATGGTTGGTCGACTCGATCACCAGCGTCAGCGGATTGGTCCGGTAGCCGGGGAAGAGCTTGTCGAAGTGTTCCTGCGACTGGCGCGCCGCGTTGTTCGGCGGCAGGTACTTCTCGCTCATGCCGCCCAGCGACATGTTGCCCAGCGGGATGATCAGCAGAATCATGCCGATGACGATGGGGATCGCGAACGCCAGCGGGCGCTTCATGACGAAGTTCGTCAGCTTGCCCCAGAAGCCGGCCTCGACCTCTTCGCGGGTCTTGGTCTTCTGCAGGCGGTCGGCGAGCCAGTTCAGGTAGGCCCGGGAGACCTTCCAGTTCCGCAGGAAGGGAACCCGGAACGCGGTGCGCACCCCGAGGGCGTCGACGTGCTTGCCGAGAACGCCCAGGCAGGCAGGCAGCAAGGTGATGGACAGGATCGCGGCCAGCGAGACCGCGGTGATCAGGGCGTAGGTCAGCGACTTCACGAACCCTTGTGGCAGCAACAGCAGGCTGGCACCCGAAGCGGCGATCAGCACGGCCGAGAACACCACCGTCCGGCCTGCCGTCATCACCGTGCGTCGGACCGCGGCCTCGGTGTCGTAGCCTTCGGCGATCTCTTCCCGGAAGCGGCTCACCACGAACAACCCGTAGTCCACCGCGATGCCGAGACCGATCAGCGAGACCACCGGTTGGGCGAAGAAGTGCACAGGCCCGAACATCGCGATCAACCGCAGGATGCCCAGCGAACCGGCGATGCTCAGCCCGCCGACCATGACGGGAAGGCAGGCCGCGACGGCGCCGCCGAAGACCAGGAACAGGACGACCGCCACCAGCGGCAGCGCCAGCACCTCCATGCGGCGCTGGTCGGTAGCGATGGTGCCGGTCAGCGCGCTGGCGACCGGTTGCAGGCCGGCCAGCTGGACGGTGCCGCCGTCGAGCTTCTGCAGTGCCGGCTCAATGGTCTTGTAGTTGGTCAGGATGGTGTCGTCGTCGTCGCCCTTGAGCGGGATCGAGACGAACGTGTACTTCTTGTCGTCGGTGGCCATGCCCTTGATGACCGGGCTGGTGCTGTCGGGGGCCCGCAGATATCCGGCCCAGCCGAACACCTCTTTCGGGTGGTCGGCGACGAACTTGTTGAGTTCGTCGCTGATCTTCTTGGACCACGCCGGGTCGGTGACGGTCTTGCCGTCGGGCGCTTTGAAGATGGCCACGACGTGACCGGTGCGGTCGCGGCCGTACACCTGGTCGCCCAGCACCGATGCTTTGACCGACTGGCTGCCGTCGTCGTAGAAACCGCTCTGCGTCACGTGCTTGCCCAGGCTGAGCCCGAAAATGCCACCGCCCAGGCACAGAGCCACCGTGACCCCGATTACGATGTACCGGATCCGGTACACAGTTCGACCCCACCAGGCGAACACGTAAGCTCCTTACTGGATCTTCAAGATCTTTAAAGACCCGCGTATAGATGTTTGGTTGTCACACACGCGAGGTCAACAGCGACGACAGCGGCCGGAACGGCTGCAGCCAAGCCCCCTGCTCAGGTAGCGAATCGAGGCCGATTCGCGGCAGTGGCTCCCGGAAAACGCCTGCAATGTCCTCCAGGTCGACGAACTCCAAGGTATCCGACGCTAGCGCCCAACTGGCGTGTTCACGAAATCCGAGGACCTGTACCGGGGTCCCGGCGCGGGCCACCGCTTCCAGCGGTAACCGGAACGCCTGACCGTCGGCCGAAGCCACCACCAGGCCCGCGAGGCCTTCATTGAAGCGCTGGTCGATGTGTTCGAGCATGTCGCGGTCGACGTCGCTGTCCTCGTCGATCTTCGGTTTGGCGAAGACGGCGAATCCGACGTTGCGCAGCGCGTCCACCCACGGCCGCACCACCTCGGCGCTGCCCGGTGCGATGTTGGTGAACACCGTTGCCTCGGGCTCGACCCGGACGTCTTCAGCCGCGCCGGTACCGGCCGCGACCTCCGCGGTCCGCGCCAGCAGCCAGCGACCCAGGGCGTCGAACCTCGGGCGTTCCACCCCCGTCGGGCGGCGACCCAGGATCGAGCCCAGGCCCATATCGAGGTTCGGGGCGTCCCAGACCAGCAGGACCCGCTTGACGGGTTTGGCCAGGCCGGCCAGTCCGTCCTTAGTTACACCGGGGGTCACTTTCGGGGCCAGGTCCGGCGTCAGCATGGGTGCCAGCGAGTCGGAGGTTTGGGACGCTTCGGAGACCGCCCCCGCTTCCGGGGCCACTTCTTCAGTAATGCTCATGTGCTCAGATCCGCTTCCATACGAACTCGCAGACGTGGCTGCCCGCTTCTTGAGCCTTCGTCTCGTACTTGGTGGTGGGACGACTGATGGAGATCGGTAGTGATTCGGAGTCGGGGTCGGCACGGACGAGCCGGGGCTCGGCATCCCCGACCGCACCGATGTGCTCTGCGTAGCCGGGGTGGTCGGTTGCGGCATGCAGCACACCCCCGGGGAGTAGCCGATCGGCGATGAGGGAAACCGTGCCGGTCTGCAGCAGCCGGCGCTTGTGGTGGCGTGCCTTCGGCCACGGGTCGGGAAAGAAGACCCGGACGCCGGTCAGCGACTGCGGAGCGATCAGGTCTTTGAGCACGTCGACACCATTGCCGCGGATCAGCCGGATGTTGCCGACCTGCTCGGCGTCGATGGCGCAGAGCAATTGCGCCAGACCCCGGCGATAGATCTCCACCGCGATCACATCGATGTCCGGCTCGGCCTGCGCCATGGCCAAGGTTGACGTTCCGCTGCCGCAACCGATCTCCAGGACGAGCGGCGCGCTGCGGCCGAACCAGGCCTGAGTGTCCAGGGGGGTGTCCAGCGGGGTGTCCAGGGTCTCGCCGGTGTCGGCCTGACGGCCGAGTTGCGGCCACAGCCGCTCCCAGGTCTGGCGCTGGGCGTCGGACAGGGCCGAACGCCGCGACCGAAAACTCGAGGCAGGCAGGTAGCCCCAGGGCGCGTCGGGCCGTAACCCAACCCCGGGTTGCGCATGCATCCGTCCATGGTGGCGCATGAAGGCCGGGTGTAGCCGCCTCTGGTCCAGATTGATACCCAACAGTTGCCTTCAGCTGGTATCGGGCGACACCTGGCTCGCGCGCGGGCAAGGGAGATGCCACCATTCGGTGCGGAGCACATCGAGGGGACGGGGGCAGCAGATTTTCGTCGACGAGCTCACGCGGTTCGCCCGGGGGGCCGCTGACCAGCGTGTTGTCGCGATAGCCGAACGGGTCGCCGCGCCGCTGCGGGTGACGGTCCGCGGGCGACGTGGGGTGGGGCGCGGCACGGTCGCGCGCGCCCTGAGCCGGTGGTTCACGGTGGTGGAAAGCGGCGCGGACCTCGAAATCCAGGTCATCGCCGAGGCCGTCAAACCGGAGGACTCGGTCCCGGGTTCGGTGCTGGCGGTGCTGAACAAGGCCGACCTCACCGGCTTCGGCGGTGACGGCCCGATGGCGGCGGCGTGCGCGCGCTGTCCCGAGTTCGCCGCGATCCTCGGAGTGCCGGTGTTGCCGATGAGCGGGTTGCTGGCCCTGGCCGCGTTGGAGGATCCCGGTGCGACGTGCTGGGCGGCGTTGCGGGCGCTGGCCGCTGAGTCCGCATCGGATGTGGTGCCGCGGGAGCTGCTGGCGGGTGTGGATCTGTTCGGCATCGCACTTGCGGTAGCCGCGTTGCGCCAGGGGAACGGGCCCGCCCGGGTGCGGGCGCTGTGGCGGCGGGTGAGTGGCGTCGATGAGGTGGTCGGCCGGCTGAACGCCGCCGGAGCGGAGGCGCGATACCGCCGGGTGATCGACGCCGTCACCGAACTGGAAGCCCTGGCCGTCGCGGACCCGGCCGTCAACGCTTTCCTCGGCGCCGACGACACCGTGATCGCCCGGATGGCCGACGCCCTGGACGCCGCGCGGGCGCGCGGGCTGGACGCCGGCCCGGGGGAGCCGCTGCAGCGGGCGGCGCACTGGCAGCGCTACAGCCGTTCGGCGCGCAGCGGCCTGCACCGCACCTGCGGCGCGGACATCGCCCGGGGTGCGCTGCGCCTGTGGGCCGCCGGTCAGGGGCCCCGGTGACCCGGGACGATCCCGCGGCGCGGGTCGATGCGATGGTGGCGGCCGTCGGACCGAAGCTGGGCCCGCCGGTGATCACCCGGCGCGACGTGGTGCTGGTGACGGGGCCCTGGCTGGCCGGGGTCAGCGGCGTGGCAGCCGCGCTGCGGCAGCGGATTCCGCACCGCACCTTCGTCGAGTCGGGCGAGCTGGGAGCCGGTGAGGCCCCGCTGGAAGTGGTGTTCGTGGTGTCGGCTTCGGCCCCGATGACCCCCTCCGACTGCATGTTGCTCGACGCCGCCGCCGAGAACACCGACGCGGTGGTGGCCGTGGTGGCCAAGATCGATGTCCACTTCGCCTGGCGTGACGTGCTCGACGTCAACCGCGAGACGCTGGCCGCGCACGCTCCGCGCTACGGCAAGGTGTCGTGGGTCGGCGCCGCAGCCCTGCCCGAGGTGGGCGAGCCGCAGATCGACGACCTGGTCGTCACCGTCGCCGCCCAGCTCGCCGACTCCGACCTGGCCCGCCGCAACCGGCTGCGGGCCTGGGAATCGCGGCTGCGGACAGCGGCCCAACGGTTCGACCGGGATGCCGACGGCGCCGGGCGGCGGGCCCGGGTCGACGCCCTGCGCGACGCGCGCAGCACGACCCTGCGGCAACGGCGCCAGTCGCGATCCGAGCGGACCATCACCCTGCGCGGCCAGATTCAGCAGGCCAGGGTCCAGCTGTCCTACGCGGCACGCAATCGGGCCGCCGCGCTGCGCGGCGAGCTGCAGGAAGACATCGCGGCGCTGTCCCGGCGACAGGCCCCCGGCTTCGCGTCCGGTGCGCAGGCTCGGCTCGATGAGGCGGCCGGAGAGATCGCCGCGGAGGCCGACGCCCATCTTGCCGAGATCGCGGCGGGTATGGGTGCGCCGTTGGATCTGCCGCCGGTCAACACACCGGCCGTCCCGGTCCCGCCACCTCAGCTCAAGTCCCGTCGCCTGGAGATGCGGCTGATGATGGTCTTCGGCGCGGTGTTCGGGCTCGGGGTGGCCCTGACGCTGAGCCGGTTGATCGCCGGTTTGACGCCGGACCTGCACCCGGGGCTGACCGCCGCCGGGATCGCGGCGTGCGTGGCGGTGGGCCTGGCCACAACGGCCTGGGTGGTGACGGTCCGCAGTCTGCTCAGCGACCGCGCCGTGCTGGACCGCTGGGCGGATGACGCGACGGCCTCGCTGCGCTCGGTGGCCGAACAACTGGTTGTCGGCCGGGTCCTGGCCGCCGAATCGCTCCTCAGCACCGAAGTCACCGCACACGACGAAGCCGAGAATGTCCGGGTGACCGACCAGATCAGCGTGATCGACGGCGAACTGCGCGAGCATGCGCTGGCCGCCGCCCGGGCCGCGGCAGTGCGAGACCGGGAGATGCCGACGATCCAGGCCGCTCTCGACGCGGTGCGTGCAGAACTGGGCGAACCGGGTATCCGGGACCAGCGTGGTTTTGTCCGGGCCGAAACCGTGACGCGTTACGAAAACAGGCCTTTCTGAATCGGTCTTGTGAGCAGGCTTATACCCTCCTGGGACTTACGCGACAAGTGATGCGCGATAATCTGAATAAGAAAGCGTTAAGTGTGCTGAACATGCATGCCACTGGAACCGACGATTACCGAGCAGCAGAATTCAGGAGAGTTCGATGACCTCAGCGACCATCCCCGGCCTGGACACCGCACCCACCAACCATCAGGGGCTGCTGTCCTGGGTGCAGGAGGTCGCCGAGCTCACCCAGCCCGACCGGGTGGTCTTCACCGACGGCTCCGAGGAGGAGTTCCAGCGGCTGGCCGACCAGCTCGTCGAGGCCGGCACGTTCAAGCGGCTCAACCCGGAGAAGCACCACAACTCCTACCTGGCGCTGTCCGACCCGTCCGACGTCGCCCGGGTGGAGTCACGGACCTTCATCTGCTCGGAGCGCGAGGTCGACGCCGGCCCGACCAACAACTGGAAAGACCCGGGCGAGATGCGCTCCCTCATGAAGGACCTGTACCGCGGTTCAATGCGCGGCCGCACCATGTACGTGGTGCCGTTCTGCATGGGCCCGCTGGGTGCGGAGGACCCCAAGCTCGGCGTCGAGATCACCGACTCGGAGTACGTCGTCGTCTCGATGCGCACGATGACCCGGATGGGCAAGGCCGCGCTGGAGAAGATCGGCGACAACGGCTTCTTCGTGAAGGCCCTGCACTCGGTGGGCGCGCCGTTGGAGGAGGGCCAGGCGGACGTGCCGTGGCCGTGCAACGACACCAAATACATCACCCACTTCCCGGAGACCCGCGAGATCTGGAGCTACGGGTCGGGCTACGGCGGCAACGCCTTGCTGGGCAAGAAGTGCTACTCGCTGCGGATCGCCTCGGCGATGGCCCACGACGAGGGCTGGCTGGCCGAGCACATGCTGATCCTCAAGCTGATCTCACCGGAGAACAAGGCTTACTACTTCGCCGCGGCGTTCCCCTCGGCGTGCGGCAAGACCAACCTGGCCATGCTCCAGCCGACCATCCCGGGCTGGCGCGCCGAGACGCTGGGTGACGACATCGCCTGGATGCGGTTCGGCAAGGACGGCCGCCTCTACGCCGTCAACCCGGAGTTCGGCTTCTTCGGCGTGGCGCCCGGCACCAACTGGAAGTCCAACCCGAACGCCATGCGCACCATCGCCGGCGGCAACACGGTGTTCACGAACGTCGCGCTGACCGATGACGGCGATGTGTGGTGGGAGGGCCTGGAAGGCGACCCGCAGCACCTGATCGACTGGAAGGGCCACGACTGGTATTTCCGCGAGACGGAGACCAACGCGGCGCACCCCAACTCCCGTTACTGCACGCCGATGTCGCAGTGCCCGATCCTGGCCCCCGAGTGGGACGACCCGCAGGGTGTGCCGATCTCCGGCATCCTGTTCGGCGGTCGCCGCAAGACCACGGTTCCGCTGGTCACCGAGGCCCGCGACTGGCAGCACGGTGTGTTCATCGGCGCCACCCTGGGCAGCGAGCAGACCGCCGCGGCCGAGGGCAAGGTCGGCAACGTGCGCCGCGACCCGATGGCCATGCTGCCGTTCCTCGGCTACAACGTCGGCGACTACCTGGGCCACTGGATCAACCTGGGCAAGAACGCCGACGAGTCCAAGCTGCCGAAGGTGTTCTTCGTCAACTGGTTCCGTCGCGGCGACGACGGCCGCTTCCTGTGGCCGGGCTTCGGCGAGAACAGCCGGGTGCTGAAGTGGATCGTCGACCGCATTGAGCACACGGCCGGCGGCCGCACCACCCCGATCGGCACCGTTCCGGCCGCCGAGGACATGGACCTCGATGGTCTGGATGCCGAAGCCGCCGACGTGGCCGAAGCGCTGGCCGTCAACACCGAGGAGTGGCGCGCGGAACTGCCGCTGATCGAGGAGTGGCTGGAGTTCGTCGGCGAGAAGCTGCCGACCGGCATCCGCGACGAGTTCGATGCGCTCAAGGAGCGGCTGCGCGACGCCGACTAGCCCCTGCGTAGCCGCTGGTCCGGCTAGTTCTGCGGAAACGTCAATTCGCCGTTGCGCTCCGTCGTAGGATCCCTCGCGACACGACACTGAAATCGTCGAGTGAGGCAGGAGCGCGGCCATGAGTTTCGCGATGCTGGCACCCGAGATCACCTCTGCTCAGATGTATTCCGGCGCGGGCTCGGGCCCGATGCTCGGGGCCGCCGCGGCCTGGAGCGGGCTCGGCGATGAATTGGGCACGGCCGCGGCCTCTTTCGGGTCGGTGACGGCCAATCTGGTGAGCGGACCGTGGCAGGGACCGGCTTCGGTGGCGATGGCGGCCGTTGCCGCTCGGTACCGGGACTTCCTGGACGGCGCGGCGGTGCGGGCCGTGACCGCGGCCACTCAGGCGAACTCGGTGGCGGCGATCTTCGAGGCAGCGAAGGCGGCCGTGGCACATCCGGTCGCGGTGCGGGCCAACCGCGTGCAGTTCGTCTCGGCGATTCGGTCCAATTTCCTGGGCCTCAACGGTCCGCTGATCGCGGCCATCGAAGGCGCGTACGACGAGTTGTGGGCGCAGAACGTGTCCGCGCTGGTGGGGTATCACAGTGCGGCTTCGGCGGCGGCCGCGCAGATCGCGCCCTGGCAGGAGGCGCTGGGTGACTTCGGCGCGCGCATCGGCCGGGTGGTGGAAACCGACAAGGCGATGATCGACGCCCGCGCCGCCGCCAACTCGGCCGAGATCGCCGACGCGGCCCGCTTCACCCGGGACGCCGTGAACACGGCAGTCGTCGAGGGGCGCATCGGCCCGACGCGCTTTTGGACGCCGCTCCGCTCCGCACTGGAATACGACGCGCAGACCGCGGCACGTCTGGTTACCGAGAACGCTGCTCTGCCGGGGCAGCTCGTATCCAAGAACATCGAAATACTGGCCGCGCCCGGCAACAGGCCGCCGGCCACCGCGCCCGTCTCGGCGCCGGCGGCGGATCTCGGGGGCCTGGTGCAGATGGACGCGGCCACCATCGGTCGGGTGGTCGGCGACAACCAGCTGGAACTGTCGCGCGCGGCGGCTGTGACGGAGAGCAGTCTGCGGGCGGCGCAGGGCGCCTTTCTGGGTGGAGATCCAGTCACCGCGGCCAGGGATGTCGGGTCGGCGGTCGCCTACGACGCCGACGTGGCCTCGCGCCTGGCCATCGAAGATCTGTCTCTGCCGGGGGAGCTGCTCCGTGAAGACATCGGCTATCTGACCGGTGTGTGGCGGTGAGCGGCGGCCCACCGTCGGGTGTTGCTGAAGTGTTGATTTGCCAAATCTACGGTTTCGGGTAAACGAAGAATTAAATTTATCCGCGCTGATCAGCAAATATAGGGCGACGACACGAAAAAAATCGTAGCTTCACTAAGTTGCCAGGTACCGCAAATAAGGTTAGCCTCGGTGTAGCGAAGGGGAGTAGTTCCAGATCGTCGGCTCGAAGCCGGCGGCTGCGGATGGTCGACATACTGGCGATTGCGGATTCAGTTCGCACGCCCGGTCATCCACCGGGGAGTTCCCGGCGAGCGAGACCTTCGGCCGACAGAAACGTCGGTCCGAAGTCTCGCCGCTGCCGACGGGACCCGGATCGCAGGAACCGAAGGACGCTAATGGCCTTGATCGCCGAACGCCGTCGGACCCGGACCCCCGCGGACGCACTGCTGCGCTCGCTCCTGACCACCCTGATTTTCATCGCGCCGGCGCTGATCGTGCGCTGCGGCGGCCTGCACCCGACGCCGGTGGTGTCGCTGGTCATCTACGGTGCGGCCGTCGTCGCAGCGAGTTTCCTGCTTGCCTGGGCGGCGGAGGCGGCACAATTGGATGTCTCCGGGGGCCTGGCCATCGCGGTCCTCGCGCTCATCGCCGTGCTGCCGGAATACGCCGTCGACCTCTACTACGCCTACCAGTCCGGCTCCCACGCCGAATACACGCAATACGCCGCGGCGAACATGACCGGGTCCAACCGGTTGTTGATGGGCCTCGGCTGGCCGGTGGTGGTGCTGGTGGCGCTGTGGGTGGCACGCAAGACGAGTGGGCCGACCGCTGCCCTGAAGCTCGAGCGCGGCAACCGGGTGGAACTCGGTTTTCTGCTGGTCGCGGGAATCGCCGCGTTCGTGGTTCCGGCGACCGGCCGGATTCACCTGACGCTGGGCGTCGCGCTGCTGGGCTGGTTCGGCTTCTATCTCTACAAGCTGAGCCGCGGCGTCGTGGAGGAACCCGAGCTGATGGGTACCGCCGCGGCCCTGGGCGCGCTGCCCGACCGGGCTCGTCGCGTCGCCGTCATCACGCTGTTCGCGGTCGCCGCCGGAGTGGTGCTGGCGTGCGCAAAACCGTTCGCGGAGAGCCTGATCGGGGCCGGCACCGAGCTCGGTGTGGACCGGTTCCTGCTGGTGCAGTGGCTGGCCCCGCTGGCCTCGGAGGCGCCGGAATTCGTGATCGCGATCATCTTCGCCAGCCGGGGCAAGGGCACCGCGGCGATCGCGACGCTGATCTCGTCGAAGGTCAACCAGTGGACGCTGTTGGTGGGCTCGCTGCCCATTGCGCACCTGGCCGGCGGTGGCGGCACCGCCCTGGTGCTGGACGGCAGGCAGATCGAGGAGATGCTGCTGACCGCGACCCAGACCCTGATAGGGGTGGCGCTGATCCTGGCGCTGCGCTTCCACCGCTACACGGCCTGGGCGCTGCTGGCGCTGTTCGTGGTGCAGTTCCCGGTCGCATCGACCGAGGGGCGGCTGGCGCTCAGCGGCGTCTACGCGGTGCTGGCCGTCGGCGCGCTGGTGGTGAACCGCGAGCACGTATTGCCCACGGTGCGCGCAACGCTGCGGGGCTGACTCGTAGAGTTCAGCCATGCAGATTCGCCCGCACGCGCAGGCTCATCCCGACAAGCCCGCCGTCATCCTGTATCCGTCGGGCACGGTGGTGACCTTCGGCGAACTCGAGGCGCGCGCCAACCGGCTGGCGCACTACTTCCGTGCTCACGGGCTGCACGAAGGCGACGCCGTCGCCATCCTGATGGAGAACAACGAACACATGCACGCCGTCATGTGGGCGGCGCGGCGCAGCGGGCTTTACTACGTGCCGATCAACACCCATCTCACCGCGGCCGAGGCGGCCTACATCATCGACAACAGCAACGCCCGGGCCATCGTCGGCTCGGCCGCGTTGCGTGATGTCTGCGCGGCGCTCGGCGAGCACCTTCCGCACGGGTTGCCGGAGGTGCTGCTGCTTGCCGACGGCGATCTCAAAGGCTGGCAACGTTATCCGGAATGCGTTGCGGATCAACCGGATACCCCGATTCCCGACGAGATCGAGGGTGACCTGCTGCAGTACTCCTCGGGAACCACCGGCCGGCCCAAGGGCATCAAACGCGAATTGCCTCATGTGCCACCGGAAGACGCGCCGGGCATGATGTCGGGGCTGGTCGGGTTCTGGATGGATCCCGAGACCGTGTATCTGAGCCCGGCGCCGCTGTATCACACCGCGCCGTCGGTGTGGTCGCTGACGGTGCAGGCGGCCGGCCTCACCACCGTGGTGATGGAGAAATTCGATCCGCAGGGAACGCTGGACGCGATCCAGCGCTACCGGGTGACCCACGGCCAGTTCGTCCCGGCCATGTTCGTGCGGATGCTCAAACTTCCTGAGGGAGTGCGTAATTCGTATGATCTGTCCAGCCTGAAGCGGGTGATGCATGCGGCTGCGCCGTGCCCGGTGCTGATCAAGAAGCAGATGATCGAGTGGTGGGGCCCGATCGTCGACGAGTATTACGCCTCCTCGGAGGCGATAGGTTCGACGTTGATCACCGCTGACGAATGGCTGGCGCATCCCGGCTCGGTGGGCAAACCGATGATGGGCGCGGTGCACATCCTGGGGCAGGACGGCGCGGAGTTGCCGCCCGGTCACCCCGGCGAGATCTATTTCGAAGGCGGGTATTCGTTCGAGTACCTCAACGACCCGGCCAAGACCGAAGCCTCGCGGGACACGCACGGCTGGATGACGGTCGGGGACATCGGGTTTCTCGACGAAGAGGGTTACCTGTACCTCACCGACCGCCGCCACCACATGATCATCTCCGGCGGGGTCAACATCTACCCGCAGGAAACCGAGAACCTGTTGGTCACCCACCCGAAGGTGTTGGACGCGGCCGTATTCGGCGTGCCCGACGACGAGATGGGTCAGCGGGTGCTGGCCGCGGTGCAGACCGTCGACCCGGCCGACGCCACCGAGGCGTTCGCCGAGGAGCTGTCGGGGTGGTTGCGAGAACGCTTGTCGCACTTCAAGTGTCCGCGCTCGATCGCCTTCGAGGCGCAGCTGCCGCGGACCGATACCGGCAAGCTCTACAAGAACGAGTTGATCGAGAAGTATTCGGTGTGACCCTGCGGGTGGTCGATCTGTCCAGCGCGCCGGAGCCCGACGCGGCCGTGCCGCCGGGGGTGATCGTCGCCTACGGGTCACCACACAGCGAATACTGGCTGGATAAAGCAACTTTCACGCTCTCCGAGCAACCGTGTGACGATCGCCGGGTGGTCGTGGTGGATTCGGTGCCACGAGCGTTGACGGAGTTGACGCAACGCTGCCGGAATTGGCCGATCGCGAGTGCGGTCTGTGACGACGTGCTGCGCTGCCTGGACCCCGCCGGCGCCACCCTGGCCGGCCTGGTCACCGAGTCGCTGGCCTACTCGACGTTGCAGGCCGGCCCGGAGTTCGGTCGCTGGCTGTCACAGCGCGGGCCCGCCCGGGTGCCGGACAGTGTCGAACCCGTTACGGCGCATCGTGACAACGACATCCTGCGGATCAGCTTCAACCGCCCGGAGCGGCACAACGCCTTCTGCACCGGCACGCGAGCGGCGTTGCTGGAGGCGCTTGCGGTCGCGCAACTCGATCCGTCGGTGACCGGGATCGTGTTGAGCGGCAACGGCCCGTCGTTCTGCAGCGGGGGAGACCTCGCCGAGTTCGGCAGCTTCGCCGACCCGGCCGGCGCTCACCTGGCGCGCACCCGGCACAGCCCCGCGCTGGTGCTGGACGAACTCACCGCCCGGCTCGGCCGCGCATGCCGCGCGCAGGTGCACGGTCGGGTGCTGGGCAGCGGACTCGAGATGGCCGCGTTCTGCGGGTGGGTGCAGGCGGCGCCGGACAGCGTGTTCGGCCTGCCCGAACTGGGCCTGGGATTGTTACCCGGCGCGGGCGGCACGGTCAGCGTCACCAGGCGCGTCGGCCGTTGGCGCACCGCGTATCTGGTGCTGTCCGGTCACACCGTCGACGCGCAGACGGCGCTGGCGTGGGGGTTGGTGGACGCGATCGGCTTTGCTCAGTAGCCGGAGTAGGTGGTGTAGGTCGTCGACGGCGCGTTCGAGACGGCCACCGCGATCAGCACGACGTAGAGGATGATCGACACCACGATCACCACCGCACCGACGATGGCGCTGATGATCGCCCACTTCTTGGCGTTGCGCGAAGCGTCCTGGGCCTCCTGGTAGCGCCCCTGCGCCCATAGCCCGGAGACCTTGGTGGAGTAGACGATCGACACGATGCCGGCCGGCAGACAGCACAACACGGTGCTCAGGATCGCCCACACCAGGTAGTTGTCCGGCTCCGGACCGGCGCCGTAAGCCGGCGGCCCGCCGTAGCTCGGCGGCGGCTGGCCCTGCCAACCCGGGTTGGCGCCGTACGGGTCCGACGGATAACTCATGGCCGCTGCCTTCCCTTGGGTCGCCACTTTGCTGGTACCTCGCGGCGAGTCAGGCAAATATAGCGCACCGGGCGGCGCGCGGGCAGGGCGAAGCGGACCCGCGTTGCCGTCAGATTCCGCCGCGCGACACCAGCTGCGCGGCGATCACGTTGCGCTGGATCTCGTTGGTGCCCTCGCCGACGATCATCAGTGGCGCGTCACGGAAATAGCGTTCGACGTCGTATTCGGTGGAGTAGCCGTAGCCGCCGTGAATCCGCACCGCGTTGAGCGCGATCTCCATGGCCACTTCCGAGGCGAACAACTTGGCCATTCCCGCCTCCATGTCACACCGCTGCCCGCCGTCGTAACGCTGCGCGGCATAGCGGGTGAGCTGGCGCGCGGCGGTGAGTTTCGTTGCCATGTCGGCCAAATAGTGCCCGACGGCCTGGTGCTTCCAGATCGGCTGCCCGAAACTCTCGCGCTGCTGGGCGTAGTCCAGCGCGTCCTCCAGTGCCGCCGTCGCCACGCCCAGCGCCCGGGCGGCCACCTGGATCCGGCCGGTCTCCAGGCCCTTCATCATCTGCGAAAACCCTTCGCCCGCAACGCCGCCCAACACGGCAGACGACGGAACCCGGAAGTCGTCGAACGAAAGCTCGCACGACTCAACGCCCTTGTAGCCCAACTTGGGCAGATCCCGCGACACGGTCAGGCCCGGCCCGTGTTCGACCAGGAGTACCGAGATGCCCCGGTGCCGCGGGGTGGCGTTCGGGTCGGTCTTGACCAGCAGCGCGATCAGCCCGGAACGGCGTGCGTTGCTGATCCAGGTCTTGGAGCCGTTGACCACCAACGTATCTGGGTCTGCGGCCGGTAGTGCGGTGGTGGTCATGTTCTGCAGGTCAGAGCCGCCGCCCGGTTCGGTGAGCGCCATCGTGGCCCGCAGTTCGCCAGTAGCCATGGGCGGCAGGTACTTTCGCTTCTGCTCCGGGGTGCCGAACAGGGTCAGCAGCTTGGCGACGACGGTGTGCCCGCCCATCGCGCCGGCCAGGCTCATCCAGCCGCGGGCGAGTTCCTGGGTCACCTCGACGTAGCACGGCATCGAGACCGGCGAACCGCCGTACTCCTCGTCGATGGCCAGGCCGTAGATGCCGATGCGCTTCATCTGCTCGATCCACGCCTCGGGATAGGTGTTGGCGTGCTCGACCTCGCGCACGGTGGGCCGCACGTCGCGGTCGATGAACGCCCGCACGGTGGCCACCAGCATCGCTTCGTCGTCGTTGAGTTCAGTGCTCACTGTTGCCCCTTCTGCTTGATCGGCCGAGCGTGAACGTGGCGACGCCGAACCGGCGTGTCACGTCGTCGTATTCACTTTCGGCGGGGCGCGTGTTTGACCCTCGCTGAGACAGCCTGCCAGCATGGGATTTCGTGACTGATGGGTATACGGCGGTGCGTGCGGGCGGGCCCTACTTCGACGACCTCGTCCTGGGGCAGGTGTTCGACTGGGCGCCGTCGGTCACCCTGTCGCCGGGGCTGGCCGCCGCCCACCAGGCGATCATCGGAGACCGGCTGCGGTTGGCGCTGGACGCCGGTCTGTGCTTCGCGGTGACGGGCGCGGCGGCCGCGCTGGCGCATCCGGGGCTGGTGTGCGACGTCGCGATCGGGCAGTCGACGCTGGCCACTCAGCGGGTCAGAGCCAACCTGTTCTACCGCGGCTTGACGTTCCACCGGTTCCCGGTGCTCGGCGACACCCTCTACACCCGGACCGAGGTCGTGGGTCTGCGCGCCAACACGCCCAAGCCGGGGCGGGCGCCCACCGGACTGGCGGCGCTGCGGATGACCACGATCGACCAGGCCGATCAACTGGTCCTGGATTTCTACCGCTGCGCGATGCTGCCGGCCGGCCCGGACTGGGCGCCCGAGGACGCCGCGACCCGGACCGATGACCTGTCGCGCGTCGGCGCGGATGCGGCACCCCCGGCCGTGGACCCCACCGAGACGTGGGATGGCGAGGCCTTCCGCCGCAGGGTGCCGGGCCCGCATTTCGACCCGGGTCTGGCCGGCGCGGTGCTGCACAGCACCGGCGACGTGGTCACCAGCGCCCCCGAGCTGGCCCGGCTGACCCTGAATATCGCTGCCACACATCATGATTCGCGAGTGGGCGGGCAGCGGCTGGTGTACGGCGGACACACCATCGGGCTGGCGTTCGCCCAGGCCAACCGGTTGCTGCCCAACCTGGCGACGGTGCTGGGCTGGGAGTCCTGCGACCACACCGGCCCAGTGCACGAGGGCGACACGCTGTACAGCGAGGTACAGGTCGAGTCGGCCACCCCGAACTCCGACGCGGGCGTGCTGGGGCTGCGCTCGCTGGTGTACGCGGCCGGCCTCGACGGGGCGCCGGACCGGCAGGTATTGGACTGGCGCTACCGCGCGCTGCAGTTCTAGACCCGCCGGACCGGTCAGTTGCCGGCTTTGCCCGGTGATCCGACCGCGCCGGTCAGCCCGTCGCTGCCGGTGCCGTCGCCCTTGCCGCCGGAGCCGCCGGTGCCTGCGGTACCGCCGGCGCCGCCCGTGCCCGCGCTGCCGCCGCCGGCGCCCAGGGCTCCGCCGTCACCGCCGTCGCCGCCGCTGGGGCCCTTTCCGCCGTTGCCGCCGTTGCCGTTGCTGCCGATCAGGGCGTTACCGCCGACCCCGCCGGTCTGGCTGACCGCCGCGCTGCCGCCCTTGCCGCCGACGCCACCGTTACCGCCCTTGCCGGAGCTGATGCCGGTGCCGCCCGCGCCGCCGGCGCCGCCGGCGCCGCCCTTGCCGCCAGTGCCGCTGTCGCCGCCGGCGCCGCCGTCCGGGTGGCTCGCAATGCCGGCTGCACCGTTGCCTCCGGTGCCGGGGCCGCCGCCGGTACCGCCTGCACCGCCGTTGCCGCCCGCACCGCCGTTGCCTGCACCGAGCGCGTTACCGCCCGCGCCGGCCGCGCCGCCGGCGCCACCGTTGCCGCCGTTGGCGCCCGCGCCGCCGGCGCCGTTGTTGACGCTGAAGGTGGAGTCGCCCGCGGCGCCGTTGCCACCGAGGCCGCCGTTGCCGCCGGTGCCGCCACTGCCACCGGCGCCACCGTTGCCGGCGACGGTGCCGCCGAGGCCGCCGGCCCCGCCCTTACCGCCGGCTCCGCCGTCCTGGCCGGCCGTGCCGTTGTCGCCCGGGTTGGTTCCGGTCGATCCGGCCTTGCCGGCGGTGCCGTTGCCGCCGTTGCCGCCGGTGCCGCCGGTGCCGTACTGGCCGGCGTTGCCGCCGGCGCCGCCGTTACCGCCGGCCTTGCCGGGATCGGTGGCCGCGTTGTAGCTGAAGCCGGCGCCGCCGTTCCCGCCGTTGGCGGTCTGGGTGGTGGGTGTGGTGCCGGCCGCGCCGTCGGCGCCGGTGCCGATGCCGCTGCCGTTGGCGCCGCCCTTGCCCGCCGCACCGACGGTGCCGGTGTTGCCGCCGTCGCCGCCCTTGCCGCCGTCGGGGTTGGCGAAGTTGCCCGCCGCGCCGTTGCCGCCCGCGCCACCGGTTCCGGCCGTACCGCCGTTGCCGCCCTTACCGCCGGCACCGTCGGTGCCGTTGGTGCCGGTGCCCAGGGCCGTGCCGCCCTTGCCGCCGGCGCCGCCGTTACCGCCCGCGCCGCCGTTCGCGCCGTTGTTGCCGTTGGTGCCGGCTCCGTTGTTGACGCCCTGGACACCCGTGGTGCCGTTGGCCCCGGCGCCCCCGGTGCCGCCGTTGGCACCGGTGCCGCCGATGCCGCCGGCTCCGCCGTTGCCGGAGATGGTGCCGCCGTTACCGCCGGCTCCGGCGTCACCACCGATGCCGCCGGCCTGACCGTTGACGCCGGCGCCGCCGTTCGACCCGGCGAAGCCGTTGCCGCCGTTGCCGCCCGTGCCGCCGTTGCCGTAGGTACCGCCGTTACCGCCGGCGCCGCCGCTGCCGCCGTTGGCGCCCGCGGTGCTGGTCTGGGTGAAGCCGTTACCGCCGTTGCCGCCGTTGCCGACCGGGCTGGCGAACCCGGCGCCGTCGGAGCCGTTGCTGCCGGTGGTGCCGGTGCCGCCGCTGTTGGTGCCGCCGGTGCCGCCCTTGCCGACGATCGCGGTGCCGCCGTCGCCGCCCTTGCCGCCGTTGGGGTTGAGTGCGGTTCCGTCGGCGCCCTTGCCGCCGTCGCCCGGGGTGCCGGCCTTGCCGCCGTTTCCGGCGTTGCCGCCGTTGCCGTCGGTGCCGTTGGTGCCGGTACCGAGGGCCTTGCCGCCGAGCCCGGCGTTGCCGCCGTTGCCGCCGGCGCCGCCGGTGCCGCCGTTGCCGCCGTTCTGCCCGGCCCCGTTGTTGACACCGTTCACTCCGGCCGACCCGGCCACGCCGTCGCCGCCGTTGCCGCCGGCAGCGCCGATGCCGCCGCTGCCGCCCTTACCGCCATTACCGAAACCGGAGCCGCCGGTACCACCCGCGCCACCGCTGCCGCCCGCGCCGCCGGCCGTGCCGTCGGTGCCGCTCGCGCCCGCACCCACGCCCGCCGTGCCGGCCGTGCCGGCCGAGCCGTTGCCGCCGTTGCCGCCGGCGCCACCGTTGCCGTGGTTGCCGCCATTGCCGCCGGCGCCGCCGTTGCCACCGGCCGTGCCCGGGTTTGCGAGGGTCTGGTTGTAGCCGTTGCCGCCGGCGCCGCCGCTGCCGGTCACGCCGCCGACGGTGCCGCCGTTGGTGCCGTTGGTGCCCGCCTTGGTGTTGGAGGTGCCGCCGGTGCCGCCCTTGCCGGCGGTCTCGTTGCCGCCGTTGCCGCCGTTGCCCCCGTTGGGGTTGGTCACGGTGCCGTCGGCGCCCTTGCCGCCGTCGCCCGGGGTGCCGGCCTTGCCGCCGTTGCCGCCGTTGCCGCCGGTGCCGTCGCTGCCGGCGACGCCGTTGGTGGCGGTACCGCCGACGCCGCCGTTGCCGCCGTTGCCACCGTTGCCGCCGGCGCCGCCGTTGCCACCGTTCTGGCCGCTGCCGACGCCGGTGCCGTACTGGTCGACATCGGTGACACCGTTGCCGCCGGCCACACCGTTGCCGCCGGCGCTGCCGTTGCCGCCGTTGCCGCCGGCCCCGCCCTGGCCACCGTTGCCGGACGTGGAGCCGCCCTTGCCGCCGGCGCCGCCGCTGCCGCCGGAGCCGCCCGCGCGGCCGTCGACGCCGGAGTCGCCGGACTTGGTGCCGTTCGCGCCGTTCAGGGTGTTGTCGACACCGTTGCCGCCGGCACCGCCGTTGCCGCCGTTGCCGATGTTGCCGCCGTTGCCGCCGGCCCCGCCGTTGCCGCCGTTGGCCCCCTTGGTCAGCGGGTTGTAGCCGGCGCCGCCCTGGCCGCCATTGCCGGCGGGGCCGGCGACCGAGGCGCCGTCGGTGCCGCTGGTGCCCGGTGTGGACCCGGTGCCGCCGGTGCCGCCGATTCCGGCCTTGCCGGCGTTGCCGCCGTTGCCGCCGTTGCCGCCGTTGGGGTTGAGCACGGTGCCCGCCGCGCCGGTGCCGCCGTTGCCGGGGGTGCCGGCCTTGCCGCCGTTGGCGCCGTTGCCGCCGGTGCCGTCGGTGCCCTTGCTGCCGCTGCCGTTGAGCAGCGCGCCGGCCTTGCCGCCGTTGCCACCGGCCCCGCCGTTGCCGCCGTCGCCGCCGTTGCCGCCGTCCTGGCCGGCGCCGCTGTTGATCAGCGGGAGACCGGACTTGCCGCTCACGCCGTTGCCGCCCTTGCCGCCGGCCGCGCCGTTGCCCGCCGCGCCGCCGCTGCCGGAGTTACCGGCCAGCGTGCCGCTGGCGCCACCGGCGCCGCCGCTGCCGCCGGATCCGCCGGCCTGGCCGCTGGTGCCGCTGCTGCCGGGCAGGACGCCGTTGACGCCGGCTTTGCCGGCCGTGCCGTTGCCGCCGGCCCCGCCGTCGCCGCCGTTGCCGATGGTGCCGCCGCTGCCGCCGGCGCCGCCGTCACCGCCGGTCTTGCCCGGGTCGGTGAGCGGGTTGTAGCTGAACCCGGTGCCACCCTTGCCGCCGTTGCCGGCCGTGCCGGCGGGGACGCTGCCGGCCTTGCCGTCGGCGCCGTTGACGAAGCCGGTGCCGCCCTTGCCGAGGGTGCCGCCGGTGCCGATGTTGCCGCCGTCGCCGCCCTTGCCGCCGTTGGGGTTGGCGTAGGTGCCGTTGCCGCCGTCGCCGCCGTTGCCGCCGACTCCGGTGTTGCCGCCGTTGCCGCCGGCACCGCCGTTGCCGTCCTTGTAGCCGGCGCCAACGTGTGCTCCGCCGTTGCCGCCCTGGCCGCCGCCGCCGCCGTTGCCGCCGCCGCCGCCCTTACCGCCGTTGCCGCCGTTGATGCCGCTGCCGCCGTTGCCGCCGGTACCGCCGTCGCCGCCGTTGCCCGCGGCGCCACCGGCACCGCCGTCGCCGCCGATGGTGCCGCCCACGCCGCCCTGGCCGCCGTTGCCGCCGGCGCTGGCGTTGCCGCCGCTGCCGCCGTCCACGCCGGGCGCGTTGCCGTCGGTGCCGGTGCTGCCCTTGGCGCCGCTGCCGCCCTTGCCGCCGGTACCGCCGACGCCGTACTGCCCGGCGTTGCCGCCGGTGCCGCCGTTACCGCCGGCCTTGGTCGGGTCGGTGGAGTCCCAGCCGGCGCCGCCGGTGCCGCCGTTGCCGGCGATGGTGGTGGGCGTGGCGCCGTTGCTGCCATTGCCGCCCGGGTTCAGTCCGCTGCCGCCGGTGCCACCGGTGCCGCCGCTACCGGGGTTGGCCCCGTTGCCGCCGGTGCCGCCGGTCGGGTGGGCCGCGGTGCCGGCCGCGCCGGTGCCCCCGACCCCGCTGACGCCGCCGACTCCGCCGTTGCCGGCGTTGCCGCCGTTGCCGACCGTGCCGTTGGTGACGCTGCCGGCATCGCCGCCCGCAGCACCCTTGCCGCCGGTGCCACCGTTGCCGGCGTCCCCGCCGGCGCCGTTGTGGAAGGCGAAGGTCGGGTCGCCGGCGCCGCCCTTGCCGCCGACGCCACCGGCGCCGCCGTCGCCGCCCTTGCCGCCGCTGCCGCTGTTGCCGGCGATGGTGCCGCCGTTGCCGCCCTTGCCGGCCGCGCCGCCGTCACCGCCGGTGCCGCCGACGCCGCCGGTGCCGCCGGTCGGCCCGGTGGTGCCGGTCACCCCGGTCCCGCCGGTGTAGCCGTTGCCGCCGTTGCCGCCGTTGCCGTAAGCCCCGGCATTGCCGCCGTCGCCGCCGGCGTAGCCGGTCTGTCCGGCGCCGGGGATGCCGAAGGCGTTGCCGCCGTTGCCCCCGTTGCCGGTCGGGGTGGTGGGAGTGGTGCCGGCTTTGCCGTTGGCGCCGCTGCCGCCGGGGCCGGTTCCGGGGGTGCCGGCGCTGCCGCCGGCGCCGGGGTCGCTGCCGTTGCCGCCCTTGCCGCCGCCCAGATAGCCGTTGCCGCCCTTGCCGCCGGCCGCGCCCAGACCGCCGTCGCCGCCGCTGCCGGCGTTGCCGCCCGCGCCGACGTTGGTGTTGAGCCCGTTGCCGCCCGCGCCACCGGCCGCGCCGGTGCCGGCGTTACCACCGGCGCCGCCCTTGCCGTTCAGGGTGCCGCTGTTGCCGCCGTCACCGCCGGCGCCGCCGCTGCCACCGGTCTGGCCGGTGGCGCCGTTGGGGTCGTTGACGGTGCCGTTGGCGCCCGCCTTGCCGGCAGCGCCGTTGCCGCCGTTGCCGCCGGTGCCGCCGTCGCCGTAGAGGCCGCCATCGCCGCCCGCTCCGCCCTTGCCGCCGTTGGCGCCGGGGGTGGTGGCGTTGTAGCCGTCGCCACCGTTGCCGCCGTTGCCGCCGACGCCGGTCGGGGTGCTGCCGCCGCTGCCGTTGTTGCCCTTGGCGCCGGAGCCCGAACCGCTGCCGTTGGCGCCGCCGGCACCGCCGGTGCCGCCGCCGGCCCCGGTGCCCGGGTTGCCGCCCTTGCCGCCGGCCCCGCCGTCCGGGTTGGTTGCGGTGCCGGCCGCGCCGTTGCCGCCGTTGCCCTGCAGGCCGCCGTTGCCGCCGTTGCCCGCGTTGCCGCCGGCCGCGCCGGCGCCCGACACGCCGTTGGGACCGCTGCTGCCGCCCTTGCCACCGACGCCGCCGTCGCCACCCTGGCCGCCGCTGCCGCCGCTACCGCCGTTCTGGCCGCCACCGATGCCGGTGCCGTACTTGTTCGAGTTGGCCACGCCGTCGTGTCCGTCGACGCCGTTGCCGCCGTTGCCGCCGCTGCCGGCGTTGCCGCCGACCCCGCCGGCTCCGCCGTTGCCGGTGGTGGTGCCGCCGGCGCCACCCGCGCCGCCGGCGCCGCCGGCGCCGCCCTTGCCGCCGTTGGTTCCGGAGTCGCCGGTGTTGATGCCGTTGCTGCCGCCGGCGCCGTTGGAGCCGTTTCCGCCGGCACCGCCCTTGCCGCCGCTGCCGTTGCTGCCGCCGCTGCCGCCCTGTCCGCCGGCGCCGCCGGCGAAGCCGTTGCCGTTGGCGTCGGTGGCGTTGGGCGCCCAGGTGTAGCCGACGCCGCCGTCACCTCCGTTGCCGGAGGGGCCGGTGAACGCGGCACCCGCGGTCCCGTTCGCCCCGCTCACGTCGCCGCCGCCGTCCAGGCCGCCGGTACCGCCGCCACCCGCGGTGCCGACCTTGCCGCCGTTGCCGCCGTTGCCGCCGGCCGTGCTGGTCGCGATGCCGGCCGCGCCGTTGCCGCCGCTGCCGGACGCGCCCGCGGCGCCGCCGTTGCCCGCGTTGCCGCCGTTGCCGACGGTTCCGGCGGTGCCGTACAGGCCGGCCTTGCCGCCGGCGCCGCCCGCGCCGCCGTTGCCGCCGACGCCACCGCTGCCGCCGTTGCCGCCGTTCTGGCCGCCGCCCTTGCCGTTGCCGTACTCGTCGAGGCCGGAGACGCCGTTGGCGCCGTTCGCGCCGGTGCCGCCGGCACCGCCGTTGGCACCCGTCCCGCCGTTGCCGCCGGCGCCACCGTCACCGAGGTTGGTGCCGGCGTCGCCACCGGCGCCGCCCTTGCCGCCGGCCCCACCGGCCTGGCCCGTGGCGCCGTTGTCGCCGGTGCTGACGCCGTCCTTGCCGACCGCGCCTGCCACACCGTTGCCGCCGTCGCCGCCGGCGCCGCCGCTGCCGTAGTTGCCGCCCTTGCCGCCGGCCCCGCCGTCGCCGCCGTTGGCACCCGCAGCCGTGGAGGTGAATCCGGCGCCGCCGGCGCCACCGTTGCCGACCGGCGTCTGCGGCAAAGCGCCGTCGATGCCGTACTTGCCGGTGCCGATGCCGTTGCCGTTGCTGCCTCCGGTTCCGCCGGCGCCGACCGTGCCGACGTTGCCGCCGCTGCCGCCCACGCCGCCGTTCGGGCTGGTGGAGGTGCCGGCCGCACCGCTGCCGCCGTTGCCCGGGGTTCCGGCGTTGCCGCCGTTGCCGGCGTTGCCGCCGGCGCCCGAGGTGCCCGCGATGCCCTTGGTGGAGCTGCCGCCGACGCCGCCGTTGCCGCCGTTGCCGCCGTTGGCGCCGTTGCCGCCGTTGCCGCCGGCCCCGCCCGCGCCGTTGTTGACGCCGGCCACACCCGCGGCGCCGTCCTGCCCGGTCCCGCCGGTGCCGCCGCTGCCACCGCTGCCGCCGGCCCCGCCGGCGCCGCCGTTGCCGAAGTTCACCCCGGCCTTGCCGCCGCGGCCGCCGTCGCCGCCGGATCCGCCGGCCTGCGCGTTGCCGCCGCTGTCGCCCGCCTTCACCCCGGCGCTGCCGTCGTTGCCGGCCACACCGTTGCCGCCGGCTCCGCCGTTGCCGCCGTTGCCGTAGTTGCCGCCGTCACCGCCGGCCCCGCCGTTGCCGCCGCTGGCACCGGCAGCCTGCGGGTTGAACCCGCTGCCGCCGTTGCCGCCGTTGCCGACCGGACCGGTGACGTTGGTGCCGTTGGCGCCGTTGGCCGCGGTACCACCGCCGCCGTTGCTGCCACCGACGCCGCCCTTGCCGACGGCACCGGCGTTGCCACCGTTGCCGCCGGCGCCGCCGTTCGGGTTGGTGCTGGTGCCGGCCGCGCCGTTACCGCCGCTGCCGGGTGTGCCGGCATTGCCGCCCTTGCCGCCGACGCCGCCGCTGCCGTTGCTGCCCGCGGTGGCACCGGCACCGCCGGCCGCTCCGCCCTTGCCGCCGGACCCGCCGGCGCCACCGGTGCCGCCGGCCCCGCCGTCGCCACCGGCCTGGCCGCCGCCGACGCCGTTGTTGTAGTTGTTCTGGTCGCTGACGCCGTTGGCCCCGGTGATGCCGGTGCCGCCGGCGCCGGCCGCGCCACCGGTGCCGCCGTTGCTGGCGTTGCCGCCGCCGGCGTTGGTGCCCGCGGTGCCCGCGGTGCCGCCGTTGGTGGCCCCGGCCGTGCCGCCGGTGCCGCCGGCACCGCCATTGCCGCCCTTACCGCCGGCGCCGCCGTCGCCACCGGCGTAGCCGGCGCCGTTGTTGAAGCCCGAGGCGCCGTTGGCGCCGGCCGCGCCGGTCCCGCCGTTGCCGGCGGTGCCCGCGTTACCGCCCTTGGCGGCGTTGCCGCCGCTGCCTGCCGTGCCCGCACCCGCGCTGCCGTTGGCGGCGCCCGCTGCGCCGCCCGCGCCACCGCTGCCGCCCGCGCCACCGTTGCCGGCGTTGCCGCCGGCCGTGCCGGACCCGCCGACTCCGGTGGTGGCCACGCCGTTGCTGCCGTCTATGCCGCTGCCGCCGGCGCCGCCGACGCCGCCGTTACCGCCCAGACCACCGGTGCCGCCCTTGAAGCCGCTGCCGGCGCCCTTACCGCCGGCGCCACCCGCCCCGCCGTTGCCGCCGGCGGTGCCGTCGGTGCCGTTCGGGTTGTTGGCGTTGACGCCGTTGGAACCGGCCGTACCGGCGATGCCGTTGCCGCCCACGCCGCCGTTGCCGCCGTTGGCCCCGGTGCCGGTGCCGCCGGTGCTGCCGCCCGTGCCGCCGGTGCCGCCGGTGCCCGCCGCGCCTGCGCCGCCACCTGTGCCGGTCGCGCCCGCGTTTCCGCCCGCTCCGCCGGCGCCGCCGTTGGGGTTGGTCGCCGTGCCGGCCGCGCCGTCGCCGCCGCTACCGGCTGCGCCTGAGTTGCCGCCCTTGCCGCCGCTGCCGCCGTTGCCGTTGGCGCCCGTGGCGCCGCCGGTACCGCCGGTGCCCGCCGCGCCTCCGCCTCCGCCGGCGCCGCCCTTGCCGCCGGTACCACCGGCGCCGCCGTCGCCGCCGGCCTGGCCGCCGCCGATGCCGGTGCCGTACTTGCCGGAGTCGGAGACCCCGTTGGCGCCGGTGATGCCGGTGCCGCCGGATCCGGCCGCGCCGCCGGCGCCACCGCTGCTGCCGGCGCCGCCGCTGCCGTTGCCGCCCGCGCTGGCTCCGGCTCCGCCGGCCGCACCGGCGTTGCCGCCCTTGCCGCCCGCTGCGCCGTTACCGCCGGCGCCGCCGGTCCCGCCGCCGTAACCGGCGCCGTTGTTGACCCCGGAGACGCCGTTCGCGCCGTTGGCGCCGGTGCCACCGGCACCCGCGGTTCCGGCCGCCCCGCCGTTGCCGCCCGTGCCGCCGTTGCCGGAGGTGCCCTTGCTGATGCCGCTGCCCGGGGTTCCGGCCGCGCCGCCGGCGCCTCCCGCGCCACCCGCGCCGCCGGCGCCCGCGTTGCCGCCGGCCTGGCCGGCGTTACCGATGCCGGTCGTCGTCGTGCCGTTGGCGCCGGCCACTCCCGAGCCGCCGATGCCGCCCGCGCCGCCCTGGCCTCCGGCTCCGCCGTTTCCGGTGGTGGTGCCGGTGCCGCTGGCCGTGCCGCCGGCCCGCCGTCGCCACCCTTACCGCCGGCCGAGCCGGCGGTGCCGCTGTCGCCCGGGTTCACCCCGTTGACGCCGTTGGCGCCGGCCGCGCCGTTACCGCCGACACCGCCGCTACCGCCATTGGCGCCGAGGCCGTCGGGCCCGTTCGCGCCATTGCCGCCCGCACCGGTGCCGGCCGTGCCGCCCAGGCCCACCGCGCCGGCGTTGCCGCCCTTGCCGCCGGCTCCGCCGTCGACGAACGCGCTGGTGCCGTCGGCGCCGCGGCCGCCGGTGCCGGCGGTGCCGGCGTTGCCGCCCTGACCGCCGTTGCCGCCCTTGCCGTTGGCGCCGGCCGTCGCCCCTGCGCCGCCGCCGTCCCGCCGGTTCCGCCGGTTCCGCCGGCCCCGCCCTTGCCGCCGGCGCCGCCGTCGCCGCCGGCCACCCGGCGCCGCTGTTGACGCCGGCCGTGCCGTTGGCCCCGTTGACTCCGGCGCCACCGTTGCCGGCCGCGCCGCCGGCGCCACCGCTGCTGGCCGCGCCGCCGTTGCCGTTGGCGCCGGCCTTTCCGCCGGAACCGGTGCCGGCCGCGCCGCCCGGCGCCACCGTTACCACCGTTGGCGCCGTTACCACCCGACCCGCCGTTACCGCCGGCACTGCCTGCGCCGCCGTTGACTCCGGCCAGACCGTTGGCGCCGGTGGCGCCTATGCCGCCCTTGCCGGCAGCGCCCGCGTCGCCACCGGACCCGGCGGCTCCGCCGCTGCCCGCTTTGCCCGCGGTGCCGCCACCGGTGCCGGCGCCGCCGGCGTCGCCGCCCTTACCACCGGCTCCGCCGCTTCCGCCCGCACCCGCGTTGCCGCCGGCCTGGCCGGCTCCGCTGTTGACGCCGGCCACGCCGTTGCCGCCGTCGACGCCGGAACCGCCGGTGCCACCGGTGCCACCGGTGCCGCCCTGCCCGCCGGTGCCGCCGACGCCCTTCCCGCTGGCCGTGCCGCCGGCACCACCGTCGCCGCCCTTGCCGCCGGCCGAGCCGATGGTGCCGTTGTCACCGGGGTTGACCCCGCTCTTGCCGGCCGTGCCGGCCGCGCCATTGCCCCCGGCGCCGCCGCTTCCGCCGTTGGCGCCGGTGCCGTCGGCGCCGTTAGCGCCGGTACCGGCCGGCCCGCTGCCGCCCTTGCCGCCGGCGCCGAGCGCACCGGCGTCGCCGCCCTTGCCGCCGGCTCCGCCGTCGACGAAGCTGCCGGTGCCGTCGGCGCCGCGACCACCGTCGCCGGCCGTGCCGGCGTTGCCGCCCTGACCGCCGGCGCCGCCCTTGCCATCGGCGCCCGCGCTGGCGCCGGCGCCACCGGCCTGCCCGCCGGTTCCGCCGGTCCCGCCGTCGCCGCCCTTGCCGCCGGCGCCACCGCTCCCGCCGGCCTGACCCGCGCCGGCGTTGACGCCGGCCTGCCCGCCGGCGCCGGTGATACCCGCGCCACCGTTACCGGCCGCGCCGCCGGCGGCACCGCTGCTGGCGGCCCCGCCGTTGCCGTTCGCGCCCGCCTTGCCGCCGGTGCCGGTGCCGGCGGCCCCGCCGACGCCGCCATTGCCGCCGCTGGCGCCGTTGCCGCCCGCGCCGCCGTCACCGCCGGCGTAGCCGGCGCCGTTGTTGATCCCGGAGACGCCGTCGTGGCCGACGGCGCCTGCGCCACCCTTGCCCGCGGTGCCCGCGGCGCCACCGCTGCCGGCCGCGCCGCCGTCACCGGCCTTGCCGGCGATCGGGCCGCTGCCGGCCGCGCCGCCCTTGCCGCCGGCTCCGCCGTCGCCGCCGCTGCCGGCGTTGCCACCGGCCTGGCCGTTGCCGCCCGCGCCGCTGGTGGCGACGCCGTTGTTGCCGTCGACACCGGAACCGCCCTTGCCGCCGGTCCCGCCGATGCCGCCGGCGCCACCGTTTCCGCCCTGGGTGCCGACTCCGCTGGCCGTACCACCGGCGCCGCCGTCGCCGCCCTTGCCGCCGGCGAGGCCGTTGGTGCCGTTGGCGCCGGCGTTGACGCCGTTCTCGCCGTTGGCCCCGGCCGCGCCGTTACCGCCGGCGCCGCCGTTACCACCGTTGGCGCCGAGGCCGTCGGTCCCGTTCGTGCCATTGCCGCCCGCACCGGCGCCGCCGGTCCCGCCGGTGCCGACCCCGCCGGCGTTGCCGCCCTTACCGCCGGCCCCGCCGTCGATGAATGTGCTGGTCCCGTCGGCGCCGCGGCCACCGTCGCCGGCCGTGCCGGCGTTGCCACCCTGGCCGCCGGCCCCGCCCTTGCCGTCGGCTCCAGCGGTGGCGCCGGCACCGCCGGCCTGCCCGCCGGTTCCGCCGGTGCCGCCGGCGCCGCCCTTACCGCCGGCGCCGCCATCGCCACCGGCCTGGCCGGCGCCCGCATTGGTTCCTGCCACGCCGTTGGCGCCGGTGCTGCCGGCACCGCCGGAGCCCGCCGCGCCGCCCGCGCCGCCGTTGCTGGCCGCGCCGCCGTTGCCGTTGGCACCCACGCTGCCACCGGCCCCGGAACCGGCCGCGCCACCGGCGCCGCCTTTACCGCCGTTGGCGCCGGCACCGCCCGCACCGCCGTCACCACCGGCGTAGCCGGCGCCGTTGTTGAGCCCGGCGATGCCGTCGTGGCCGACGGCGCCCGCGCCGCCCTTGCCCGCGCTGCCCGCGGCGCCACCGCTGCCCGCCGCACCGCCGCTGCCGGCCTTGCCCGCCACGCCGCCGCCGGTGCCGCCGCTGCCGGCGTCGCCGCCCTTGCCGCCGGCCCCGCCGTCGCCGCCGCTGCCGGCGTTGCCACCGGCCTGGCCGTTGCCGCCCGCGCCGGTGGTGGCGACGCCGTTGTTGCCGTCGACGCCGGAACCGCCCTTGCCGCCGGTCCCGCCGATGCCGCCGGCGCCGCCGTTACCGCCGTGGGTGCCCGATCCGCTGGCCGTACCACCGGCACCGCCGTCGCCGCCCTTGCCGCCGGCCGCACCGCTGGTTCCGTTGGCGCCGGTGTTGATGCCGTTCTCGCCGTTGGCCCCGGCCGCGCCGTTACCGCCGGCGCCGCCGTCACCGCCGTTGGCGCCGGACCCGGTGAGACCGTCCGCGCCCTTGCCCGCCGGACCGGTGCCGCCGGTGCCGCCCTGGCCCACCGCGCCGGCATTGCCGCCCTTGCCGCCGGCGCCGCCGTCGATGAATGTGCTGGTCCCGTCGGCGCCGCGGCCACCGCCGCCGGCCGTGCCGGCGTTACCGCCCTGGCCACCGGCGCCGCCCTGTCCATCCGCGCCTGCCGTCGCGCCGGCGCCGCCGGCTTTACCACCGGTTCCGCCGGTCCCGCCGGCACCGCCCTTACCGCCGGCGCCGCCGTCGCCACCGGCCTGGCCGGCGCCCGCGCTGGTCCCTGCCACGCCGTTGGCGCCGGTGATGCCGGCACCACCTGCGCCGGCCGCGCCACCGGCGCCGCCGTTGCTGGCCGCGCCACCGTTGCCGTTGACGCCCGTGCTGCCGCCCGCACCGGCTCCGGCCGCACCGCCGATGCCGCCGTTACCGCCGTTCGCGCCGCTACCGCCCGCGCCGCCGTCACCGCCGGCGTAACCGGCGCCGTTGTTGATCCCGGTCACCCCGTCATGACCGGCCGCGCCGGCCCCGCCCTTGCCCGCCGTGCCGGCCGCACCACCGCTACCGGCCGCGCCGCCGCTGCCGGCGGTGCCCGCGACACCGCCGCCGGTACCGCCGCTGCCGGCGTCGCCACCCTTACCGCCGGCGCCACCGTCGCCGCCGCTGCCGGCGTTGCCGCCGGCCTGCCCGTTGCCGCCGGCCGCGTTGGTGACCTGCCCGACCGCACCGCTGATGCCCGAACCGCCCTTGCCGCCGGTGCCGCCGATGCCGCCGGCGCCACCGTTACCGCCGTGGGTGCCGGACCCGCTGGCCGTGCCGCCGGCGCCACCGTCGCCGCCCTTGCCGCCGGCTTGACCGATGGTGCCGTTGTCGCCGGCGTTGACGCCGTCGCTGCCGTTGGCTCCGGCCAGACCGTTACCGCCGGCACCACCGTTACCGCCGTTGGCGCCGTTGCCGTCGAGACCGGTGGCGCCCTTGCCCGCGGCACCACTGCCGCCGGTGCCGCCCTGGCCCACGGCACCGGCGTTGCCGCCCTTGCCGCCGGCGCCGCCGTCGATGGCTCCGGTCACCCCGTCCGCGCCGCGGCCGCCGTCGCCGGCCGTGCCGGCGTTGCCGCCCTTGCCACCGGCCCCGCCGCTGCCGTCGGCGCCCGCGCTGCCGGTGACGCCACCGGCCTTACCGCCGGTGCCGCCCGTTCCACCGGCGCCGCCCTTGCCGCCGGCCCCGCCGTCACCACCGGCGACACCCGCGCCGTTGTTGGAGCCAGCCACGCCGTTGGCGCCATTGACACCGGCGCCACCCTTGCCGGCCGCGCCGCCCGCGCCGCCGTTGCTGGCCGTGCCGCCGTTGCCGTCCTTGCCCGCGCTGCCGCCGGCGCCGGCACCGGCCTGACCGCCGGCGCCGCCATTACCGCCGTTGGCGCCGTTACCGCCGGCGCCGCCATCGCCACCGGCAGCGCCGGCACCGTTGTTGACCCCGGCCACCCCGTTGGCGCCGCCGGCCCCGTTACCGCCCTTGCCCGCCGTGCCGGCGTCACCGCCGCTACCGGCCGCACCGCCGCTACCGGCCTTGCCCGCAGTGCCGCCGCCGGTGCCGCCGCTGCCGGCGTCACCGCCCTTGCCGCCGGCCCCGCCGTCGCCACCAGTGCCCGCGTTGCCGCCCGCCTGACCGCCGCCGACACCGGTGCCGTATGCGTCTTCACCCGCCACGGCGTTGCCGCCGTTGAGACCGGAGCCGCCCTTGCCGCCCGCGCCGCCCTGGCCGCCGGCGCCACCCGCGCCACCGTGGGTACCGGCTCCGCTGGCCGTCCCGCCGGCGCCGCCGTCGCCGCCCTTGCCGCCGGCGAAGCCACTGGTGCCGTTGTCGCCCGCGTTGACGCCGTTGGTGCCGTTCGCTCCGGACAGACCGTTACCGCCGACGCCACCGTTGCCGCCATTGGCGCCCAGCCCACCGACGCCGTTCGTGCCGTTGCCGGCCGGGCCTACGCCGCCATTGCCGCCGCCGCCGACCGCGCCGGCGTTGCCGCCCTTGCCGCCGGCGCCTCCGTCGATGGCGCCGGTCACGCCGTCGGCGCCGCGGCCACCGTCGCCCGCCGTGCCGGCGTTGCCGCCGAGACCACCATTGCCGCCCTTGCCGTCGGCGCCCGCGCTGCCGGTGAGTCCACCGGCCTTGCCGCCGGTGCCGCCGGTGCCGCCGTCGCCGCCCTTGCCGCCGGCCCCGCCGTCGCCGCCGGCCACGCCGGCGCCGTTGTTGAGGCCCGCCTTGCCGTCGGCACCGTTGACACCGGCGCCGCCGGCCCCGGCCGCCCCGCCTGCGCCGCCGTTGCTGGCCGCGCCGCCGTTGCCGTCCTTGCCGGCGCTGCCGCCGGCGCCCAGGCCGGCCTGACCGCCGGCGCCGCCGTTACCGCCGTTGGCGCCCTTGCCGCCCGCGCCGCCGTCGCCGCCGGTGTAGCCGTTGGGGCTGCCGGCGCTGCCGTCGTGACCGTGGGCGCCGATGCCGCCCTTGCCGGCCGTGCCGGCCGCGCCGCCGTTTCCGGCGTCTCCGCCGCTGCCTGCCTGACCTGCCACGCCGCCGCCGGTGCCGCCGCTGCCGGCGTTACCGCCCTTGCCGCCCGCTCCGCCGTCGCCACCGCTGCCGGCGTTGCCGCCGGCCTGGCCGTTCTGTCCGGCGCCATCGGTGGCCACCCCGTTGCCGCCGTCGACACCGCTGCCACCCTTGCCGCCCGCGCCGCCCTTACCGCCGGCCCCGCCGTCACCGCCATGGGTGCCGGACCCGCTGGCCGTTCCGCCGGCACCGCCGTCGCCGCCCTTGCCGCCGGCAAAGCCACTGGTGCCGTTGTCGCCCGCGTTGACGCCGTCGGTTCCGTTCGCTCCGGCCAGGCCGTTGCCGCCCGCGCCACCGTTGCCGCCGTTCGCGCCGGCGCCCGCGAGACCGCTCGCGCCGTTACCGGCCGGCCCGTTACCGCCGGTGCCGCCGCCGCCGACCGCGCCCGCGTTGCCGCCCTTGCCGCCGGCGCCACCGTCGATCGCGCCGGTCACGCCGTCGGCACCGCGGCCGCCGTCACCGGCCGTGCCGGCGTTGCCACCCTGGCCGCCGGCGCCGCCCTTGCCGTCGCCACCTGCCGTGCCGTTGGCGCCGCCGGCCTTGCCGCCGGTACCGCCGACGCCGCCGTCGCCGCCCTTGCCGCCGGCCCCGCCGTCGCCACCCGCGACGCCCGCGCCATTGTTGGAGCCGGCCACGCCGTTGGCTCCGTTGACACCGGCGCCACCGCTACCGGCCGCGCCGCCGGCGCCGCCGTTGCTGGCCGCGCCGCCGTTGCCGTCCTTGCCCGCACTGCCGCCTGCGCCGGCACCGGCCTGACCGCCGGCGCCGCCGTTACCACCGCTGGCGCCCTTGCCGCCGGCCCCGCCGTCGCCGCCGGCGTAGCCGGAGCCGCTGTTGAGCCCGGCCACCCCGTTGGCGCCGGTGGCGCCGATTCCGCCCTTGCCGGCGGTGCCCGCGTCACCGCCGCTGCCGGCGTTGCCGCCGCTGCCGGCCTTGCCCGCGACGCCGCCGCCGGTGCCGCCGCTGCCGGCGTCGCCGCCCTTGCCGCCCGCCCCGCCGTCGCCGCCGCTGCCGGCGTTGCCGCCGGCCTGGCCGTTCTGCCCGGCGCCGTTGGTGAGCTGGCCGTTGTAGCCGTCCACGCCCCAGCCGCCCTTGCCGCCGGCCCCACCGACACCGCCGGCGCCGCCGTCACCGCCGTGGGTGCCCGAACCGCTGGCCGTGCCACCGGCGCCGCCGTCACCGCCCCGACCGCCGGCCACGCCGTTGCCGCCGCTGTCGCCGGCGCTGACGCCGTTGGTTCCGGCCGTTCCGGCCAGTCCGTTACCGCCGGCGCCGCCGTCGCCACCATTGGCGCCCAGCCCGCTGAGGCCGTTTGCGCCGTTGCCGGCCGGCCCGGTACCACCGCTGCCGCCAAGGCCCACCGCCCCGGCGTTACCGCCCTTGCCGCCCGCACCGCCGTCGACGAGGTTGCCGGCCCCGGTCACTCCGTCGGCACCGCGACCGCCGTCACCGGCTGTGCCCGCGTTGCCGCCGTGCCCGCCGGCACCGCCCTTGCCGTCGGCGCCCGCGGTTGCCCCGGACCCACCGGCCTGGCCGCCGGTGCCGCCGCTTCCGCCGGCACCACCCTTGCCGCCCGCTCCGCCGTCGCCGCCGGCCACACCCGCGCCGTTGTTGGACCCGGCCACGCCGTTCGCGCCGTCCACACCGGCGCCGCCGGAGCCGGCCGCGCCGCCGGCGCCACCGCTGCTGGCCGCGCCACCGTTGCCGTTGGCTCCCGCACTGCCGCCGGTTCCGGTGCCGGCCGCGCCGCCGACGCCGCCCTTGCCGCCGTCGCCGCCCTTACCGCCGGCGCCGCCGTCACCACCGGCATAGCCGGCGCCGTTGTTGACCCCGGCCGCGCCGTTCGCGCCGCCGGCGCCGCCGCCACCCTGGCCTGCCACACCCGCGTTGCCGCCGCTACCCGCCGCGCCACCGCTACCGGCCGTGCCGGCCGCGCCGCCCAGGCCGGTTCCGCCCGCGGCCCCGCCCTTACCGCCGTCCCCACCGGCGCCACCGCTACCGGCATTCCCGCCGGCCTTGCCGGCGCCGCCGTTGCCATTGGTGGCGACGCCGTCGGAGCCATCCACACCGCTGCCGCCGCTGCCGCCCTGGCCGCCCGTACCACCGGCGCCACCCGCGCCGCCGTGCGTGCCTGCGCCGCCCGCGGCGCCACCGGCACCACCGTCGCCGCCCTTGCCGCCGGCCAGACCATTCGTGCCGCTGTCACCCGCGTTGACGCCGTTGCTGCCGTTGCCGCCCGCCGCGCCGTTGCCGCCGGCGCCGCCGCTACCGCCGTTGCCGATGTTGCCGCCGGCACCGCCCGCGCCGCCGCTGCCGCCGCTGGCGCCCGCCACCGTGGCGCTGTAGCCCGCGCCGCCGTCGCCGCCGGAGCCGGCCGGACCCACTACCGCTGCGCCGTTGGCGCCCTTGACGCCGGTGCCGCTTCCGCTGCCGTTGACGCCGCCGTTGCCGCCGTTGCCGGCGGTACCGGCATTGCCGCCCTTGCCGCCCGCGGCGCCGTCGATGTGGTTGGCGTCGCCGGTCGCGCCGATACCGCCGTCACCGGGCCGCCCGGCCGCGCCACCGTCGCCGCCGGCGCCACCGGCACCCGCCGCGCCCGCGACGCCCGTGCCCAGCACCTTTCCGGCCTGGCCGCCCGCGCCACCGGTGCCACCGGCGCCGCCGTCGCCACCACTACCGCCGGCCTGACCCGCCTGACCCGACGCGGCGCCGTCCTTGCCGTCGACGCCGAACCCGCCGGCGCCACCGGCGCCACCGTGACCGCCGGCTCCGCCGGCACCGCTGTTGCCGGAGATGGAACCGCCGTTACCGCCCGCGCCGCCGCTACCGCCGGATCCACCGGCCGTGCCGCTGGTGCCGCTGTCGCCCGCGTTGAGCCCGTTGACGCCGGCCTTGCCGGCCGCCCCGTTCCCGCCGGCGCCGCCGGCCCCACCGTTGCCGTAGTTGCCGCCGTGGCCGCCGGCGCCCCCGTTGCCGCCGCTGGCGCCCGCGACGGAGCCCAGGGACGCGTCGTAGCCGGCCCCACCGTTGCCGCCGTTACCACCGGTGCCGGTGACCGTGGTGCCCGTCTTGCCGTGCGCGCCGACGACCGATCCGGACCCGCCGGTGCCGCCGGCGGCGCCGACGCCGTTGTTGCCGCCGTTGCCGCCGTTGCCGCCGTTCGGGCTCGCCGCGTTGCCCGCCGCGCCGTTGCCGCCGTTACCGCCGAAGCCGCCGGTGCCGCCGTCACCGCCGGCGCCACCACGGCCGGTGATGCCGGACTCGCCGAACAGCAGGCCACCACGGCCGGCCGCGCCGCCGTTTCCGCCGTTGCCGCCGATGGCGCCGGTGCCGCCGTCGCCGCCGTTGGTTCCATTGTCGCTGGGATAGGTTCCGTCGATCCCGTTGGCGCCCTGGGTGCCGGTGCCGCCCTTGCCGCCGATTCCGCCGTTGCCGCCGTTGCCGCCGTCGCTGAAGAGCAGGCCGCCGCGGCCGCCGGCCCCGCCGTTGCCGCCGGCGCCACCGTTGACCCCGATCGACCCGGCTCCGCCGTTGGCGCCGTTGCCGCCGACGCCGCCGTTGCCGTACAGCCATCCGCCGTTGCCGCCGGCGCCGCCGGTACCGCCGGGGTTGCCGGCGCCGCTGGATCCGCCGCTACCGCCGGTGCCACCGGTACCCAACAGCCAGCCCGCATTGCCGCCGAGCCCGCCGGTACCGCCGGCCGCGGCGCCGGCGCCGCCGGTACCGCCCGCTCCACCGGCGCCGTAGAGCCCGCCGGAGCCGCCGGCGCCACCCAGGCCGCCGTTGCCGCTCTGACCGATACCGCCCGCGCCGCCGGCTCCGCCCGACCCGCCGGAGAGCCAGCCCGCGTCGCCACCCGTTCCGCCGCCGCCACCGGTCGAGCCCATGCCGCCGGCACCACCGGCGCCGCCCGCGCCGGTGAGCAGACCGCCGTGACCGCCGTGGCCGCCGAACCCGGCCTGGCCGCCGACGGTCGGACCGGCACCGCCGGATCCGCCGGCGCCGCCGTTGCTGAACAGGTACGCGTCGCCGCCGCGGCCGCCGGTCCCGCCGACCCCGGTCGGACTGGTGTTGCCGCCACCGGCGCCACCGGTCCCGCCGTCGCCGTACAGGTAGCCGCCGTTGCCGCCGCCCGCACCCCAGCCGCCGTTCGCGCCGGTGCCGCCGGCGCCGCCGGTGCCCCCGGCGCCGATCAGCCAGGCCCGGCCACCGGCCCCGCCGGCGCCACCCGTTCCCAGGGCGTTGAGGTTGGCGCCACCGGCGCCGCCGGCGCCGCCGCTGCCGTATAGCCATCCGCCGGCACCGCCGGCGCCACCGGCGCCACCATTGCCGGTCGTCGAGGCGCCGCCGGCCCCGCCGACCCCGCCGTTACCTATGAATCCGGCACTGCCGCCGGCGCCGCCGGCCTGTCCGCTGGCTCCCGCCGCACCCGAGCCGCCGTTGCCCCACAGCAACCCGCCCGCGCCGCCCGCCGCGCCGGGCGTGCTGCCGTTGGCTCCGTCGCCGATCAGTGGACGTCCGAGCAGCGCCTGAGTGGGGGCATTGATCGCCCCGAGCACCGCCTGCTCGAGTCCGGCCAGCGGTGCCGCGTTGGTGGCCTCGGCGATGCCGTAGGCGCCCGCGCCGGTGGAAAGGTTCTGCAGGAACTGACTGTGGAAGGCGGCGGCCTGGGCGCTGATCGTCTGGTATGCCTGCCCGTGGTTGCCGAACAGCGCGGCGATGGCGGTCGACACCTCGTCCTGCGCCGCGGCCAGTAGCTCGGTGGTGGACGCCGCCGCGACAGCGTTGGCCCGCTCCAGCGTGGCCCCCAGTCCGGCCAGATCCGACGCCGCGGCTGACAGCACGTCCGGCGATGCAATTACGTACGACATTGGGAACCGCCCACTAACTAAGTCACGACCAAGAGGTCGTTTGATGTCCCCAGGTCATGCTGATCGGCCAGGCCGATACGGACGATAACTGGAAAACGCCGTTTACATACTGACTTTTGTCCAAAAACAGGCTAAAGCATCTAAATAGTTTCTAAACAGTGGTCTGCGCCACACTTAGGTGATCTAAGTCGGGTCAACATGGGGCGCGGAGCACTCTCCAGCGCGCCAGGTACGACTGGCGGTACCGGGTGCTGCTTCGTTTAGCGGATGGTCATCCGTGAATAGCGGATAACCGCTGCCTACCCCGCAGTGCCGGGCTGCCCGAAGAAGCCGCCGCGACCTCCGCCGCCACCTGCGCCGGTGGTTCCGGCCGGAACGCCGGTACCGCCCGAGCCGCCACCGCCGCCGTTGCCGCCGTTGCCGATGAAGGTGGCGTTGCCGCCGCCACCACCGTTGCCGCCGGGTCCGCCGGGCTGCTGGCTCTGGTTGTCGCCGCCGGCGCCGCCGACGCCCCCGGCCCCGCCGTTACCGAAGATGAATCCGCTGTTGCCGGCGACGCCACCGGACCCACCTGCCGCGCCCGCCCCGGCGGCGTTGTTCCCGTCACCGGCCGCGCCGCCGGCCCCACCGGCCCCGCCGTCGCCGAGTAGGAACGTCGACGCGCCGGCGCCGCCGTTACCGCCCGCGCCGCCGGTGGCGTTGATACCGCCCGCCCCGCCGGCGCCACCGGCGCCGCCGTAGGCGCCGTTTCCGTAGATGAAACCGCTGCCACCGGCATTGCCGCCCTGGCCGCCGGCACCCGCGGCCGTGCTGACGTTGTGGTCGCCGCCGCTACCGCCGGCGCCGCCGTGGCCGCCGGTGCCGAAGATGCGGGCGATGCCGCCGTTGCCGCCGACGCCGCCGTGGCCGGCCGTCGCGAGGAAGGTGCCGCTCCCGCCGGCGCCGCCCGTGCCGCCGTCTCCGCCGATGCCCCAGATCCAGCCCGCGTCACCGCCGGCGCCCCCGGCGCCGCCGTTGCCGGAACCGGCGATGGTGACCAGTCCGGCACCGCCGCTGCCGCCGTTCCCGCCGAAGCCGAACAGCAGTCCGGCGGCGCCGCCGTTGCCGCCGGCCCACCCGTTGCCGTCGGCGACGGTGGACAACCCGGCACTGCCCGCGCCGCCGTGGCCGCCGCTGCCCAGCAGCCAGGACCTGCCCCCGGCACCGCCGTCGGAGGGCAGTTCGATTCCGCCATTGCCGCCGTTGCCGCCGTCGCCGAACAACAGGCCGCCGTTGGCGCCGGCCCGCGCGGTGCCGCCGTCACCGCCGTTGCCGATCAAGAACCCGGCCCGGCCCGCGGTGCCGCCGATCACGCCATTGCCGCCATGCCCGCCATTGCCGAACAGCCAGGAGTTCCCGCCGCCACCGCCGATGCCGTCGCCCGCGCCGCCGCCTCCGCCGTTCCCGCCGCCGCCGCCGTTGCCGAGCAGGAATCCGGCATTTCCGCCGTTCGCGCCGTTGCCGCCGAGGCCGCTGGTGCTGCTCCCGCCGCTGCCGCCGATGCCGCCCCGGCCGAACAGCCAGGCGTTGCCTGCCGTGCCGCCGTTGCCTGCGGTGCCGTTGAGGAAGGTCGTCGAGCCGCCGTGGCCGCCGGACCCGCCGGTGCCGATCAGGTAGCCGCCGTTTGCTCCGGCGCCGCCGGCACCGCCGACCCCGGTCGCACTGCTGGCCCCAGCACCGCCGGAGCCGCCCTCGCCGAGGAGATATGCATTGCCGCCGGCCCCGCCGGCCCCGCCCGCGCCGTTACCGCCCAGGTTGGCGCCGCCGTTGCCGCCGACGCCCCCGCTGCCGATCAACAGACCACCGGCTGCTCCCGCGCCCCCGGCGCCACCGAAGCCGGCCAGGCTGACGCCGCCGGTACCGCCATTACCGCCGTAGCCGATCAGCACCGCGGCCCCGCCGGAGCCGCCGGCCCCGGCGTCGGCGCCCACGCTGCTGCCGCCGGCACCACCATGTCCGCCCAGCCCCACCAGCCAGGCATTGCCGCCGATGCCCCCGGCGCCGCCGGCACCCGTCCCGGCGGCGTCGCCGCCGGCTCCACCCGAGCCCGCGATGCCCAGGACGGCGTTGCCGCCGGACCCGCCCGCGCCGCCCGCGCCGAGCAGGGTGCCGTCACCGCCGTCGCCGCCGAATCCGGCGTTGCCGAACAATCCGGCGTTGGCGCCGGCGCCGCCGGCCCCACCGGCTCCGGTGCCGGTAGCGCTGCCGCCGGCCCCGCCCGAACCGGCGTTGCCGTACAGCAGCCCGCCGCCGCCACCGGCCGCGCCCGCCGCGCCATCGGCGCTGACACTCGACCCGCCGGCCCCGCCGGCGCCGCCACTGCCGATCAGGCGGGCGGCGCCACCGACCCCGCCGAGGCCGCCAGTGCCCACGCCGGCGGTGTTGTTCCCGCCAGCCCCGCCGGCGCCGCCGTTGCCGTACAACCAGCCGCCGTTGCCGCCGGCCCCACCGGCCCCGCCGGCACCCGTCGCCGAGTTCCCGCCGGCGCCGCCGGCGCCGCCGTGGCCGATCAATCCGGCCGAACCGCCGGCCCCGCCGGCCTGACCGGCCGCGCCCGATCCGCCTCTACCGCCGTTGCCGTACAGGTAGCCACCCGGTTTACCGGCGGCACCGGTCCCGTCGACCCCGTCGGCGCCGTCACCGATCAGCGGCCGTCCGAACAGCACCTCGGTCGGCTGGTTGATCAGGTCGATCAGCGGCTGCAGCGGGGACGCGGCGGCGGCCTCGGCGGCGGTGTACGCACTCGCGCCCGAGGACAGGGCCTGGATGAACCGGCTGTGGAAGGACGCGGCTTCCGCGCTGACCGCCTGGTAGGCCTGGCCATGGTCGCCGAACAGTGCGGCGATGGCGGTCGACACCTCGTCCTGCGCCGCGGACAGCAGCTCGGTGGTGGAGGCCGCCGCGGCCGCGTTGGCGCGCTCCAGCGCGGCCCCGAGGCCGGTCAGATTCGACGCGGCGCCCGACAGTAGGTCCGGCGATGCAACTACATACGACATGGGAACCGCCCACTCGCTAGGTCACGACCACAGAGGTCGTGTCATGTCCCCCGGTCATGTTGATCGGCTAAGCCGATACGACGATAACTGGAATCCGCCCAAAACAAACTGGCTTATGGCTAAAAAGCGGTAAACACATCCAAATAGTTTCGAGAATGTGGTCTACGCCACATCCCCGCATCTCGGCACCGGTGCCCCCGCATCCGCGCATCCGCGGCTGCGAGCAACCATGGTGGGGTGAGTTCGGGCCCGCCTGCCGCCGACCCCGCCCGGGAGTGGGGGCGCAGCGGCATGGCCTACCTCACCGGTCTGCCCGGCCCCGAATTCCACGCGCCCGACTTCTCCCGCGCCGGCGTGCTCGAACACGCCCGCCGTCTTGCTCCCGAGGCGGCCACCTGGCTGACGGGGCGCGCCGCGCTGCTCGGGCTCACCCGGGCCGGGCGGGTGTCGGCCGGCGGCGCCACCCAGCTGCTGGCGGCGCGCGACGGCTGGTGCGCGATCACCCTGTCCCGTCCCGACGACGTCGCCGCCGTCCCCGCATTGTTGTCGGCCGACACGGTCGCGGACCCGTGGCCGGCGTTGCGCCGCTGGGTTGCGACCCGCCCGGCGACCCAGATCGTCGAACGCGCGGCGCTGCTGGACATCCCCGCGGCCGTGCTGGGGGAGACCGCCGCGGCGTCGCCGCGGGTGCGCGAGACGGGGCCGCGGGAACGGCTGAACGGCCCGGCCGGACTGCTGGTGGCCGACCTGTCCTCGATGTGGGCCGGTCCGTTGTGCGGGCAGTTGCTGGCCCGGGCGGGCGCTACCGTCGTCAAGGTGGAAAGTCCCGCCCGGCCCGACGGCACCCGGGCCGGCAACCCGAAGTTCTTCGACTGGATCAATGGCTCGAAGCTGTCCTACTGCCTGGACTTCGACCGGCAGGCCGGCGAGTTGCGGGACCTGCTGACGGTCGCCGACGTCGTGATCGAAGGTTCGCGGCCCGACGCGCTGGCGCGCCGGCGCCTGGGACCGGACGACATCCCGCCGCGAGCCGGCCGGACGTGGCTGCGGATAACCGGTCACGGGCCGCAGTCCCGGCGACCGGCCTTCGGCGACGATGCGGCGGTGGCCGGCGGATTGGTCGGCAGATTCGTGAGGGGAGGGCCGGTCTTCTGCGGGGACGCCATCGCCGACCCGCTCACCGGGCTGGAAGCCGCCCGGGCGGTGCTGGATTCGCTTCATCGCGGCGGCGGCGAGCTGATCGAAGTGGCCATGGCCGCGGTGGCCGCGACCTATGCTGCGGTGCCGACCTGCCCCGCGCGTTCCGACCAGCCGGTGTGTGCGCCGCAGGCTCCCGACGTGGCCGGCGTGGCCGCCGTACTGGGGGCCGACAACGACGCCGTACGCCATCTGGTCGCCGAAAGACGTTGCCTCTCATGCTGATCAAACGGGCCACCCTGTTGAACGGCACGACCACCGACATCCGGGCGGGGGTCCGGATCGAAGAAGTGGGCCAGGGCCTGCACCCGCGGCCGGGGGAGGGCGTGCTCGACGCCGGGGGCGGAACCGTGCTGCCCGGGCTGCACGACCATCACGTGCACCTGCACGCGGCGGCGGCGGCGCTGGACTCGTTGTCCGTCGGGCCGCCCGCGGTTCGAACCCGAGACCAACTGGCACATGCCCTTTCGAACGCGGTGCCCGGTCCCGACGGTTGGATCCGCGCCGTCGGCTACCACGAATCGGTGGCCGGCGAGTTGGACCGGACGGTCCTGGACGCCGTCCGCGCGCACGTTCCGGTGCGGGTCCAGCACCGCAGCGGCGCCCTGTGGATGCTCAATTCCGAAGCGCTGGGGCGGGTGGGGCTCGCCGGTCATCCCGACGGCCGGCTGCGCAGCGCCGATCCCTGGTCAAAGGCGCTGCGGGATCCGGCCTTAAGACGAGAGACAGATCTGGCCGAACTGAGCCGGCGGATCACGGCCACCGGCGTCACCGGGGTCACCGACGCGACTCCCGATCTGGACGTCGAGGGCCTGGTGTCACTGATGATGGCGCACCGTAACGGCGAATTCCGGCCCGGGATAAAGGTTCTGGTGCCCGGCAAGAAGATCCTGCACGACGACCGGCTCGACCTCGATGCCCTGACGGAGTGGATCGGCGACCGGCATCGCTCCGGGCAGCCGGTGGCCGTGCACTGCGTGACCGCGGCACAACTGGTCGTCACGATCGCGGCTCTGCGCGCGGCCGGCAGCCATCCCTTCGATCGCATCGAACATGCCGCGGTGGTGCCCGACGACAACCTGGCCGACCTGGCCGAGCTGGGGGTCACCGTGGTGACGCAGCCCAATTTCGTTGCCGAGCGCGGTGATCAGTACCTGGCCGAGGTCCCGGAGCGGGAACAGGATCAGCTCTGGCGGGTCGCGTCGTTGCTCAGGGCGAACATTCCCGTGGCGCTGTCCACCGATATGCCGTTCGGCGACGGCGATCCGTGGGCCGCGATGCGGGCCGCGGTGTCGCGCACCACACCCAGCGGCGAGGTCCTCAATTCCCACGAATGTGTTTCTGCCAGAATGGCTTTGACGATGTTCCTGGGCTGGTCGGATCGCCCGGACCGGCCGCGCACCGTCGAGATCGGTGAACCGGGGGACCTCTGTGTGCTCTCCGAGCCACCCGCCGCGGCGCTGGCGGAGCTGAACGCAGGTCTGGTGGCCGCGACGCTGATCCGGGGCGAACTCGTCTACTTCGCGATGTGACCAGACAGGGCGGGGCGCAACGCGTCGCACTGCATCCGGAAAAACTGTTGCGACACCGGCAGTTTCGCCGCGACCAGATCGAATCCGTGAAACGCGCCCGGAATCCGTTCCACCTGACACGGCACCCCGGCCTCGACCAGCCGCCGCGCGTACTCGATGTCCTCGTCATGAAACAGGTCGTGGGTACCTACCCCTACCCACGCCGGCGGCAGCCCGCTGAGGTCGGTGCGCCGGGCCGGCACCGCCACGGCCGGGTCGGCGCCACCGAGATAGGAGCTCCAACCGAAGTGGTTGGCGCGCGGATCCCACAGCCGGTGATTGGGGTCGGCCGGCGCCGACGAACTGCGGTCGTCCAGCATCGGATAGACCAGCAGCTGAAACACCGGCGCCACTTCATCGCGGTCGCGCGCCAGCAATGCCAGCGCGGCCGCAAGCCCGCCGCCGGCGCTGGCTCCGCCGATCGCGACCCGGGCCGGATCCACCGCGGGCAGGCCGGCCAGCCAGGTCAGGGCCGCATAGCAGTCTTCGAGTGGGGCCGGGTAGGGAAACTCGGGAGCCAGCCGGTAATCCACCGAGGCGACCGTGATATCCAGCGCTTTGCAGAACCGCAGGCACAGAGCGTCGTCCTGCTTGGCCGAACCGAACACGTATCCGCCGCCGTGAATCCACAACAGCGCGGCAGTCGGCTCGGCGACGCCCGTTGGCCGGTAGAGGCGAACGCCGGTGCCCGACGGCAGCGTCACCACCTCGACCCCGCCGGGCGTCCGTCCCGGGCTCATCAGCTTGCTCGCACGCCGCATCACCGGTAACAGTCGCGGACTGACCAACCGCTTCGGCGCAAAGCGCGCAATCCGTCGCAGGTCAGGGTGGACCCCGGCATTCAAGTCGTCTTTCGAGGCGGTCGGCATCAATCCAGTATCCAATTCGGGCCATCTGCGGGTGCTTCGGCACCGAATATCCGGCATGGACTTTCACGTTCGCCGCGCGTAACTCTTGACAACGGCGTGTGTAGCCGGCCCGGGAACGGGGTATCGATGGGTTTGTCGGTGGACGCGGTTTTGCCAGCGGCCGCTGCGCGTTCGCGCAACGTGGTCGGTCACGACGTGCGAGGAGCGGGCAAATGCTGGGAAATCTGTATGAGCGGGCGCTCGGCGGCGAGCGCTGCTGGATCCGCCACGACGACGGTGAGGTGCGTCCGCTGCCGGCCCACCGCTGGCTGGCGGCCGCCGACCGTGCCGCCCACGACGGAGAACTCGCCTCCGACGAGGCATTCGACGAGGCCGTCGCGCAGATGTGCTTCGGCCCGACGATCGAGCTGGGCTGCGGGCCGGCGCGCCTGGTCGCCCGCCTGGTGCAGCGGGGCATCCCGGCACTGGGCATCGACCGCTCGGTGACCGCGATTCAACTCGCCAGCCGCGGCGGCGCTCCGGCCCTGCTGGGCGACGTCTTCGAGCCGCTACCCGGCACCGGGCGCTGGCAGACGGTATTGCTGGTCGACGGCAATGTCGGCCTCGGCGGCGACCCGCGCCGCATCCTGGGCAGGGCCGCGGAGCTACTGGGCCGCGGCGGGCGCTGCGTGGCCGAATTCGATACCCGCGCCATCGGCATCCAGGGCCGTTGGGTCCGGCTGGAGTCCGGACGCGAGGTGGGTCCCTGGTTCCGCTGGGCATCGGTCGGCGTGGACAGCGCCGCCTCGCTTGCGGCGCAAGTTGGACTTACGCTTACCGGCGTGCGGATGATCGGCGGGAGGGTGATCGCAACGCTGGCCGCGTTGTGAAAACCCCGGCGAGTCGCTTCACCAGCCCACTGCGCGGCCCCTGGCTGACGTCGGTGTTCGGGTTGGCGCTGCTGGTTGCCCTGCCCATCATCATTCTCACCGGGCTGCTGTCCTACATCGCCTACGGTCCGCAGCTGGGCCAGGCCATTCCCGCCGACGTCGGCTGGCTGCGGCTGCCGCTGTTCGCCTGGCCCACCCGCCCGTCCTGGCTCTACCGGCTGACTCAGGGCCTGCACGTGGGTCTGGGTCTGGTGATCATCCCGGTGGTGCTGGCCAAGCTGTGGTCGGTGATCCCAAAGCTGTTCGCCTGGCCGCCGGCCCGCACGCTCGCCCAGTTGATCGAACGGGTGTCGTTGCTGTTGCTGGTCGGCGGCCTGCTGTTCGAGATCGTCACCGGGGTGCTCAACATCCAGTACGACTACATCTTCGGGTTCAGCTTCTACGACGCGCACTACTTCGGCGCCTGGGTGTTCATCACCGGGTTCCTGATGCACATCGCGCTCAAGATCCCGCACATGGTCACCGGGCTGCGATCGCTGTCGTGGCGAGAAGTGTTGCGCACCAACGTGACCGACACCCGGGCACAACCTCCCGACGACACCGGGCTGGTGGCCGCGGAGCCGGCCGCGCCGACCGTCAGCCGCCGCGGCGCACTCGCCCTGGTCGGCTCCGGCGTCTTGCTGCTCGCGGTGCTGACCGTCGGCCAGACGCTCGGCGGACCCGCCCGCAGCGTCGCCCTGCTGGTTCCCCGGGGGCGAGGCCGGGACTTCCCGGTCAACAAGACCGCGTCCGTCGCCGGCATCACGCCGGAGGCGGTGGGTCCCGGATGGCGATTGACGCTGCGGGGCGGGCCCGCTGACGTGGTGCTGGACCGTGCCGCGCTGGCCAGGCTGCCGCAGCGCACCGCGCGGTTGCCGATCGCCTGCGTCGAAGGCTGGTCGACGGTGCAAACCTGGAGCGGCGTGCCACTGGCGGAGTTGGCGAAGCTGGCCGGGGTGCCGGCGCCGGAGTCGGCACACGTGCGGTCGCTGCAGCGCGGCGGAGCCTTCGGCGAGGCGTTCCTGCAGGCCAACCAGGTCGGCGACCCGGATGCGCTGCTGGCGCTGCAGGTCGACGGCGCGGACCTGCCGCTGGATCACGGTTATCCGGCGCGGATCATCGTTCCTGCCCTGCCCGGTGTGCACAACACCAAGTGGGTCACCGCCATCGACTTCAAGCGGGATTGAAATGCGATTGAGGCCAACGTCTTTCGCGAAATACTACGGTGCCCACCCGTTGCATCTGCTGACCATGGTGGCCGGGTTCGCGTTGCTGGGCTATGTGCTGATCGCGCTGCGGCCGGCCGCGCTGTGGAATCCGGACAAGTGGTGGCAGTCGGTGGCGGTCTGGTTCGCCGCCGCCGTCGTCGGCCACGACCTGGTGCTATTCCCGCTCTACGCGCTGGCCGACGCGGTCCTGGGCCGGCTGCCGGGCACCCAGTCAGAGTCCCCGCCAAGGTCACCAAAAATCCCGGTACGCAACTACATTCGTTTCCCGGCCCTGGGGGCCGGGCTCACCCTGCTGGTCTTTCTGCCCGGCATCATCGAGCAGGGCGCCGAGACCTACCACGCGGCGACCGGTCTGACCCAGCAGCCGTTTCTGGGCCGATGGTTGCTGGTGGTCGCCGCGTTGTTCGCCGGCAGCGCGCTTACTTACGCCGCGCGGCTCCTTCTGGCGCGGCGCCGGATCCCGGAACCCGAGAAAGCAAACGGCTAATGCTGGGTTACTACCGGCCAGTAGGGGTACGCTCCCCAGCATGACGGCGACTGGACAGTCCAAATCCTGCGTCAAGAGGATGCTGCGGGCTGGCCCTGCTGACTACCTCCTGGCCATGAGCAGGGCGGGGGCGTCGCTGCCCCTGGTCGGCAAGCGCCTGGAGCCGCTGGGAACCATCGCCGCGATGAGCGTGTGGGGCATGCGCTTCGCCCCCGAACTCGTGTCCGCATCGGCTAGGGGGCGGTTCGCCCCGGGCAGCGGTGAGCTGCGCCGGCAAGAGCGGGAGAGCACCAACGACGTGTCGATCGCAGCCTTGCGCGGGACGGTGTCGCCCGAGGAACTCGACGCCGAGTGGCCCGCCGCCAACCCCACGCCGCCGTTCTGGGAAGCGATGCGCCGCAGCAAGTACCTGCACCGCCGCGGCGTCCACTACGGTGACCAGCCCGTCCAGACGCTCGATGTCTGGCGGCGCAAGGACCTGCCCGCCGAACCCGCACCGGTGCTGATCTTCGTTCCCGGTGGCGCCTGGGTGCACGGCAGCACCCAGATGCAGGGGACCGCGCTGATGTCGCGGCTGGCCGAGCAGGGCTGGGTGTGCCTGGCGATCAACTACCGTGTCTCGCCGCACCACCGCTGGCCCCGGCACATCACCGACGTCAAGACGGCCATCGCCTGGGCGCGCGCCAATGTCGACAGGTTCGGTGGCGACCGCAGCTTCGTCGCGGTGGCCGGTTGTTCGGCGGGCGGGCACCTGGCCGCGCTGGCCGGCCTCACCGACGACGACCCGAACTACCAGGCGAAGCTGCCCGACGGCGCCGACAGCTCGGTGGACGCGGTGGTCGGCATCTACGGCCGCTACTGCTGGGAGGACCGCTCCACACCCGAGCGGGAACGGTTCGTTCAATTCCTGGAGCGGATCGTGGTCCAGCGCTCCATCGCGCGCCACCCGGAAGTCTTCCGTGACGCCTCTCCGATCGCCCGGGTGCACCGAAATGCGCCGCCGTTCCTGGTGATTCACGGCAGCCGGGACAGCGTGATCCCGGTGGCGCAGGCGCGCAGTTTCGTGGAGCGGCTGCGCGCGGTGTCGGCTTCCCTGGTCAGTTACGTGGAATTGCCGGGCGCGGGCCACGGCTTCGACATGCTCGACGGCCCGCGCGCGGGCGCAATGGCGCACGCCACCGCGTTGTTCCTCAACCAGGTGCACCGCACCCGGACACAGTTCGCCAAAGAGGTCATCTAGCGGCCGACCGCTTGTAAGGTCGCGCTATGGGTAGGGAACTGGGGTGAAGCGGCTCACCGGCTGGGACGCGGTGCTGCTGTACAGCGAAGCGCCGAACGTGCACATGCACACCATCAAGGTCGCCGTCATCGAACTCGATCCGGAGAGCCGCGGTTTTACCATCGACGCGTTCCGTCAGGTCATCGCTGGGCGGATGGACAAGCTGGTCCCGTTGGGCTACCAGCTGATTGACGTCCCCTACAAGTTCCACCACCCGATGTGGCGGGAGAACTGCGAGGTCGACTTCACCTACCACATCCGCCCGTGGCAGCTGCCCGCCCCGGGCGGCCGCCGCGAACTCGACGAGGCCGTCGGGCAGATCGCCAGCACACCGCTGGACCGGGCTCATCCGCTGTGGGAGATGTACTTCGTCGAGGGGCTGGCCAACGGCCGGATCGCGGTGGTGCTCAAGATCCATCACGCGTTGGCCGATGGCGTCGCCTCGGCGAACTTGATGGCGCACGGCATGGATCTCATGCCGACCCCGCAGCTCAGCTCCTACACACCGGATCCGGCGCCCACCAAACGCGAGCTGATCAACACCGCGTTCGTCGACCACATGCGTCACATCAAACGCATTCCCGCAACCGTTCGCTATACCGCGCAAGGCATCCGGCGGGTGCGGCGCAGTTCCCGCAAGCTCTCCCCGGAGCTGACGATGCCGTTCACTCCGCCGCCGACGTTCATGAACCACATGCTCACACCCGAGCGCCGGTTCGCCACCGCGACGCTCGCGCTGGCCGACGTGAAAGAGACCGGGAAGAAGCTCGGCGCCACCATCAACGACATGGTGCTGGCCCTGTCCAGCGGTGCGCTGCACGAGCTGCTGCTGCGTTATGACGGCGAGGCGGTGCCATTGCTGGCGTCGGTGCCGGTCAGTTTCAACTTCGACCCGGAACGAATCTCGGGCAATTACTTCAGCGGCATGATGGTTGCGCTGCCGTCAGACCTGGACGACCCGCTGGAGCGGGTGCGGGCCGCGCACGACAATGCGGTGTCCGCCAAGGAGAGTCATCAGTTGCTCGGACCGGAATTGATCAGCCGCTGGGCCGCGTACTGGCCGCCGTCGGGCACCGAGGCCATGTTCCGCTGGCTGTCCAGCCGCGACGGCCAGAACAAGGTGCTCAACCTCAACATCTCCAATGTCCCGGGTCCCCGTGAACGCGGCCGGGTGGGCGGCGCGCTGGTCACCGAGATCTATTCGGTGGGGCCGCTGACGGCGGGTAGTGGCCTGAACATCACCGTGTGGAGCTACGTCGATCAACTCAACATCTCGGTCCTGACCGACGGTGCGACCTTGAACGACCCGCACGAGGTGACCGAGGCGATGATCGCCGAATTCGTCGAAATACGCAGGGCGGCAGGACTTTCCGAAGAGCTGACGGTCGTCGCCGAGGCGCTGGCCCAGGCCTGACCCGACGTTACATCGACCGGCGGATTCGTTACGCACGGCGACCGCTACCATCGCACTGTGAGCGACGAAGCTAACACCGAACCCGAGGTCCTGACTGAAAAGCGGGACCGGATCCTGATCATCACCATCAACCGGCCCAAGGCCAAGAACGCGATCAATGCCGCGGCCAGCCAGGGCCTGGCCGACGCCATGGATCGCCTGGACGACGACGCCGATCTCTCGGTGGCCATCCTGACCGGCGCCGGCGGATCCTTCTGCGCGGGCATGGACCTCAAGGCGTTCGCCCGCGGCGAGAACGTCGCGATCCAGGGCAGGGGCCTGGGGTTCACCGAGCGCCCACCCGCCAAGCCGCTGATCGCCGCGGTCGAGGGTTACGCCCTGGCCGGTGGCACCGAACTGGCCCTGGCTACGGATCTGATTGTGGCAGCCAACAATTCGGCGTTCGGCATCCCCGAGGTCAAGCGCGGCCTGGTGGCCGGCGGCGGTGGCTTGCTGCGGCTGCCCGAGCGCATCCCGTACGCGATCGCGATGGAGCTGGCCCTGACCGGCGACCAGCTGTCCGCCGCACGCGCTCACGAACTGGGCCTGGTCAACGTGCTCGCCGAACCCGGCGGGGCACTGGACGCGGCGATCGCGCTGGCCGAGAAGATCACCGCCAACGGCCCGCTTGCGGTGGCCGCCACCAAGCGCATCATCACCGAATCCCGGGGCTGGACGCTGGAAAACCGGTTCACCAAGCAGATCGAGATTCTCGCGCCGATCTTCATGTCCAACGACGCGAAAGAGGGCGCGATCGCCTTCGCCGAGAAGCGCCCGCCGCGCTGGACTGGCACATAACCGCCGAGGTAGCGCTGCATGATCGGCCCCAGGCGGGCCACCGGGCGTCGCCGTTCTCTCGACATGGGTTACACTATGGCCAAGATTTGTAAAGGTCGCGGGATCCTAGAGGGATCGAGGAATGAGCGTTTCGCTGCTGCTGGAGATGGCTGCGTCGGGCAACCCTGAGCGCACGGCCCTGGTGGCCGGGGACCTACGGTTGACGACGCAGCAGCTCAGCGACCTGGCCGACGGCGGCGCGGGCGTCCTGGCGACGTCGGGGGCACAGCACGTCGTGTACGTCGGGGCCGGCGGCGCGCTGCTGCCGCTGCTGATCTTCGCCTCGGCGCGCGCCGGGCTGCCGTTCACTCCGATCAACTACCGTCTTTCCGCCGACGGTATCCAGGCACTGATCCGCCGGCTGCCCGAACCGCTGGTGATCGTCGACGACCGGTACCGGGACATGATCGGCGACGCCCGGGCGCTGAGTTCCGAGGAGTTCCTCGCGCTGGCCCGCAGCGCCGAGGCCGCCGCGGAGTTCGCCGACCCGGACTCGGTCGCCGTGGTGCTGTTCACCTCGGGCACCACCTCACAACCCAAGGCGGTCGAGCTCACCCACAACAACCTGACCAGTTACATCACCGGAACCGTCGAATTCGATTCGGCCGCACCGGAAGACGCCGCGCTGATCTGCGTGCCGCCTTATCACATCGCCGGGGTGGGGGCCGCGCTGTCCAACCTGTACGCCGGCCGAAAGATGGTGTATCTGCCCAACTTCGACCCCCATGAGTGGGTGCGGCTGGTCAACGACGAACGCGTCACCACCGCGACCGTGGTGCCGACCATGCTGGATCGCATCGTCGCTGTGCTGGAGTCCGGCGAGCACAAGCTGGCCGCGCTGCGCAACCTCGCCTACGGGGGCTCGAAAGTCGGCCTGCCGCTGGTTCGCCGGGCCCTGGAGCTGTTGCCGGACGTCGGCTTCGTCAACGCCTACGGGCTCACCGAAACCAGCTCGACGATCGCCGTGTTGACCCCCGATGACCACCGCGACGCGCACACCGCCGCCGACGCCGTGGTTGCCAGGCGGCTGGGCTCTGTGGGCCGGCCCGTCCCCGGCATCGAGGTGGAGATCCGCGGCGAGGACGGCACCGTGCTGGGCCCGGGGGAGACGGGCGAACTGTTCGTCCGCGGCGAGCAGGTGTCCGGCCGCTACGCCGGGATCGGCTCGGTCCTGGACGAAAACGGTTGGTTCGCAACCAAAGACATCGCCATGATCGACGAGGACGGCTACCTGTTCATCGGTGGCCGCAGCGACGACACCATCATCCGCGGCGGCGAGAACATCGCTCCCGCGGAACTGGAGGAGGTGCTCATCGAGCACCCGCACGTGCGCGACGTCGCGGTGGTCGGTGTCGAGGATCCGCAGTGGGGGCAGGCGATCGTCGCCGTGGTGGTGCCGCGCGACGGCGTCGATCCCGACCCCGAGGAACTGCGCGAGTATGTCCGAAAAAGTTTGCGGGGGTCACGCACGCCGGACCGGGTAGTGTTTCGCGACGAGCTGCCAACCACCGCCACCGGCAAGGTACTTCGCCGGGAGATCATCGAGAACCTAGCAGGGGCGCAAACATGATCAAGAACGGAACCCGCCTGGCCAGCCAGGTGTGTGACACCCAAGTCATCGTCGTCCGCAGTGCGGACAGCCTCGACGACCTGCGCTGCGGCGGCGCGCCGATGGTGGAGATGGGGGCCGGGCGTTCCGGCGAACTCGACCCGGAATTCGCCGACGGCAGCGTGATGGGCAAGCGCTACGTCGACGAGACCGGCGCCGAGGTGCTGGTGACCAAGCCGGGCGCCGGCAGCCTGAGCGTCGGCGACACCAAGTTGGCGCTCAAAGAGGTCAAGCCGCTGCCGGCCAGCGACTGACATTCGACCGGGAGCGTCCGCCCTTTGATTGAGTGGGAACGTCAGAACGTAGCCCCGCGCGGTCCTTTGTTCCCACTGGCTCCCAACACGATCCCGCCGTTGCCGCCGACCCCACCCGGACCGCCGGCGCCGCTACCTGTGGCGCCACCTTCGCCACCGTCGCCGCCATCGCCGAACAGTCCCACAGCGTTGCCGCCGGCGCCTCCCGGTCCGCCCGCACCGATCAGCGTCTGTCCGCCGGTGCCACCGTGCCCGCCGTTGCCGACGAGAAGCCCGCCGTTGCCGCCTGAGCCGCCGGGACCTCCGCTTCCCACCGCGGTGTAGAGACCCCCACCGGTTCCGCCGTCGCCGCCGTTGCCGAACACCCCGGCGTTGCCGCCGGCCCCTCCGCCGAACGTCAACGAGCCGTCACCGCCATCGCCGCCATCGCCGAACAGCAGCCCCCCTTTGCCGCCAGAACCGCCGACGTTGCCGCTGCCGCCGTATCCGGCGTCGCCGCCAGCGCCGCCCGGTCCGTACAGCAGAGCGCCGCTGCCGCCGCTGCCGCCCGCCCCACCGGGGCCGGTGCCGCTATTGGAGAAGCCACCGGCTCCACCGGCTCCGCCGGCACCGAATAATCCGATCGCGTTACCTCCGACGCCACCGTTACCCGCTCGGCCGCCGGTGAATTCGTTCACTCCACCGAACCCGCCGGCGCCGCCATTACCCCACAAGATCCCGCCAGTGCCGCCCGTGCCGCCCATGCCGGCGGTGCCTCCGGCCACGTTGGTGCTCCCGCCGGTGCCGCCGGCGCCGCCGCTGCCGAGGAGTCCGGCGGCTCCGCCATTGCCGCCGCGCTGGCCGCCGGGGCCGGACCCGCCGGTGCCGCCATTGCCCCACAAGATTCCGCCGGCCCCACCGTTCTGTCCCGTCCCGGGTGCGCCGTTGGTTCCGTTGCCGATCAGGGGGCGCTGCAACAGCATCTCGGTGGGTGCGTTGATGACCCCGAGCAGTTGCTGCAGGACCGCCTCGAGCGGCGACGAACTGGCGGCCTCGGCGGCGGTATAGGCGTCCGCTCCGGCGCTCAAAGCCTGCACAAACTGCTGATGAAACGCCGCGGCCTGGGCGCTGACGGCCTGGTAACCCTGTGCTTGTGAGCCGAAGAGGGCCGCTACGGCGGCCGACACCTCATCCGCACCGGCCGCGAGCAGGGCTGTGGTCCGGCCCGCCGCGGCGGCATTGGCCTCGGTGATTGCCGAACCGATGTTGGTCAGGTCCGTTGCGGCACTCGACAGGAGGTCGGGCAGCGCGATGACGAATGACATTTCGCACCTCCCCACCCGCGTGGAGCCCGGCGGTCGCCCGGCGCCATCGCCGAGCCGTGCGGTGAGGTCATTGATTTTAGCGCGATCACCGAACACACATCGGATGTTCCAAGAAAATACCTTGCAAGCTCATTGCAGAAACACACGATCGCACTAGCTGCGGAGCAGCAATACGCCTCGGCAGGAAGACTTTTGGGAACTCGCGATGGAAATGCCGACGTCCCCGGCCGGCCCTATCCGTCGGCCCCGGGCAACCCGAGCAACAGCCCGCCGGCGCCACCGATGCCTCCGTTGGCGGGAAGCTGTCCGGTCCCGCCGTCCCCGCCATTGCCGATCAACTGGGCGTTGCCGCCGTCGCCCCCTAATGCTCCGGTGAATGTGGTGCCCCACCCGGCGTCGCCGCCCCGACCGCCGCTGCCCGTGAAGCCCGCGTTGCCGCCGCGGCCGCCGAAACCACCTCTGCCGAGCCCCTGGCCGCCGTCGCCGCCGTCACCACCGGTCCCGTAGAGCCCGATGGCATTGCCGCCCGCGCCCCCGTCGCCGCCATTGCCGTAGCTGGATTGCCCGCCGGCGCCGCCGTGACCTCCTTGGCCGAACAGGCTGCCGCCGGTACCGCCGTTGCCGCCCAAGCCGCCGTTCCCAAACGTGAACTGCAGCGTGGCGGAGCCGCCGGTGCCACCGGCGCCGCCATTGCCGATCAGGCCGGCCGAACCGCCGTTGCCGCCGGCATACGGGCCGCCCAGAACGGGATTGCCCTCCGTACCGTTGCCGCCGTCGCCGCCGTTGCCACTGAACATCCCGCCGGCGCCCCCGTTTCCGCCGGAGTTGCCGCGGGTGGCGGCTCCGGCGTTACCGCCGCGGCCGCCGTCACCGTTCAGCAGCCCCCCATGGCCTCCCTGGCCGCCTGCGCCGGCGACGCTGTTCTGCGCGTCCCCGACCTGCCCCGAACCGCCGTTGCCGCCGGCGCCTCCGTTACCGAACAATCCGACGGCATCCCCACCCCGGCCACCCGCGCCCCCCGTGGTGGGCGTCAGGGCATACCCGCCCGGCCCTCCGGCACCGCCGTTCCCGACCAGCATGCCCCCGCTGCCGCCGGCGCCGCCGGGGCCGGCGGATTGCAACCCGACGGCAGGACCTCCGGCACCGCCTGTGCCGCCATTGCCGATCAATCCGGCGGCGCCACCGCTTCCTCCCGGCCCGCCAGGACCGAATGCCGTCGCCGGTTTTCCCGATCCGCCGTTGCCGCCGCTGCCCCACAGGAGGCCGCCCGCCCCGCCGTTCTGACCGGTTCCCGGCGCGCCGTCGGCGCCGTTGCCGATCAGTGGGCGCTGCAACAGCACCTCGGTCGGTGTATTGATCAGGTTCAATACCTGTTGCTGCAGGGCCTGCCACGGGTTGGCGACGGCCGCGGCGTTGGCGGCCTCGGCGCCGGCGTACAGATTCGCGCCGGCATCGAGGGCCTGGACGAACTGCTGGTGAAACGCTGCGGCTTGCGCGCTGAGAGCCTGGTAGCCCCGGCCATGCAGCTCGAACAGCGCTGCCACTGCCGCGGACACCTCGTCAGCGCCGGCCGCCAGCAGTCGCGTGGTCGGTACCAGCGTCGACGCGGTGGTTTCGTTGATTGCCGAACCGATGCCGGCCAGGTCCCGCGCTGCGGTCGCCACAACGTCGGGAGATGCGATGACGTAAGACATGTCCTATCCCCACCCTCACCGATGCAGAGTGGTGGAAAGCGTATCGCCGTCCCTGGGAGCACAGGTTTGAATCCGGTCAGAAACCGGCGAAATTCACCGCAGGCACATATATGAGCCGTCGGGGGCTAGCCGTGCGGGCCGGGCGCACCGGCCTTGCCGAACGGTCCGGCGGTGCCACCGCCCCCGCCGGTTCCGCCCGTTCCGGTGGTGAAGCCGGTCCCACCGATGCCGCCACCTCCGCCGGGTCCACCGTTGCCGATGAAGAAGGCATTGCCGCCGGTGCCGCCGCTGCCACCGGGCCCACCCGAAGAGGTGACGGCTACGGAGAAGTTCTGGCCACCGGCACCGCCGTAACCGCCCCAGCCGCCGCTGCCGAACAGCATGCCGCCGTCACCGGCGCTGCCACCTTGGCCTCCTGCCGCGCCCTGCCCGACCGCTGTACCGACGCCGCCGGCCCCACCGAACCCGCCGTCGCCGCCCTGTCCGATGAGCTTGCTGTTGGAGCCGTGACCACCGCTGCCGCCCATGCCGCCGGTGGCGACGGCGTTGCCCGCGCCGCCGTTGCCGCCTGCGCCACCGGCGCCGTTCATGCCGGAGATGATCCCGCTGCTGCCGGCTTCGCCGCCGTTACCGCCGCCACCACCGCCGAATGCGTTGGTGCCGGTGGCGCCGCCGTCACCACCGTGACCGCCGGCACCACTGCTACCGAAGAGCTGGGCCGAGCCACCGCGTCCGCCATTTCCGCCGTGACCGGCCGCACCGAAGAAATTGCCGGTGCCGCCGGCACCACCCGCACCGCCCCAGCCGCCGTTCCCGAACAGCAAGCCGCCGTTTCCGCCGTCGCCCCCGACGCCGCCGTTGCCCGGCGTTCCGAGGCCGTTGAAGGTGCCGCCGTAACCGCCGTTGCCGCCCGCGCCGATCAGCCCGGCGTTGCCGCCGCGGCCACCGAATCCGCCGTTGCCGTTAGCGCTGGGCACGGCGCTGCCGCCGTCGCCGCCGTCGCCGAACAGCAACCCGCCATTGGCGCCCGCCTGCCCGACGGCGCCGCTGCCGCCGTTGCCGCCGGCACCGATGAGCAGGCCGGCCTTACCGGCCAGGCCGCCGGTGCCACTGACAAATCCGGTGCCGCCGTCGCCGCCGTTGCCGACCAACAGGCCGGCGCTGCCGCCGTTGCCGCCGGCGCCCTGCGTGGCGCCGACTCCGCTGTTCCCGCCGCCACCGCCGTCACCGAACAGGAAGGCGTTGCCGCCGTTGCCGCCGATACCCGCGGTGGCCGGGCTACCCACCGTGAGGGAGCTGCCGCCGGCGCCGCCGGCTCCGCCGTTGCCCCACAGGAGTCCGCCGGCCGCACCCGTGCCGCCGTTCCCGGCGGGCGTCAAGACCAGTCCCGAGACGTCCCCGCCGGCCCCGCCGGCTCCGCCGCTGCCCAGCAGCCAGGCACGACCGCCGTTGCCGCCGCCGGCCGCGGCGGCACCGTTGTTGCCGCCGCCCGCGCCACCAGCGCCGCCGTTGCCGTACAGCCACCCGCCGGCGCCGCCGGCTCCGCCGGTACCGGCGGGTGTGGCTGGTGCGCCGGTGTTGCCGGACCCGCCTCGGCCGCCGTTCCCGAGCAGACCGGCATCCCCGCCCCTACCGCCACCGCCGTTGTACCCGTTGCCGCCATTGCCGATGAGCAGACCGCCGGCACCACCGTTCGGGTTGAGTGCGGTCCCGTCGGCGCCGTTGCCGATCAACGGGCGGCCGAGCAGCGCCTGCGTCGGCGCGTTGATCACGTCGAGCAACGGCTGCAGCGGCCCGATGTTCGTCACCTCGGCGGTCGCGTATGCGCTGGCCCCCGCACTCATCGCTTGCACGAACTGTTCGTGGAAGGCCGCGGCCTGCGCGCTGAGGGCCTGGTATCCCTGCGCATGGGCACCGAACAAGGCCGCCACCGCGGCCGAGATCTCGTCGGCACCCGCGGCCAATACCGATGTGGTCGGTAATGCCGCGAGCACGTTCGCCTGGGTGATCGACGAACCCAAATTCGCCAGATCGGCTGCCGCCGCGCTCACAAACTCTGTTGAAGCGAACACATACGACATCCGATTACCTCCCGATAGGCACCCGTGGACTCCGGCTGAGCGTAGCTTGATCACCGCAGCTCAACGGGTTTTTGGAGAAATCTCGGAAACTTGATGGAAATGTACGCCAGAAACAGGGGCGGAATCTCTGGCAGACCCAGTAAAAACGAATTCCCCTGCGCGAAAACGGTTCAGTGGGCGCGCTTGTCGTCCAATCCGTTGCGCCGAACGAATTCCCTTGCCTTGATCAGGAATTCGAGCTGATCGCCGACCTGGCGCAGCGGGATGACGCTGCGGGTCGAGCGACACAGCACGATGGCGCCCTCGAGTGCGGATATCGACATCACCGCCAGCGAAGCCGCGTCCGCGTCGTCGAATCCGTCGGTGACAAATGCCCGGCTGAGCGCGGTGCACCAACGGCCCAGAATCAGGCCGGCTTCGGTGGACAGTTCGAGTTCTTCGTCGGCCGAACCGATCGCGGCCGCGACCACCGGACAGCCGGCGGTGAAATCACACTCGGTCAGCAGACGCTCCCAGAATTCGACGAACTCGCGCAGCAGCGCCTTGGCGCCGCGGTCGACGGCGTTGTCGATGTTGGCCGTGATGGAGTCGCCGGCATAGCGCAGCGCCTCGGTCAGGATCTGATTGCGGCCCTCGGGGAAGTGGTGGTACACCGAACCGCGCGGGGCCCCACTGCGTGCCAGCACTGAGTCGATCGTGACCCCGGCGGCACCGCGCTCCCGCATCACATGGGCGGCGCTGATCAGCATCTTGTCCCGGGTGCCGACGCGCTTCGTGGCGGCCGGTGTCATGCGGCGTGCGACGGCTCGTGCGGGTGCCGGATGGCCGGCCAGTGCAGATGGCGGGCGCTGAGCCGGAATGGCCGCCGGCGCAGGTCAGGCATCTCGCGGGTAAAGGTATGGCCGGCGATGTTGAGCTCGATGATCCACATGACTGCTCCCCGCAGGTGTATTGCGCTCATGCGCCGGGGACCGGCCCATGAATATGCTAAGTAGCATATAACACAGGGGTTTAGTAAGCAATCGCTCGCAATCGACCCGTGATTCAGGGTCGACTCAGCGTTATGCACTATTGCATAATTCATATTTCTGCGGTTCACTCGTGCCATGACCAACACGGTGTCCCTGGAGCGGGACGGACATGTACTGCTGATCGGCCTGAACCGGCCCCACAAGCGCAACTCGTTCGATCGGGAGATGCTCGCCGACCTGTCCCGCGCCTACGCGGTCCTGGAATCGGACCCCGACATGCGGGCTGGTGTGCTCTTCGCCCACGGTGACCACTTCACCGCCGGACTGGACCTGGTCGATGTCGGTCCCGGCATCGCCTCAGGCGAATCGCCGGTGCCCGAGGGGGGACGGGACCCGTGGCGTCTGGACGGCGCCTGGACTACGCCGTTGGTCGCCGTTGCGCAGGGCTGGTGCATGACGCTCGGTATCGAACTGCTGCTGGCTGCCGACATCCGGATCGCGGCGGCCGGAACCCGTTTCACGCAGCTGGAGGTGCAGCGCGGCATCTACCCGTTCGGCGGCGCGACGATCCGGCTGCCTCGCGAGGCGGGCTGGGGGAATGCCATGCGCTGGCTGCTGACCGGCGACGAGTTCGACGCCGCCGAGGCGCACCGGATCGGCTTGGTGCAGGAGGTCGCCGAGGACGGCGCGGCGGCGCTGGCCCGGGCCCGCGAGATCGCGCAGACCATCGCCGAGCGCGCCGCGCCACTGGGCGTGCAGGCCACGCTGGCTTCTGCGCACCTGGCCCGCGAGCGGGGAGAGGCGGCGGCGATCGAGCGGTTGCGCCCCGACGTCGCGGCGTTGTTCGCCAGCGAGGACGCCGCCGAGGGTGTGCAGTCGTTCGTCGAACGACGGCAGGCCAGGTTCAGCGGACGCTGACCGCCAGGCCGGCCGTGGCCGAGCGTCGACCGTGAACCACGCGACGTCCAATCGGCGTGTCGCGCAGCATAATTCACACTCGACGGCTACTGGTCCGGCCGGGCTAGGGGCGCCGGCTTGCCGGGCCCCCGGCTACGGTAAGCCGGCCTTCCCGTCCTGACCGAGCACCAGACCGCCGGTGCCCCCGGCGCCGGCCTTGCCGACGGTAGTGGCACTGCCGCCGTTTCCGCCGTTGCCGCCGTCGCCGACCAGCACGGCGCTGCCGCCCAACCCGCCGGCGCCGCCCTTACCGCCGACACCGCCCGAACCGCCGGCACCGCCGTTGCCACCGTTGTCGAACAGCCCCGACTTGCCGCCGGCCCCGCCGGCTCCGCCGTTGATGGCCACGTCGGGAGCGCCGGCCCCGCCGGTGCCCCCGGCGCCGCCGGAACCGAACAGGAACCCGCCATTGCCGCCGGTGCCGCCGACCCCGCCCGTGGTGTTGAGACTGTCGCCGCCGGTGCCGCCGGCGCCGCCGCCGGCTCCGGATGCGACCAGCAGTCCGGCGTTGCCGCCGGCCCCGCCGGTGCCGCCGAGCAGGTTGCTCTGCCCGCCGTTGCCGCCGTCGCCGCCGCCCCCGAACAGGCCGCCCGCCCCGCCGGCCCCGCCGGTCCCGCCGCTGGTGGTGAAGCCGAAGCCGCCGGTTCCGCCGATTCCGCCGGAGCCGAACACCCCACCGGATCCCCCGTTCCCCCCGACCCCGCCGACGGCAGCACCGGACCCGCCGGTGCCGCCGGCCCCGCCATTGCCGAACAGGCCGCCGGTGCCGCCGGCCCCGCCGGCGCCGGCGCCGGCGGCACCTCCGGATCCGCCGATACCGCCCGCCCCGCCGCGGTTGAACAGTCCGCCGGCACCGCCGGCTCCGCCCTGGCCGCCGAGGCCGAGCGGTGAGAAACCGCCGGTCCCGCCGCTCCCGCCCGCCCCGAACAAGGTCCCACCTGCTCCTCCCGCCCCCCCGGGCAGGCCGGCCGTGGCGCCGGTGGCGGTCGCGCCGGACCCGCCGGACCCGCCGTTGCCGAACAACCAGCCGCCCGCCCCGCCGGCAGCTCCGGTTCCCGGGGCGCCGTTAGCGCCGTTGCCGATCAGCGGACGCCCGGTCGCGGCCTGAATGGGGGAGTTGATCGCCTGCAGCGCCGTTTGCTGGAAGGTGTGTAGCGGGTTGCCGCTCGCCGGGGCGTTGGATCCGTCCGCTCCCAGCAGGGGCCCACCGAGGCCGCCGGCGCCGGTGCTGCCCGCCGTGCCACCGGTGCCGCCATTGCCACCGTTCCCGCCGTTGCCGATCAACACGCCGCTGCCGGCGGCTCCTCCGGCGCCTCCGAAGCCGGTGTTCGTTCCGGCGCCGCCGGCGCCGCCGTTGCCGCCGTTGCCGATCAGCCCAGGCTTGCCGCCGTTTCCACCAGCACCGCCGGTGCTGAGTCCGCCCGAACCACCGTCCCCGCCGGCGCCACCCGTCCCGCCGGAGCCGAACAGCAGGCCGGCGTTGCCGCCGGCCCCGCCGGCTCCGCCGGTGCCCAAGCCTTCGCCGCCGGCACCGCCGGCACCGCCGGTACCGCCGTCGGCGGTGGCGAGCAGGCCGGCGTTGCCCCCCGCGCCGCCGGCCCCGCCGAGCCCGCCACTGGCGCCCGACCCGCCGTCCCCGCCGCCGCCGAACAGCCCGCCGGCCCCACCGGCCCCGCCGGCCCCGCCGATGGCCGCGCTCTCTCCACCGGAACCGCCCGCGCCACCGGTGCCGAACAGGCCGCCCACTCCACCGATTCCGCCGGCGCCGCCATTGGCGCCCAACCTGCCGCTGCCGCCGGCCCCGCCGGTCCCGCCGCTGGTGAACAACCCGCCGGCTCCGCCAGCTCCCCCTACCCCACCCGTGCCGGCGGTCACCGCGTACCCGCCCGGTCCGCCGGCCCCGCCCGTACCGAACAGCAGGGCCGCACCGCCGGCTCCGCCCGCCCCGGCCTTGCCGGTCGATGAGCCGCCGCCCGCCCCGCCTGCCCCTCCGTTGCCGATAAGCCCGGCGGCCCCGCCCGCCCCGCCCGCCTGACCGGGCGCGCCGGACCCGCCGGCCCCGCCGTTGCCGATCAAGATCCCGCCCGCCCCGCCCGGGGCGCCGGTGCCGGGGGCGCCGTTGGCGCCGTTGCCGATCAGCGGGCGTCCCAACAGCGCCTGGGTGGGAACGTTGAGCAGGTCGAGCGCATTCTGTAGCACCGATGCCGCGGTCGCTTCCGCGGTCGCATACGAAGCGCCGCCCGCGGTCAGGGCCGACACGAACTGAGAATGAAATGCCGCCGCCTGCGCGTTGAGCGCCTGATACGCCTCACCGTGCGAGTTGAACACCGCCGCGATGGCCGCCGACACCTCGTCCGCGCCGGCGCTGATCAATGCCGTTGTCGGGCCGGCCGCGCTGGCGCCGGCCGCGCCTATCGCCGAGCCCACACCCGCTAAATCTGTTGCGGCTGTTGATAATAACTCCGGCACCGCGATCACGAACGACATGACAGACCTCCCAAGGCGGGAGGGTCAGCACCAAGGGCCGGCCCGGGTGCGCCCGCCCACACGGGGGGTCGGCAGGAGCGCAGCATAGCGCTGTTCGCCGACCCGCATTCTGGAATTCCGCACCAAAATGGGCGGCTTTGCCGTCAGCTGGAAAACTCTGACGCAGGGGTCAATTCCGTTGTGGCGCAGTCATTCACATGAGTTTCTCGGAAGACTCCGATGTTACTCATATATGAGTGGCATGGTGCGCAGTACCCGGCGTGCTCCCGCCGGCAGACGCAAACTCGCCCCGGGACAGACATTCCGGGGCGAGTTTGCGTCTGCTCAGCGGCGTAGTTACTCGACCGTGTAGCCCATCGGCATCAGCACACTCTTCTGCTGGGTGAAGTGCTCGACACCCTCGGGCCCGTTCTCCCGCCCGATGCCCGAGTTCTTGTAGCCGCCGAACGGGCAGCAGGGGTCGAACGCATACCAGTTGATCGCGTACGTTCCGGTGCGGATCTTCTCGGAGATCTCAATTCCCTTGGGCACGTTGGTCGTCCACACGCTGCCGGCCAATCCGTACACCGAGTCGTTGGCGATCTTGATCGCGTCCTCCTCGGTGTCGTAGGGGATGATGCTCAGCACCGGGCCGAAGATCTCCTCCTGCGCGATCGTCATCTTGTTGTCGACGTCGGCGAACACCGTGGGCTGCACGAAGAATCCGTTGTCCAGTCCCTCGGGCCGTCCGCCGCCGCACACCACCCGGGCGCCTTCCTCTTTGCCTTTGGCGATGTAGCTCTCGACCCGGGCACGCTGCTTCTCCGAGATCAGCGACCCGATCTGGGCGTTCGGGTCCGACGGCGGTCCTACCGGCAGCGCCTGCACGAAAGCGCTTACGGCGTCTACGATTTCGTCGTACCGGGAGCGCGGCGCGAGGATGCGGGTCTGCCCGACGCACGCCTGCCCGGTGTTCATGATCCCGGAGAACACCATCATCGGAACCGCCGAGGCCAGGTCGACGTCCTCGAGCACGATCGCCGCCGACTTGCCGCCCAACTCCAGGGTGCACGGCTTGAGCATGTCCGCGGCGCGCTTGCCGATTTCCTTTCCGACCGCGGAGCTGCCGGTGAAGGTGAACAGGTCGACGTCGGGGTTGGAGGTCAGTGCCTGCCCGGTCTCGATGCCGCCGGGCACCACCGACAACACCCCTTCGGGCAGGCCGGCGTCGGCGAATACCTCGGCCAAAGCGTTTGCGGTCAAAGGTGTTTCGGCCGCGGGCTTGAGCACCACCGTGCAGCCGGCCAACAGCGCGGGCCCCAGCTTGTTGATCGCCAGGAACAGCGGCACGTTCCAGGCCACGATCGCGCCCACCACGCCGATCGGCTCCCGGTGCACGATGGTCTGGCCGTAGGAGCCGTTGCGGATCTCGCGCCACTTGACCTGGTCGGCCGCCGGCCCGGCGAAGAAGCTCATCGCCCCCATCGACCCCATCCAGTGCATGGTTTCGATGGTCATCGGCGGCTGCCCGGTCTCATCGGCGAGCAGCTTGGCGAAGAGCTCCTTGCGCTCTTCGAGCAGTTGCTGAGCCTTGGCGATGACGGCCGCGCGTTCCTTGGGGGGAGTCGTGGGCCACGGCCCGCTGTCGAATGCGGCGCGGGCCGCGGCGACCGCGGCGTCGACGTCGGCCGCCGTCGCCAGCGGCACCTTGCCGACGTATTCGCCGGTGGCCGGACAGTGCACCTCGATGACCTCGGCGGTCGCCGGCTCCGTCCATTTGCCGCCGATGAACAGCTTGTCGTATTCGGTCGTGTCGCTCTTGGTCGTCGGGTCGTTCTTAATCGTCGTCATGTTGGGCCGCTCCTCCTCTTCGCACCGCGCCGCACCGTCGCGAGCAGGCTCATGGGCGCCACCCTACCCAAGCCGGAGCGAGATTAGAACATGTTCCATTATGGGGGCGACAGGACCAGCACCAGATTGCTCACCGCGAACTCGCGCAGCACCGGCACCGAGGTCACCCACCAGGCCCAGCGCGGGTGGTACCGAGGGAAAGTCGCGACGGCGCACCCCGTGGCGCGGGCCCAGTCCAAGCCGTCCGCGGCGGACACCGCGAACAACGACGAGCCGTAGTTGTTCTTGGCTACATGGCCGTGTCTGCGTTCGTACAGCGCGGCGGCCCGGGTGCCGCCGAGGTAATGCGTCAGGCCCATCTCGTGCCCGCCGAACGGACCCAGCCAGACGGTGTAGGACAGCACGACCAGCCCGCCCGGCTTGGTCACCCGCAACATCTCATTGCCCAGTTGCCACGGGCGGGGTACGTGCTCGGCGACGTTGGACGACAGGCAGATGTCGACGGAGTCGTCGGCGAACGGAAGAGCCATGCCCGACGCCCGCACCAACGCGCCCGATGCGCCTGTGACGCAGGGCCCGGCCGCATGCATCTCGCCGGAGTCGGGCTCGACGCCGATGTAGCGGAGCCCGGCGTCGGTGAACGCCGACGCGAAGTATCCGGGCCCGCCGCCCACATCGAGCAGGGTGCGCCGGACCGGGGGACCGCCGCGCAACCCCCGCCACAGATCGCCCACCATCGATGCGGTGTCGGCGGCCAGCGCCCCGTAGAACCGCGCAGGATCGGGTTGCTCGTAGCGGAACTCCGACAGCAGCCGAACCGACCGGCGCAGGGTCGCCCGTCGCGCGAACAGCTTGGTCGGCTGGACAGGACGGGCCACCCGGCACACCATACGGGCGACGCGGCAATCAGGGGCAGGTGAACTGGATTCGGAACGGCTTCTTCACGTCGTCGCTGTCGGTGTTGAGACCCCACGAGGTGCCACCGACGATGTAACGCTTGCCGTCCTTGCTCGCCGATGCCTCGCCCTTTTGCGGCGGATCCATGACGAAAAGGGTGTAGCCGACCAGGTTCTGCAGAATGACCATTCGTACCCGGGGCAATTCGCGGTTGACGGTCAGCGTGATCTTGACGGCGATCGGTTCTTTGCCGATGGCGATCATCGTCTCGCCTCCGTCCAGCGCGATGCAGGCGATCTGCCCGTCAATGGTGTGTTCCTGGCCGTCGACAACCACTTTGGCGTCGTTGGTCTCGGCTATCGCGCCGCCCGTGTAGGTGACGGTGGGTCCGCTGAGGGTGGGGGAGAAACTGGTGTGGCTGCACCCGGTGAGGCTCGTGGTCAGCGCGGCCGCGCCGGCAACAGCGGCGGCTAGACGGTGTCGGCGCCGGATGGTTGTCGCCATCGTCGAGCCCTTCCGTTCTGTCTGCGAGCGTGTTGTTCGGCGAGCACGGCGGCCCAGGATTCCACGTGCGGGTATGTCTTGAGCAGGGACCTGCGCTGACGCTCGGTCAAGCCGCCCCAGACGCCGTACTCGAACCTGTTGTCGAGCGCATCGGCCGCACATTCCCACTTGCCCGGGCACTGTCGGCAAATCGACGCCGCTTGGCGTTGCATCGCCCCGGCGACGAACAGCAGTTCGGCATCGCTGGACCTGCAGACCGCCCGCAAGCGCCAATCGGGTTCGTCTGCCCCCGCGGCCCGGGAGGCCGGCGCGATTTCTGACACGGTTTGTCCCTTCTGCGCGTGCCGTAACGACGTGATCTACATATGATACATCAACGCATCAGATGCTAGAACGACTTCATCTGCAAGGGGACGCCCGCTGGTCGATGCTGCGGACGCGCCGCGCCCGTTAGGCTGATCATCAATGCCTGACCTGCGAACGTCTGACCTGCGATCCGTGCTGCTGCTGTGCTGGCGCGATACCGGGCACCCGCAGGGCGGTGGCAGCGAGACTTACCTGCAGCGCATCGGCGCACAGCTGGCCGCCGCCGGCGTCACCGTCACGCTGCGTACCGCCCGCTACCCCGGCGCCGCGCGGCGCGAGGTCGTCGACGGTGTCCGCATCAGTCGCTCCGGCGGGCCCTACACGGTCTACATTTGGGCGATGCTCGCCATGGCCCTGGCCAGAATCGGCCTGGGCCCGCTGCGACATGTCAAACCCGACGTCGTCGTCGACACGCAGAACGGACTGCCGTTCCTGGCCAGGCTGATATACGGCCGGCGGGCGGTCGTGCTGGTCCACCACTGCCACCGCGAGCAGTGGCCGGTCGCCGGCCCGGTGCTGTCCCGGGTGGGTTGGTTCGTCGAGTCGACGCTGTCGCCGCGGCTGCACCGGAGCAACCAGTACGTCACGGTGTCACTGCCGTCCGCGCGGGACCTTGAGGTGCTCGGGGTGGACGGCGCGCGAATTGCCGTGGTGCGCAACGGTCTTGACGAGGCGCCGGCACAGACCCTGACCGGGCCCCGCGCGGCCGCCCCGCGCGTGGTGGTGCTGTCCCGTCTGGTGCCGCACAAACAGATCGAGGACGCGCTGGACGCGATCGCCGTGCTGCGAACCCGAATCCCGGGCCTGCATCTGGACGTTGTGGGTGGTGGCTGGTGGCGCGACCGCCTCGTGGAGCACGTGCAGCAGCGCGGCATCGCCGACGCTGTCACCTTTCACGGCCACGTCGACGACGTCACCAAGCACCACGTGCTGCAGAGCTCGTGGGTGCAGCTGCTGCCGTCCCGCAAGGAGGGGTGGGGGCTGGCGGTGGTCGAAGCCGGCCAGCACGCGGTGCCGACGATCGGCTACCGGTCCTCGGGCGGATTGTCCGACTCGATCATCGACGGCGTCACCGGGGTCCTGGTGGACAACCGCGCCGAGTTGGTCGACCGGCTTGAAGAGTTGCTGTCCGACGAGGTGCTGCGCGAGCAGCTGGGAGCCAAGGCCCAGGCGCGCAGTCTGGAGTTCTCCTGGCCGCAGAGCGCCGACGCGATACGCACGGTGCTGGAAGCCGTTCAGGCCGGAGAACCGCTTAGCGGCCTGGTCTGACGTCGGCGGGAATCAGGCGCTCGCCGGGGCGGGTTCTGCGACGCGCGGGCGCCCAATCGGCGCCAGCACCGGGAACTTCCGGCCGTTCAGCGAGCTCGCCGCCGCGACGGTGCCGCACAGCGCCGCCGGCACCAACAGCGCGTAGCCCTCGAGCGACGTCCCGATCAGCAGGCCCGCGGTACCGCCGGCCAGGAAGAGGACCAGGGTCAGCGACAGGACCGCGGCCTTCCACTTCTCGATTCCCTGCCGCCGGGCGCGGCCGATCATCAACCCGAGGTCGGTGACCGTGCCGGTGAAGTGGGTGGTGCGGATCGCCATCCCGCGGAAACTCGACGTGAGCCCGTTCTGCATGCCGAGCGCCGCGGCCGCCAGCAGCGCCTGCACCGCGGTCTGCTCGACCCCGACTGCCTCGATGGCTGCCCTGACCTGAGTTTCTTCCACGCCAAGCGCGGCGAGGACCAGCAGGGTCGCCTCGGCGGCCAGGACCGCGGCATGCCGTGGGCCGGGTAGGTGGTGACTGTGGCCGAGGATGGCCCCGGCAGTGATGGCGCCGAACCAGAATCCCAGCAGGATCGCGGCGAGGATGTGGCCTTCGTACAGCAGCGGGTTGGCGGTGTTCATGCCGAGCTGGGTCGTGACGGCGGTGAGGTTGCCGACCGGGAAGGCGAGCAGCAGCAGGGCGACCGCATTGACGAAGCCGGCGACGAACGCCAGAACGCCGCTGTACCCGAGCAACAATCCCTGGGCTCGCTTGCTCGACGATGAGGGTCGAGTGGTGCGGTCGCGTTGCATCAGGCTTCCTTTACGGCACGGCGGTTGTCGTGGCTTCGTTAAGAAGGCTATATAGCGAAATTTGCTTCATCAATAAGTTTTCGTATGAGTTTGGCCAGAGATGGAGCGACAGAGGAGTCGAATCGCATTGTCCCCGTAACTCATTGGTGATTTGCGCCACGCAACCTGGCGCGGCGGGCGGCTATTGTGCGCCACCCCAACCCCACTCCGCCCGCCATCAGCAGTGCCAGCCAGGCGAAATGCGCGAGCAGCACGGACCGGCGGTGGGAGGCAGGTACGCCCGCGCTGTGGCCACCGATCCGGTACAGCGCGATGTCGCCGTCCCGGTAGGCCGGCGTCAGAGAACCAACGGTGCGAGCGCCGGCCCCGGTATCGCCGGGGGTGCCCGACTCGACCACCAGCCAGGCCACCCCGGCCGCGGCCAGGCTCGAAGGCTCCTGCCCGGACGACAGCATTTGCTGCACGGCCCGGGCATGGTCGCCCTCGCCCGGCACGGTCACGCCGGAGATCACCAGGTCACCTGTGGTCAGCACATCGGCACGGACCCAGCGGGGCAGCGGATCGAGCACCGGAGCCGGCCCGGACCAGGAGAAGCGCCGCATCGTCCCGGCCGGCAGTACCGCTACGGCGCCGGGTTCGGCGTTGATCCGCTCCGCCATCGCCGTCCACCCCGGCGGATAGTGCACCGGGGATATCCGGCCCCACACTCCCCAGGCCAGATCCGGCAACACCAGGACCAGCGCCAGGCAGCACACCGCCGCAGTGGCCGCGGACGGCAGCCGGCGCCGCAGAGTGAGCACCGCGCCCGCGGCCGCCAGGACGTAGCCGGGTACCGCCAGCGCCACCCACTTCTGTCCGTCGCGCAATACGCCCAGGCCCGGCACCGCGTCCACCGCCGCTCGCAGCACGTGCAATCCGGGGCCGCTCGCCAGCACGGCCGGCACCACCACGGCCGCCACGCAAAGCAGCAGCAACGGCCGGGCGGCCGGTCGCCGCGCCACCACCGGCAGTCCCGCCACCACCACCCCCAGCAGCACGACGGCCGCTGCCGCCGCGAAAAGCGTTGTCCGCGAAGCGGGTACCGCTTCGCCGTTCCAAATCCCGCCCAGCCCGGCCAGGCTGAACAGGGTGCCCAGGCCGGGCTCGGCGCGGGGGGCGAAGGCGTCCACGCCGGCCCCGTTGCCGGCCCCGGTGCCGACCCGCAACGAGGAACCCAGCAGTGACGCCGTCAGCCACGGCAACGCGCCCACCACCGAGAAACCCAGCGCCGCCACCGCACACAGCCAGCGCGGCCGTCCGGCCCCGGGGCCGGCTACGCACACCGACGCCACCGTCGCGGCGAGAATCAGCCCGGTCGGCGTCAGCCCAGCCAGCGCGATCCAGAACGCCAAACCGAACACCCCGGTGCCACCGGCGCGCATTCCAAGCATCGCGGTCGCCACCCACGGCAGGCAGCCGTAGCCGACGAGCAGGCTCCAGTGGCCCTGCAGCAACCGCTCCGCGACGTAGGGGTTCCAGATCGCCAGGGTGATCGCGACGAATTCGCCGCCGCCGGCCGCCTCGGGCAGCACCGCGACGACCAAGCGCGCCGCACCCCACCCCGCCAGCCACAGCCCCAGCACCAGCAGTGCCTTGACCACGACACCGCCGTCGAGAACTTGTGATGCCAGCGCCACCGCGAAGTCCTGCGGCGTCGCGCGCGGCGCCGCCGTCAACCCGAGCGCGGTGTCGGACAGATAGGACCGCGGAGTGGACACTGCGTCGCGCAGCAACAGGTAGCCCGGGCCCAGCAGTGGGCCGACCACCAGCAGCGACAGAGCGAGGGCGTACGGCGGCCGGGCCATCCAGGCCCGCACCGTTAGGTCCGTTCGGTGGGCGGCGGCTCGCCGGCTTCCGGCGGATCCTTGGGCGGATCCGGATCCAGTGGACTCGGATCGTCTTCGACCAGATCCGGTCGCTGGGCGGGAATCTTCTCGGTTTCCGCTTCCGCCCCCGGAGTCGGGGGTTCCAGCCCCGCGCGCCGCAGGAAGTCGGTGTCGTCGCGATCCAGACTGGGGTCGGTCAGCGCGCTCTCAGTGCGCAGGCTGAACGAGGCCAGGACCCCGCCGCCGATGAGCGCGATCAACCCGATCGCCGTGAAGGTGATCGGCAGCACCCGCGACCACAGCGCCACCCGGTCGCCTTCGTCCCGCGCGGAGTTGACCTGCGACTCCACCGTCTCCTGGGTCGAGGTGAGCTTGTAGTCGACCAGCGTCACCTCGGGCTTGAGCGCGTCGCGGGCGTAGTAGTGGTGCGCCTGCTCGGTTTCCTTGACGATCGTCCCGGACACCGGGTCCACCCAGAAGGTGCGCTTGGCGGTGTAGTAGCGGGTCATGGTGATCTGCTCGTTCGGCTCCCCGGGCACACCCCACATCGACGCGCTCGTGGTGATCTTGCCGTCCTCGTTGCCGCCGTACAGCGACGGATAGGTGATCGGGGCGACCAACTTGCCCTCGCTGTTGACGCCCACGTTCTGCGTGAACCGGTAGGTGCTCAGGCCGTTGACGTCCTCCTGGCCTTCATAGTTCGCGTCGAACGGCTTCTGCGCGATCGGGTCGAAGTAGGGGTAGGTCTTGCGCTCGGTGTTGAACGGGAAGCGGTAGGCCAGACCCTCGTGCCGCAGCGGCATCGCGGTCGGCGGGTTCTCGTCGCCGATGCCGCGCGGCTTCTGCACGTAGCCACCCGGGTGCGAGTCGTCCGACACCGCCATCGCGGTCTTGCGGTTGATGGTCACGGTGTCGACGATGGCCAGCATCAACCCGCTGTCCTTCTGCTTGTCGCTGCGCCGGACCGACGAACCGACCTGCAGGGTGACCACGTCGGCGTTGGCGGGCGCTTCGACGCTGATCTGCTGCTGGGACACCAACGGTACGTTCTGGTTGACGACGACCCGGTCGGTGGACAGGGAGGCCGCGTCGATGGCGGTTCCGTTGCCCTCGCTGACCAGCGTCGCGTCCAGATTGAGCGGGATCTTGGCGATCCTGCTGCTGGTATAGGTCGACAACAACAACGCGGCGATCAGCAGTGCGGCTCCGAGACCGATAGTTCCGCATGCGGCGATGCGCAACATGACTGCTCGGTTCACGTTGCTGTGACCTCCTTCTGGTCCATCAGTTCGTCCGGGACACACCGGTCGCGACCCGCCTTGACCTGACCAAGCGAGGCAAACCCGTTTGACCCTAACAGCAGAACGTGGTGCCGCTCCGTACGAGCTGAGTACGAACCTGGGCACGAAACTTAGGCACGAACCCAGCACGAACCTAGGGCCCAATGTACGGACGTGGCCCGGCCCGAGGTGTACCCGCTGCCGCCGACCACATCCACGGGCAGACTGGGACCGTGACTGACGGCCGACAGGTGGGTGGCACCCGCAGTTTCCTGCCCGCCGTCGAGGGGATGCGGGCCTGCGCGGCCATCGGCGTGGTCGTCACCCACGTCGCCTTCCAGACGGGGCACTCCAGCGGGGTCGACGGCCGCTTGTTCGGCCGGTTCGACCTGGCCGTCGCGGTCTTCTTCGCGTTGTCGGGATTCCTGCTGTGGCGCGGGCACGCCGCGGCGGAACGCGATCTGAAGCCCCGTCCGCGCACCGGTCACTACCTGCGTTCCCGGGTGGTCCGCATCATGCCGGCCTACCTGGTCGCGGTGGTGGTGATCCTGACCCTGCTGCCCGACTCCGACCACGCCAGCCTCACGGTCTGGCTGGCCAACCTGACGCTCACCCAGATCTATGTGCCCCTGACCCTGACCGGCGGCCTCACCCAGATGTGGAGCCTGTCGGTCGAGGTGACCTTCTATCTGGCGCTGCCCATCCTGGCCTGGCTGGCCCGGCGGATCCCGGTCGGCGCGCGGCTGCCGGCGATCGCCACGCTGGGCGCGCTCAGCTGGGCGTGGGGCTGGCTGCCGCTGGCCGTGCTGGGCGGCGGCCCCGGCGCCAACCCGCTGAACTGGCCGCCGGCGTACTTCTCCTGGTTCGCCGCGGGCATGGTGCTGGCCGAGTTGGTGCACAGTCCGCTCGGGTGGGTGCACCGACTGGCCCGGCACCGGGTAGCCATGGCGGCGATCGCGGTGGCCGCCTACCTGGTGGCCGCCTCGCCGCTGGCCGGGCCCGCGGGTCTGGTGCCCAGCAGCCCCGCGCAGTTCTCGGTGAAGACCGCGATGGGCTCGGTGGTGGCTTTCGCGCTGCTGGCGCCGCTGGTGCTGGACCGGCCGGACACTCCCCACCGGCTGCTGGGGAGCACCTTCATGGTGACCCTGGGCCGCTGGTCCTACGGCCTGTTCATCTGGCATCTCGCCGCACTGGACATGGTGTTCCCGGTGCTCGGCATCTTCGCGTTCAACGGCCACATGCCGGTGGTGCTGGCGCTGACCCTGCTCTTCGGCATCGCGATCGCCGCGGTGAGCTACGCCCTGGTCGAGTCGCCGTGCCGGGAAGCGTTGCGCCGCTGGGAGAAACGGGACAGCGAGAAACGGGAGAGTAAGGCGGAGCCGGAGGACAGCGAGGCGGACGCGATCGCGCCGTGACGTCACTAGGGCGGCGGCGCAACGACACCCCGGACGTCGACGTCCCGCCAGATGGCGATCTCACCGACATATTGCGGCGCGCGGCCGAACAGGTCGCTGAAGAACGCGATCAACGCCTGCCACTCCTGCGTCGGCCCGACGATGACATGGCGCACCCCCGCCCTCACTAGATCGGCGCCCACCTGGTCACGAACCTCACCGCGCGCTACCAGCGGGGTGCCGCTCTGAATCGTCACCATCACCGAGTACAGCCGCGTCGGCGGTGGCCCGGGCCGCGTGCCGCCGTCCGGCTGCGGCATGTAGGCGTAGGCCTCGGGCATGCGCAGCCCGTAGTCGGTCTCCGCCGCCCACAGCATCGGTGCGGCACGGCCCTGCGGGTCCCGGAAATAAGGGGCGACGAGCACGGTTTCGTCGGGCCCGATGTGCCGGCCGGCCCACGTCCGGAAGAAGACGGGGGTGTAGGAGGGCATCCGCTGGAGCGGAGCCGGCAGGATCAGCGTCAGCGCTGCGGCCACGGCTAGCAACCACCGCGCCTTGGGTCGCGGGGCCAGCCGGGTCGCCCGCGCGATGACGACCGCGACGACCACCGCGACCGCCAGCCAGACGAACAGTGTGAATCGCCCCGGCAGCACATGGCGCATCAGAGGCAGCCTGCTGAAGGGAAGCCAGGGCAGCGGGACGGGCAACGCCTTCGTGCCGATATGCAGCCACGGTCCCAGCGACAGCACCAGCAGCAGCCCGCCGGTGCAGCTCGCCACGCGGATGCGCAGGTCGTCCCACTGCCGGACGGCGACGGCGACCAGTATGACCAGCAACGGCAGGCCGAGATAGGCCGTCGCCTCGTGGTACAGGCCGCTGAACTCCCGCGAGAGCTGCGTGGCCGCGTGCGGGGCGATCAGCTGATAAGGCGTCGGAACGACGAGATTCAACAGGTCGGTCGAGAAGATCCTGGAATCCTGAACCTGCCTGGTAATGCGTTGCGGTCCGAAGAACTGCGTGATCAGGGGCCAGGACGAGAGCAGCAGGAACACCGGCGCGGCGACCGCGAGCGCGGGGGCCAGCCGCCTCAGTGCATCGCGCCACCGCGCGCGGCCGGCCACGCCCAGGGTGCAAATCAGCACTCCGGCCGCCACCACGCCGGTGGCCAGCATCTCCGCCGCGATCAGCAGTTGGGCGCTGCCCAGCAATCCGAGCGCCACCCCCGTCTGCCACGGCGGCCGGCGCCGGGTGACCAGCAGCTCGTCGATGGCGATCAGGACCAGCGGCGGGACCCAGGCCGTCGCGAGGTTTAGGTGCAGCGCCGCATGGGAGGCGACGTAGGGAGAGAACGCGTACACCGCGCCACCGACGACCGGACCCGGGCCGTCGCCCGTCCAGCGGCGGATCGCCAGCCACGCGGTCCACCCGCTGAGCGCGATGCCGGCCACCATCAGGACGTTGAAACCGAAGACGGGGCCGCCGATCTTCGCCGGTAGCCAGCCGAGAAGGCCCAGCAGCGTCATCGGGGTGTTCCACATCAGGTTGACCCCGGCGGGCGCGCCGATCTGCGTCGTGAAGAACGGGTTGAGGCCGTGCGCGAGCGCGTGCGGCGCCCAGCCCAGGTACCAGATCGTCTGCTGCTGATCGCAGCAGCCGCCGGCCCAGCCCGATCTCGGATCGCTCCAGGCGCCGATGGTCAGGACGACGGCCCCCAGCAGGTAACCGGCGAACACGATGAGGCCACCGCGAGATCCGGTGGTCCACCGCCGAAAGCCGCTCCCGCCGGTCACCCGGGCTACGAGTCGGAAACGTCGACCACCAGCGCGGTGACGTTGTCCGGAGCGCCCTCGCCCCGGGCCGCCGCGATCAGCGCGGCGCACACTTCGCCGGGGTCGTCGTACTTGCCGAGAATCCGGGTCAACGTCGGTTCCTTGACGACGCCGTGTAAACCGTCGCTGCACAACAGGATCCGGTCTCCGTCGGACAGGTCCTGCGCGCTGGAGTCGGCTTTGGCCGGCGGCTTCATGCCCATGTACCGCGTCACCACATTGCGCACCCGCAGGTTCCCGGCGTCCTCGGCCTGCACCTGGTTCGCGTCCACCAGAGACTGCACCAGTGTGTGGTCGCGGGTGAGTTGAGTGAGCTGTCCGTCGCGCAGCAGATACGCACGGCTGTCACCGAGATGGGCCACCAGCGCGCGGGAGCCGACGATGACGACGGCCACCAGGGTGCTGTTGGCGCCCGCGAACCGGGAATCACTCTGCGCCTTGGTGTGCAGATCGTCGGAGAGTTCGGAGATGGCCCGGCCCAGGCGTTCGGGCGCGTCGGGGGCCTCGCGCTGGTCGGCCGGCAGGTGGTGGGCGACGTAGCGGGGCAGGATGTCGACCATGGTCTGGGCGGCCAGCGCCCCGTCGCGGCTGCCGCCGACTCCGTCGGCCACCATGAACAGGCGCTGGTCCGGGTCGGCGCCCCAGCGGTCCTGGTTGTCGGACCGTTCGCACCCGACGTCACTCAGTGCCGAATACCGGGTGGCATCCATTACGGCCCCCCAACCTGCAATCGCGCGATGACGGTGTCGCGCACCGCCGTGCGACGCGCCTTGCCGGCGTCGTCGCGCAGAGGGGCGTCGACGAACTCAACGATACGGGGCACCTTGTAGGCCGCCAGTCGGTCGGCGACGAAGCTGTGCACGGCCGCGGCGTCCAGGGTCGACCCGCGCGCCGTGTGCACGAGTGCATAGGGCACCTGGCCCAGATCGCCGTCGGGGACTCCAACGACCAAGCAGGACAACACTTCCGGGTGAGCCGACAGCGCGTTCTCGATCTCGGCCGGATAGACGTTGCGCCCCCCGACGGTGAACATGTCGACCCGCCGGTCCGACAGATACAAGAAGCCGTCAGCGTCGAAATAACCGAGGTCGCCCAGCGAATCCCAGCCGTCGCGCGACTTCGCGGTGGAGCCGATGTAGCGATACGTCGGCGCGCTGCCGGGGTTGGGGCGCATGTAGATCTCACCGACCACGCCGGGCGGGCATTCGTTGCCGTCGTCGTCGAGCACCTTCATCTCCCCGCTGACCACCTGCCCGACCGAGCCCGGGTGCGTCAGCCACTGATCCCCGGAAATGAAGGTCAACGCCTGTAACTCGGTGCCGCCGTAGAGTTCCCAGACCTTCTCGGGCCCGATCAGGTCGATCCAGGCCTGCTTGACCGCCGGAGGGCACGGCGCGGCCAGGTGCCACAACCGGCGCAGCGAGGACAGGTCGTACGATCCCGGATCGGCCCGGTACACCGGCAGCAGTCGCTGCATGATCGTCGGCACGGTGACCAGGAAGCTGACGCGGTGCCGCCCGATCGTCGCCAGGAATTCGTGCGGGTCGAACCGGCTCATCAACACCAGGTGCTGGCGCATGATCAGCGCGATCAGGGCGGTGGTGAACCCGGTGTTGTGCGTCAGCGGCACCGGCACCAGCGTGGTGTCGCCCTCCTGCATGCCCAGCGGGTAGCCGATCGCCGGCGGGACCCGACTGTCGCCGCCGGCTTCGATGAGCTTGGGCCGCCCGGTGCTGCCGCCCGACGCCATCGACTTCCAGCACGGTGACACCGCCTCGGGCAGCGCGGCATCCGAGGTCTCCGGGACGAAACCGGCTGGGACGCTTGGCGTTCCGGGATGATCCCGGCCTACCAGCAACGCCGAGCGGCGCAGCCCCAGCAGGCCTTCGAACTCGGCCTCCGGCAGGCGCGGGGACAAGGGCTGTGGCACCGCCCCCAGCTTCCAGCACGCCACTGCCGCCTGAATCCATTCCACCGAGTTGGGCAGCACGATCGTCACGTAGTCGCCGAGCCCCACGCCGCGTTCGGCGTAGGCGCGGGCCAGCCGGTTGGTCGAGCGGTCGAGCTCGGCTCGGGTGATGGTGTGTCCGTCGCAGCTGACGGCCGGCTCGTCCGGGGCGAGCGCGGCCAGCTGCGAAATCTGTGTTCCGATCGACGGGACCGTCACTGATAGGCGCCCTGCCGATCGAAGATTTTGCGCGGGTTCTCCACGAGCATGGTGTGGATCTGCTCATCGGTGACGCCGCGCTGCTGCAGCGCGGGAATGACGTCGTTGTGAATGTGCAGGTAGTGCCAGTTGGGCGCCATCTGCGGGACGAGCTCCTCGGGCAGCGCATCGAAGTAGCAGTTGGCGTCGTGGGACAACACCATCTTGTCGGCGTGGCCACGCTCGCACATGGTCGCCACGATCTGGACCCGCTCTTCGAAGGGCAGCAGCACGTCCAGACCGAACCGGTCCATTCCGAGGTACGACCCGGCGGAGATCAGCTCTTCGAGGTAGCCGACGTCGGTGCTGTCGCCGGAGTGCCCGATGATCACCCGCGTCAGGTCCACGCCTTCCTCTTCGAAGATGCGCTGCTGCTCGAGCCCGCGCCGCAGCCCGGCGTGGGTGTGGGTCGAGATCGGTACCCCGGTGCGCTTGTGGGCCTGGGCCACGGCACGCAACACCCGCTCGACGCCCGGGGTGATACCGGGTTCGTCGGTGGCACATTTGAGGATGCCGGCCTTGATGCCGGTATCGGCGATGCCCTGCTCGATGTCGCGGACGAACATGTCGGTCATGATCTCCGGGCCGTCGAGCATGCCGCCCGGTCCTTCGTAGTGGAACCGGAACGGAATGTCGTTGTAGGTGTAAAGCCCAGTCGCCACAACGATATTCAGCTCGGTCTGGGCGGCCACGCGGGCGATGCGCGGGATGTAGCGACCGAGACCGATCACCGTCAGGTCGACGATGGTGTCCACGCCGCGGGACTTCAGCTCATTGAGGCGGGCGACGGCGTCGGCCACCCGTTTCTCCTCGTCACCCCAGGCTTCGGGGTAGTTCAGGGCGATTTCGGTCGTCATGATGAACACGTGCTCGTGCATGAGCGTGACGCCGAGATCTGCGGTATCGATGGTTCCGCGGGCGGTATTAAGTTCTGACACGCCTTTGATGCTAGGTCGCTGCGGGGGCATTTTTAAGACCTACCAGTGTCGTCCTTGTACCGGCTTCGCAGGTATTGCAGTACGGTCGACCCGTCCTGAATCCGAAATCGCTCTGGAGCCACCCTCATGCTGCTCAATCCCAACAAATTGCAACGCAAGTACCCGGATGCCCGGTCGGGGGAGATCATGCAGGCCACGGTGGACTTCTTCGAGAACCGGGGTAAGGCGAAGCTGAAGCATGACGCACACGAGCGCGCCTGGTACACCGAGTTTCTCAACCACATCGGCGAGAACCGGATCTTCGCCTCGCTGCTGACCCCCGCGGAGTACGGCGCGGCCGACTGCCGCTGGGACACCTACCGCATCAGCGAGTTCGCCGAGATCATCGGTTTCTACGGGCTGAGCTACTGGTACCCCTTCCAGGTCACCGCGCTGGGTCTGGGCCCGATCTGGATGAGCGACAACGAGGACGCCAAGCGCAAGGCCGCCGCCCAGCTGGAACAGGGTGAGGTGTTCGCCTTCGGTCTGTCCGAGAAGGCGCACGGCGCCGACGTCTACCAGACCGACATGGTGCTGACCCCGTCCGAACACGGCTGGGTGGCAAACGGCGAGAAGTACTACATCGGCAACGCCAACGTGGCCCGGATGGTCTCCACGTTCGGCCGCATCGACGACGGTTCCAGCTCCCCGGAGTACGTCTTCTTCGCCGCGGACTCCCAGGACGACCGGTACGAATGCAAGAAGAACGTCGTCAACTCACAGAACTACGTGGCGAACTACGCCCTGCACGACTACCCGGTCACCGAGGCCGACCTGCTGCATCGCGGCATGGGCGCCTTCCACGCCGCGCTCAACACGGTGAACGTGTGCAAGTACAACCTGGGCTGGGGCTCGGTGGGCATGTGCACCCACGCCTTCTACGAGGCCATTACGCACGCCGCCAACCGCCACCTGTACGGCACCGTCGTCACCGACTTCAGCCACGTCCGGCGGCTGCTCACCGACTCCTACGCGCGGCTGGTCGCAATGCGACTGGTGTGCACCCGCGCGTCGGACTACATGCGCAGCGCGTCCGCTGACGACCGCCGCTACCTGCTGTACAGCCCGCTCACCAAGGCCAAGGTGACCAGCGAGGGGGAGCGGGTGATCACCGCACTGTTCGACGTCATCGCGGCCAAGGGCGTGGAGAAGGACATGTTCTTCGAAACCGTTGCCCAGGAGATCGGCATGCTGCCCCGCCTGGAGGGCACCGTCCACATCAACATCGGGCTGCTGGCCAAGTTCATGCCGAACTTCCTGTTCGCTCCTGACGCGTCGCTGCCGCTGATCGGCCGCCGCGACGATGACGCCGACGACACGTTCCTGTTCAACCAGGGGCCCACCGGCGGTCTGGGCAAGGTTCGGTTCCACGACTGGCGGGCGCCGTTCGAGAGCTACGGGCATCTGCCGAACGTCGCGCTGCTGCGTGAGCAGGTCGACGTGCTGGCCGAGATGCTCGCCGGCGCCACCCCCGATGCCGCGCAACAGAAGGACATCGACTTCGCCTTCGGCGTGGGCCAGATCTTCGCCCTGGTGCCCTACGCCCAGCTGATCCTGGAGGAAGCCCCGCTGACCGGCGTCGACGAGGCGCTGCTCGACGAGATCTTCGGGCTGCTGGTTCGCGACTTCAACACCTACGCCGTCGAACTGCACGACAAGGCCGCCACCACCGAAGAGCAGGCCGCGTTTGCGCTGCGGATGATCCGTCGCCCCGCCAACGACCCGGCGCGCTACGAGAGGGTGTGGAAGGAATTCGTGCTGCCTCTCAACGGGGCGTACGAGATGCGCCCTTAGGGCGGGTGCCGCCGCGCGTCCTTGACTGTGAGCTGTCTCACAGTATGATGACCAGCGGTCATTCACGGTGAGGGGAGGCGCATGCCGACGGTTACCTGGGCGCGTGTCGATCCGGCCCGCCGCGCGGCGGTCATCGAAGCCGCGGAGGCGGAGTTCGGCGCCCACGGGTTCTCCAACGGCAGCCTCAACGTCATCGCCCGGCGCGCCGGCGTGGCCAAAGGCAGTCTGTTCCAGTACTTCGCGGACAAGCGAGACCTCTACGCCTACATCGCCGATGTCGCCAGCCAGCGGGTGCGGAGCTACGTGGAAACGACGATCCGCGACATCGACCCGAGCCGGCCGTTCTTCGAATTCCTCACCGACCTGCTCGACGCCTGGGTCGCCTACTACGCCGAGCATCCCCGGGAACGGTCGCTGCACGCCGCCGCGACACTGGAGGTCGACACCGACGCCCGCATCAGCGTGCGCAACGTCGTCCACCGCCACTACTTGGAGGTGCTTCGGCCGCTGGTGACCGAGGCGCACCGGCGCGGCGATCTGCGTGAGGATTCCGACACCGACGCGTTGTTGTCGCTGCTGCTGATGATCTTCCCGCACCTGGCGCTGGCCCCGTACATGCGCGGTCTCGATCCGATCCTCGGTCTGGACGAACCGACTCCGGAGCAGCCGGCGCTCGCCGTGCGCCGGCTCGTTGCGGTGCTCTCGGACGCGTTCTCCGCGCCGCGCCCCGCCGTCAACCGGGCCCGATCAAAGGAGATTCTCAATGACGTTGTCAAGCCGCCGCGGCAGTAGTTGCGGTGGGTTGATATGGCGTGTGGTCGCGGAGCATTGCCCACAGGACGTTGAGGCGTCGTCGGGCCAGAGCGAGCACGGCTTGGGTGTGGGTTTTGCCTTCGGCGCGTTTGCGGTCGTAGTACGTGCGCGAGGCGGGGTCGGTGCGGATGGCGATTTGTGCCGACAGGTAGCAGCTGCGCAAGAGTCGGCGGTCGTAGCGTCGTGGGCGTTTGAGGTTGCCTGTGATGCGTCCGGAGTCGCGGGGAACCGGTGCCAGGCCGGAGACGCCGGCGAGGCGGTCGACGGAGTCGAATGCGCTCATGTCGCCGCCAGTGGCGGCCAGGAACTCTGCGGCGAGGGTGACGCCGAATCCGGGCATGCTCAGCAGGATTTCGGCGTGGCGGTGGCGGCGAAATCGCTCCTCGATCATCGTGTCGGTGTCGCCGATTTCGATGTCGAGGGCCATCACCTCCTTGGCCAGGCGAGCTACGACGGTGGCGGCCAATTGTTGTCCGGGCATGATGGTGTGCTGGGCGTTGGCCGCCGCCAGCGCTGTGGCTACGACGGCATCGACATTGCGAGCCTTCCGTTTGCGCAACCATGCAGCCAGGCGAGCAGCACCTGCACGGCGCAGCCCGTCGGGGGTCTGGTAGCTGCTGAGCAGCAGCAGCGCCGCCTTGCTGTTGCTGTAGTCAAATGCGCGTTCCAGGGCGGGGAAGTAGTCCAGCAGCTGGGCACGCAGCCGGTTGATTGCCCGCGTGCGATCGGCGACCAAATCAGCGCGTCGACTGGTCAAGATGCGCAGTTCGACCGCGATGTCATCACCGGCCCGCAACGGTTGCAGGTCGCGGCGCATCCGTGCCTGATCGGCGATAATCGCGGCGTCTTTGGCGTCGGTCTTGCCATCTCCGCGGTAACTAGCCGAGGCGTGGTAAATGGTTCTGCCGGGGATGTAGAGCAACCGCTGTTCAGCGGCCATCAACAAGCAGATCAACAATGCCGCCCCGCCGCCGTTGAGGTCGATCGCCCAGGTGAGCTCACCCCCATCGGCCAACGCCGCAACCGCCTTGATCAGCGCCAGCAGTGCGGCCTCGTCATTGGCGACCCGCTGGGAGAGCAATCGACTTCCCTCAGCATCAATGACCACACAGTGGTGATCAGACTTGCCAGCATCTACACCGGCCCACAGTTGTTGCGCCACAACCACCTCCGTCCTCGTCATAGGTGCCACCAACCCAACAGACGACCACGCCGGCGTGTCCTTACACAGCGATCACATCGCATCTCTCAATTAGCGGTCGAGTCGTCGCGGAACGCCGGGCGGCCAATCTCCTTCGGCCATCGAACACAGCAACCACATGAAAGCCATACCCGACGTCCCTGGGCAAATCGAAGCCTAAGGCAATACGCCCCGATCACCCTCCAAGAAAGGTAAGGATCACATGAACCGCACCCGCACCGGATCGATGGTGGCCGGCGGCCTCAACTGGGAGAGCCTGCCGTTGAAACTGTTCGCCGGCGGCAACGCCAAGTTCTGGAACCCGGCCGACATCGATTTCTCCCAGGACCGCGAGGACTGGCAGCAGCTGTCGGAACCCGAGCGCGACTATGCAATTCGGTTGTGCGCCCAGTTCATCGCCGGCGAGGAAGCGGTGACCGAGGACATCCAGCCCTTCATGGCCGCGATGCGCGCCGAGGGGCGGCTGGGTGACGAGATGTACCTGACGCAGTTCGCGTTCGAGGAGGCCAAGCACGTCCAGGTGTTCCGCCTCTGGCTCGACGCGGTCGGTGTCACGGACGATCTGCACGGCTACCTCGACCCGCTGCCGACCTACCGCGACATCTTCTACGACGAGTTGCCGGACTGTCTGAACGCGCTGACCGGTGATCCCTCGCCGGCGGCTCAGGTGCGGGCATCGGTCACCTACAACCACATCGTCGAAGGCATGCTGGCGCTCACCGGCTACTACGCGTGGAACAAGATCTGCGTCGAACGCGGCATCCTGCCGGGCATGCAGGAACTGGTCCGCCGCATCGGCGACGACGAACGCCGCCACATGGCCTGGGGAACGTTCACCTGTCGTCGCCACGTCGCGGCCGACGACGCCAACTGGACCGTGTTCGAGAACCGCATGAACGAGCTGATCCCGATGGCGCTGCGGCTCACCGAAGAGGGTTTCGAGCTGTACGGCGAGCATCCGCCGTTCGGCCTGAAGCCCGACGAGATGCTGCAGTACTCCACCGACAAGGGCATGCGACGGTTCGGCACCATCAGCAGTGCCCGCGGCCGCCCGGTGGGCGAGATCGATTTGGACTATTCGCCGGTGCAACTCGAGGACGAGTTCGCCGACGAAGACGAGCGCGCGCTGGCCGCGGTCAGCTAGCACGGGCAACTATTCGGCGCGGAAAGCTACTCGACCTTCTTGCTCCCGGCGGCCTCGCCGGTGTCGCTCTTGCCGACCCACACCGTCTTGGCGTTGCAGAACTCGCGAATGCCTAGACCCGCCAGCTCGCGTCCGTAACCGGACCGCTTGACTCCGCCGAACGGCAGCTCGGGATAGGACACCGTCATGCCATTGATGAACACGGCGCCGGCCACGATGTCGTCGATGAAGCGCTGCTGCTCGGCCTCGTCCTCGGTCCACGCGTTCGAGCCCAACCCGAACGTGGTCGCGTTGGCGATCTCGATCGCTTCGTCGATGTCGGCGGTCCGGTACACCGACGCGACGGGGCCGAAGACCTCCTCGGTGTAGAGCGCCATGTCCTTGGTGATGTCACTGATGACCGTCGGCGGGTAGAACCAGCCCGGCCGGTCGGGACGCTTACCGCCACAACGGATTACCGCACCCGCGGCGGCGGCGTCCTCGACCTGCTGGGCGATCTCGTCGCGACCCGATTCGGTGGCCAGCGGGCCGACGTCCGTGTCGGGGTCGGTCGGGTCACCGACTTTGAGCGCTTCAAACCGCTCGACGAACTTGTCCAGGAACTCGTCGTAGATGTCGGTGTGGACGATGAAGCGCTTGGCGGCGATGCAGGACTGCCCGTTGTTCTGCACCCGGCCGGTGACCGCTGTCTTCACCGCGGCGTCCAGATCCGCCGAGGGCATCACGATGAACGGGTCGCTGCCGCCGAGTTCGAGCACGGTCGGCTTGATCTCGTCCCCGGCGATGGCGCCCACCGACTGCCCGGCCGGTTCACTGCCCGTGAGGGTGGCGGCGGCCACGCGGGGATCGCGCAGGATCTTCTCGACGGCGCCGGAGGCGACGAGCAGTGTCTGGAAGCACCCGTCCGGGAACCCACCGCGCGCGATGACGTCGGCCAGGTACAGCGCGCACTGCGGGACGTTCGATGCGTGTTTGAGCAGCCCGACATTGCCGGCCATCAGCGCGGGCGCCGCGAACCGCACGGCCTGCCACAACGGGAAGTTCCACGGCATCACCGCCAGCACCACGCCGAGCGGTTGGTAGCGGGTGAAGGCACGGGATGCGTTCACCTTGCCGGCGTCGGCCGGCTCATCGGCGAGCAGCGCTTCGGCGTTCTCTGCGTAGTAGCGAAATCCCTTGGCACACTTGAGCACTTCCGCCTTGGCGCTGGCCAGCGTCTTGCCCATCTCCAGGGTCATGATGGCCGCGGTGTCGTCCGCCTCAGCCTCGAGCAGGTCGGCGGTGGCGTTTGCCCATTCGGCACGCTGGGCATAGGTGGTGTTGCGCCGGTAGTCCTGGAAGCGCGCGTAGGCGCGAGCTATTGCTTGCTCTACTTCGTCGTCGGTCGCGGGGGTGAAGGTTTTGACTGTCTCGCCGGTGGCCGGGTTGATGGTGGCGATGGGCACGCTGGCCCTCCTGTCGGGGTTGTCGTGAACCGTCCGACAACTAGCCTGCCACTATCTAGGAAACAGAGAGGTAGCGGATGTCCACACCGGCTGAGCTGATCGTCAAGTGCCTGGAAAACGAGGGTGTCGAAGTTGTCTTCGGAATACCCGGGGAAGAGAACATCCGCTTCATCAAGGCGCTCGCGGCCTCGAATATCCGCTATGTCCTCACCCGGCACGAGCAGGGCGCGGCCTTCATGGCCGAGATGTACGGCCGGGTCACCGGACGCGCGGCCGTGGTCTCGGCAACGTTGGGCCCGGGCGCGATCAACATGCAACTCGGCGTCGCGGACGCCACCACCAACAGCACCCCGATGGTCGCCATCTCGGCGCAGGTCGGTCAGGACCGCGAGTACAAGGAATCCCACCAGTACGTCGACCTGGTGTCGATGTTCGCGCCGATCACCCGGTGGTCCGCCGGAATCCCGACCGCACATGCCATACCCGAGATGGTCCGCAAGGCGTTCAAGGTCGCCGAGACCGAACGGCCGGCCGCGGTCTATCTCGCGGTGCCGGAACACATCGACGAGGATGCCGAGGATTACCCGGAGTTGGCGCCGTTGCCCCGCAATGTCGTTCGCGCCGACGCGCCGGCCGCCCGTCAGGTGGCGCGCGCGGTGGACATCCTGCGCTCGGCCCAACGGCCGGTGGTGCTCGCCGGGCACGGCGCCGCCCGCAGCGATGCAACCAAGGCGCTGATCCGGTTCTCCGAGGAGCTCGGAATCAAGGTCGCCAACAGCTTTCACGGCAAGGGTGTCATGCCCGACGACCATCCGAACGGCATTGGGACGCTGGGCTTCATGCGGCACGACTACGTCAACTTCGGGTTCGACAACGCCGATGTCGTCATCGCGGTCGGATACGAGTTGCAGGAATTCGATCCGGTCCGGATCAACCCGCAGGGCGACAAGAAGATCATCCACATCCATCGGTTCCCGGCCGAGGTGGACGCGCACTACTCGGTCGACGTCGGCATCATCGGCGACATCAGCGACTCGCTCAACCAGCTCACCGAGGCGATGGACGGGCGCCGCTTCGACGACGTGGAGGTACCCGGGTCGGGACTGTTGGACGAGGAATTCACTCGGGGACAACAGGATTCGCGCTTCCCGCTGGCGCCGCAGCGGGTGGTCGCCGACACCCGGGCGGCGCTGGGGCGCAGCGACGTCGTGCTGGTTGACACCGGCGCCACCAAGATGTGGATGGCGCGGCTCTACCCGACCTATGAGCGCAACACCTGTCTGATCTCAAACGGTCTGTCCACCATGGGTTTTGCGCTGCCCGGAGCGCTCGGGGTGAAGCTGGCGCAGCCGGAGTCGAAGGTGCTGACGGTGGTGGGCGACGGAGCTTTCCTGATGAACTCGCAGGAGATCGAGACGGCGGTGCGGGAGAAGATCCCGCTGGTGGTGCTGATCTGGGAGGACGGCGGCTACGGCTTGATCGAGTGGAAGATGGATCTCGAACTCGGCGAGCACCACTACGTGTCGTTCGGCAACCCCGATGTGGTCAAGTATGCGGAAAGCTTCGGCGCCAAGGGATATCGAATCAGCAGCGCCGAGGACTTGTTGCCGACGTTGCGGGCGGCGCTGGATGGCGACGGGGTGTCGCTGATCGCGTGCCCGGTCGACTATTCGGAGAACCTGCGGCTCACCGATCGGCTGGGGGAGCTGGACGAGACGCTGTAGTCATCCCTAAATCGATTCGGGTACCTCGACAATGACGTTGGTTGCCTTGACGATCGCCACGGCGATGCTGCCGGGCTGTAGC